>DASYAD010000292.1:0-19326 GCA_036501515.1 Trebonia sp. | reverse complement strand
GGCCTCGATCTGCTCGCCGGTCTTGACGACATCGTGCGGGTCGACGTCGTGCTTGATCGACAGCTCGCGGGACGGGATGACGCCCTCGGTCTTGTAACCGATGTCGAGCAAAACCTCGTCTCGGTCGACCTTGACGACGGTTCCCTCGACAATGTCTCCGTCGTTGAAGTACTTGATGGTCAGGTCGATCGCGGCGAGGAATTCCTCCTCGGACCCGATGTCGTTGATCGCTACCTGGGGGGTCGAGGTGGTTTGCGTGCTGCTCGTCATGAGTTGGTGGGCTCCGGATGCGGACAGGGATGAATATTGCGTTGGGGCGCCGAGGACTGATGCAGTGAACGCGCGGGACCTGCCCGGCCGGGTTACGGCCACGGCACGCCCCGGCGGTCTCACAGCCAGGCGGCCCACTTGACGAGGGCCGGGTGGCGGCAACGAGACCGCAGAAGACACAGCGCAGAGTTCAGGGTATGTAGTTCTCGCTGAGAGGTCAATTGAACATGGCTACAACTCAGCAACAGCTTCAAACACCCCAGTGATGAAACTGAAAATTCCCGCAAAGGATTCCCGCCCGGCGCCACTCCTCGCGCGAACCCCGCCCCGCCCCGCCGCGGTCGGTCCGGTGCTGACCAAACCGGCTCCCCCGAACGAGGGCGGCTGACACGGGCCAGCGAACTCCCGCCCCAGCCCAGCGGGCCTAAGCGGCGGCGCACCCGCCCGGCTGACACAGCCTAGCCGCCAGGCACAGTACATCCGGACAGGCAGGTGAAGCAGGCACCTGACGGCCCGGCGGAGCGAGCGATTGACCGCCCGGCGGAGCGAGCGATTGACGGCCCGGCGGAGCGCGTGACGCCTGGACCAGGGCCGCGCCGCGCCTCGCCTCGCCTCGCCTCGCCTGGAAGCAGAATGGGCTGCGCACAAGCGCCGCTACCCCGGCCGCGAGACCGCGTCGGCCAGCACGCACCCGGACGGCAGCTGGACCGGCGGCGGCCGACGGCCCTCCCCCGAGCAAGAACGCCGAGGCCAGCAAGTGCGCGTCCGACCTCAAGGACGAGGCACGGGAAACCATCCGCCCGGCGGTCGAACGCGTAGCGGCCGCCGGCCCGGGCCGGAAGCTCGCTGGCCTCGAGCACATGCTCAAAGGCGAGGACCGCCTCAAGGAGAAGATCGCCGATGAGTTGTCGGCGAAGCCCGGCCGGCACATACGGTCCGCTCTGGACAAGATCGCAGATGCCGTCCGGTTCACGCTCGTCTATCCGCCGGAACGCTACGCTGACGGCGTTCTAGGCGACGTCGACCGGCTCAAGGCCGAAGGGTTCGAGCTCGTCAAACTGAAGAATCCGTGGCATGCCGAGCAGGACAAGGGAGTCAACAGTCAGTGGCGGCTCGCGGCGCCGGAACCCGCTTTGAGATGCAATTCCACACGCCGGAGAGCCGGGAGGCCAAAGAGCTGACCCACGAAGCTTACGAGCGTATTCGTTCGGCGGCTTCGACGGAGAAAGACGCGACTTCACCGAGGAACGAGAGCTCGGGAATTTCCAACGGCGGGCGAACGCGCTGCTGGTGACGCCTCCAGGAACTGCAGCGATCGAGGACTTCCCACGGACCAGGCAGCAGGACAAGGAGAAGAAGAGCGGTGGCTGACAGGACCACCTACTACGCGATCAGGGACGAGGACGGCAGCCGCACTCAGCCACGGGCGAGCAGAGCCGAGGAGCAGTAGCGACCAGTCAATTCCCGGCAATGCCTTCTTAGGCCGCCGGAATGGTCACGGTGTGAAACCGGGACACGTGCCGTTTCAAAGATTGGGTGTCGTTAGTGACCGTATTCGGTCGTAACTACACCCAATAATTCGCGGCGGTGACACACGGTGATCAATTGCGGCCTGTGGGGCTGGCGAGGTAACCGCGCTAGACCGGGCACCGGCCAGGCAGGACGCCAAGCCGGGCAGCGCACTTGACTCATCGGCCGTGCCGCTAGTGGGCCGCATCGGCCCAGCTGCGGCCGGTGCCGGTGGAGACCTCGAGGGGGACGCGGAGGCTGGTGGCGCCGCCCATTTCGGTTTTGACCAGGGACTCGAGCGCGGTGAGCTCGCCCGGCGCGGCCTCGAAGATCAGCTCGTCGTGGACCTGCAGCAGCATCCGCGACTTCAGGCCCGCCGCCTTCAGGGCAGCGGAAACGCGCAGCATCGCCACCTTGATCACGTCCGCCGCCGACCCCTGGATCGGCGCGTTGAGGGCCATCCGCTCGGCCATCTCGCGACGCTGGCGGTTGTCTGACGTCAGGTCGGGCAGGTAGCGGCGCCGGCCCATGATCGTCGAGGTGTAGCCGTCGAGGCGGGCCTGGGCGACGATCGACTGCAGGTAGTCGCGGACCCCGCCGAACTCCTTGAAGTAGTCGTCCATCAGCCCGCGCGCCTCCTCCACGGAGATCCGCAGCTGGCCCGACAGGCCGAAGGCGGACAGGCCGTAGGCGAGCCCGTAGTTCATCGCCTTGATCTTGGCCCGCTGCTCGGGGCTCACGTCCGTGGGCTCGACGCCGAAGACCCGGGACGCGGTCGCGGCGTGGAAGTCGTGCCCGGACTCGAACGCCGCCATCAGCGCGTCGTCGCCTGACAGGTCGGCCATGATGCGCAGCTCGATCTGCGAGTAGTCCGCGGTCAGCAGCGTCTCGTAGCCGGCCCCGACCACGAAGCCCTCGCGGATCCGGCGGCCGGTCTCGGTGCGGATCGGGATGTTCTGCAGGTTCGGGTCGGTCGACGACAGCCGGCCGGTCGCGGCGATCATCTGGTTGAACGTGGTGTGAATGCGGCCCTGGGCGTCCGCCATCGGGATCAGCGAGTCGACGATCGACTTCAGCTTGGCGACGTCGCGGTGGCGCAGCAGGTGCTCGAGCACCGGGTGCCCGGTATTCGCCAGCAGCGTGGTCAGCGCCTCGGAGTCGGTCGTGTAGCCGGTCTTGATCCGCTTGGTCTTGGGCAGGCTGAGCTCGGTGAACAGGACTTCCTGCAGCTGCTTGGGCGAGCCGAGGTTGAACTCGTGCCCGACGACGTCGTAGGCCGCCTGCTCGGACTCTTTGACCTGGCCGTACAGCGTCGCCGACATCTCCGCGAAGTGGTCGGTGTCGGCCGCGATGCCGGTGCGCTCCATCGTGGCCAGCACGCCGACCAGCGGCAGCTCGATCTCGTGCAGCAGCCGGGTCGCGCCCCGCTTGTCGAGGTCCTCGTCAAGCGCGGCCGCGAGGTCGAGGGTGGCCGCCGCCCGCCGGACCAGCGCGATCGCCGCTTCCTCCTCGCCGGAGCCGTCCAGCGTGAGCTGCACGTTGTCGCCGGCCGGGTCGCCGAGCTCCTTGCCGAGGTAGCGCAGCGAAAGGTCGGCCAGGTCGAAGGTGCGCTGGCCGGGCAGCGCGAGGTAGGCCGCCAGCGCGGTATCCGACGTCAGCTCATCCAGAACGAAGGCGTGCGCCGCCAGTGCGTGCGAGGGTCCCTTCGCGTCGTGCAGCGCCTTCGGCCGGTGCTTCGACGCCAGCCAGGCCGACAGCGCGCGCTCGTCGTTCGGCGTCAGGGCGGTCGGGTCCAGGTAGGCGCCAGCGCCGTCCGGGGTCGCGATCGCGATGCCGGTCACGTTGCCGGTCCCGCGAGCCCAGGTGCCTGACACTGCCAGCCCGGCCCGTTCTGCCGACTCATGCTCTTCCAGCCACGAAGTGACCTCGTCGGGGCCCAGCACGGACGCGTCGACTTCGAAGCCCCCTGCCTGCTGGTCGACCGCGACCTGCGGGGCGGCCGGGTCCACGGCGGCGCCGGGCAGGCCCCCGGGGAAGGTCGTGTACAGCCGGTCGCGCAGCACCCGGAACTGCAGGGTGTCGAACAGCTGGTGGATCTGGTCGCGGTCCCACGGCGCCGGTGCCAGGTCGGCCGGGGTCGCGCCGACGACGGACTCGGGCAGGTCGCGCAGCAGCGTGGTCAGCTCGCGGTTGTTCAGCACGCTGCCTAGGTGCTCGCGCAGCGCGTCGCCCGCCTTGCCCTTGACCTCGCCGACCCGGTCGACCAGGTTCGCGAGCGAGCCGAACTCGGTGATCCACTTGGTCGCGGTCTTCTCCCCCACACCGGGGACGGACGGCAGGTTGTCGCTCGGGTCGCCGCGCAGTGCCGCGAAGTCCGGGTACTGCTGCGGCGTCAGCCCGTACTTCTCGTGCAGGCTTGCGGGGTCGTAGCGACGCATGTCGGAAACGCCGCGGCTGTTGTAGAGGACCGTGACGCGGTCGCTGATCAGCTGGAACGTGTCCCGGTCGCCGGTGACGACGAGCACGTCGTCGCCTTCGGCCTCGGCCTGGGTGGCGAGCGTGGCAATGATGTCGTCGGCTTCGTAGCCGGGCGCTGACAGGTGCTTGATACCCAGCGCGTCGAGCACCTCGAAGATCAGGCTGATCTGCCCGCGGAACTCATCGGGCGCCTTGGTCCTGCCGGCCTTGTACTCCACGTACTTCTCGTGCCTGAACGTCGGCTCGCTGCGGTCGAACGCCACCGCGACGCGGGACGGTTTCTCATCGCGCAGCACGTTGATGAGCATCGCGGTGAAGCCGTACACGGCGTTCGTGGGCAGGCCGGTCGTCGTGGCGAAGTTCTCCACCGGGAGCGCGAACCACGCGCGGTACGCCAGCGAGTGACCGTCGAGGAGCAGCAGCCTGTCTTTCACCCTTCGATCCTATGACCGGATGAAGGTGCCCGGCGGGCTGTCGGCCCGCCGGGCACCACTCGTGTTTCCTAACAGTGACCGGGTTGCCGCACTACGACGCGAATGCGAAGACCGTCGTCGTGCTGAACGTGTGCCCGGCGGCGAGGACCGTCGACGGGAACGACGGCTCGTTCGGCGAGTCGGGGAAGTGCTGGGTCTCGAAGGTGTAGCCGGCGCCCTGGCGGTAGGTGTCACCGCTGATGCCGGTCAGCGTGCCGGTGAGGAAGTTGCCGCTGTAGAACTGGACGCCCGGCTGGTCAGTCCAGACGGTGAGCTGGCGGCCGCTCGCCGGGTCGGCGGCGCGGGCGGCCAGGTTGAGGCCGTCGGGGCCGGTGGTCCTGGCCGTCTGCTTGCTGAGGATCCAGTTGTGATCGTAGCCCTGGGCGATCGTCAGCTGGCTTTCGTTCTTAGTCAGCGAGTCGAAGCTGGCGGGCACGTTGTCTCGCGCGCTCACGTCGTCGATCCGCGACCCGATGGTGCGCGGAGTGGTGAAGTCGAACGGCGTGCCCGCGACCGGGACCCCGTGGGCCAGCGGCAGCGGGATCTGGGTGCTGTCGGTGGGCGAGTAGTTGTTCGCGTTGATCTGCACGTACTGGCCGTAGGCGGAGCCGGCTGGCGAGTTCTCGCCGGCCAGGTTGAAGTAGCTGTGGTTGGTCAGGTTCACCACCGTGCTGAGCGTGGCCGAGTCGTTGTGCGCCTGGTAGCGGATCTGGTACTGGCCCTTGTTGTTCAGCGTGTAGGTGACGTCCACGGTCAGCTGGGCCGGGTACCCGGTGCAGCCGTTCGCGCAGCCGGGGCTGCCCGCGGCGCCGCCCGCGTCGCCGTTGGGACTGACCAGCCGCAGGGTGACGCCGACCTCGCTGGCGGTGTGGATGACGCGGACCTGCGACCAGACGTGGCTGCCGAACCCGACCAGGCCGCCGTGCAGCGCGTTGACGCCGTTGTTGACGGGGACCGTGTAGGTCTGGCCGTTGAGCTTGAACGTGCCGCCGGCGATCCGGTTGGCGTACCTGCCAACGGTCTCGCCGAAGTACGGGCCGCCGTTCGCGGTCACCGGCGGGCTGTCGTTGGCCACGTAGTCGGCCAGCGTCTTGAAGCCGAGCACCACGTCGGCCTGCTTGCCGTTCTTGCCCGGCACGTCGATGGCCTGGGTGATGCCGCCGTAGGAGAGCAGCTGCACGGTCATGCCGGCGGCGTTGGTCATCGTGTAGCGGTAGGTCGGCGTCAGCTTGCCGGTGTAGGACTCGGTCGTGCTGCCGAAGTACTGCCTGGTGATGTTCAGCGCGCCGTGGGAGGCGGCCTGGGCTGCCTGCTGCTTTGCCTGGGCCGTCTGTTGTGCCGTCTGCCCGGCGTTCGCCGCGGGGGCGGCGGCCGCTACCGCGAGGCCGGCCGCCGCGGCGAGGATGAGTGCCGCCAGCCCTTTCGTTTTCGCGTTGTGCGGGAACTTCGTGCGCATGGAAGGCTTCCCTTCGTTGGGTCCTTCGGTGGGTCCTGGTGGCCGGTCCCTTGGGGGCCCCCTGGGCCGGCCAGCATGCGCGTGCCTAAGAAGTGATTGTGAACGCAAACAATGTAAAAGTCACGCGATCCAGGCCAGAGGCTCGCCAATTCGCAGCGATGAGGCCGGATCCGATGATAACGTGCACATCGGGGCGCAACCGGGTCTAAACTGCCCATCGTCCGGCCCGCTTCTAAGCCGCCTCTGGCCTGACGGTTCGCGACACGCCGAAGCTATGAGATTGTTATCTATGGCCGGACGGTCACGGTCCGCTGCCAAAGGGCCCGGCTGCGACGCTCTGCCCCGGTCTGGCGGACTTCGCAGGCGCCCGGGATTGCCCAGTTCGCGCCCGCTATGCCGGCCCCCGAGCTGGCGCATCGGGTTCGAATGACGGCGAAAGGTGACGATCCCGGGTGAACGCACCGGAATCGGCCAGCGACCACTGCCCGACCAGCGGGCTAACTTCACTTTGCCGTTGGGACACGATGTCGCTAACGTAACGACAGCGGACCCGGGGGCCTCAGTAGAAAACGTGTCAGCCCGGGGAAGGCGGACACGGTACCAACGGGTCCCCGGGTCCCTTGATCGCTACTCGGGCTTGTCCGCCGCCTCGGCCGCGTCGGCCTGCTTGGCGCTGAGCGTGCCCTCGATGACGGCCTCAGCGACCTTGCGCATGGTGAGGCGGCGGTCCATCGACGTCTTCTGGATCCAGCGGAACGCCTGCGGCTCGGTCAGGCCGTGCTCCGACTGCAGCAGGCCCTTCGCGCGGTCAAGCAGCTTGCGCACCTCGAGGCGGTCCTTGAGGGTGTTGACCTCTTCGTCGAGCGCCTTGATCTCGGTGTAGCGGCTGACCGCCATCTCGATGGCAGGCACCAGGTCCGCCTTCGTGAACGGCTTCACAAGGTAGGCCATAGCGCCGGCGTCGCGGGCTCTCTCAACCAGCTCCCGCTGCGAGAACGCCGTCAAGATCACCACCGGGGCGATCCGCTCCGCGGCGATCTGCTCCGCGGCGGAGATCCCGTCGAGGACCGGCATCTTCACGTCGAAGATGGCGAGGTCCGGCTTGAACTCGGTGACCTTCGCCACCGCGGCCTCGCCGTCGGCCGCCTCGGCGACCACCGAGTAGCCTTCCTCTTCGAGCATTTCCTTGAGGTCCAGGCGGATCAGCGCCTCATCCTCCGCAATAACGACACGCAACGCATTCTGGCTCACGCACTAGAGCCTACCGGGAACCTGTAGATTGTCATCGCACGCCGTCCGGCTAGGCAGCGCAGCGGCGGTCGCCCCGGTATCCCAACCGGCAGAGGAGATGGTCTCAAACACCATATAGTGTGGGTTCGAATCCCACCCGGGGCACTTGCGCACACTAGAAACTGTGATCGTTATCTCAGCGATTGTCAGTAGCACGACCGATACTAGCGATATGTACAACCCTTCATCAGTGAGTCCCCTGGTGAGTTCGCCCGGGGGTTGTTCCACTCCGCCAGCTACCGCGGCATGAGCCGTGCCCGCCGCGTGCTTGCCAACAGCGACCACGCGGGCCGAAGGACCAGGCGGTGACGTTCCGGTGCATCCGCAAGCAACCGTGGACCGGGCGCGCGGTCTGTCCCTGCAAGGCCTGCATGATCGCGAGGTCGCTGAGGTCATTGGGATCCCCCTGCGCACCGTCCGGAACTGGCGAACTGGAAAACGCCGCGGTCCCGACAGCAAGCGCAAGTCGGCCTGCCCGCGCTGCGACGGGGTGCCAGTCGATGAGCGCGCGTATGCGTATCTTCTCGGTCTCTACCTCGGCGACGGCTGCCTGACCCGTCAGCGGAAGGACGTCTACGTCCTGTCCATCGCGTGCTGCGACGGCTGGCCAGGGCTTACCGCGGCGGCACGCGAAGCGACCCGGCAGGTAATGCCCCTATCTGCCGTTTTCAGTGCCAGCAGAAAAGGAATGACCGCGGTAAACAGTACCTCGAAGCACTGGCCCTGTCTGTTCCCGCAGCACGGACCGGGCATGAAGCACACCAGGAAGATCGAGCTGGCCGACTGGCAGCAGGTGATCGTCGACCGCTATCCAGGGGACTTCGCCCGGGGACTGTTCCACTCCGACGGCTGCCGGAGCATGAACCGGGTCCGGCGCGTGCTAGCCGACGGTGATCACTGGTACGAGTACCCGCGCTACACGTTCAGCAACAAGTCGCGGGACATCCTGGGGGTCTGCGGAGATACGCTCGACCGGCTGGGCGTGGACTGGCGGTTCGCTCGCTCCGACGTCATCTCGGTGGCAAAGAAGGACGCGGTCGCGCGGCTGGATGAGTTCGTCGGGCCGAAGTACTGACGGCGCTCAGCCGCGGGTGATGGTGATGCTGGTCCAGGCGCCGAGGTTGATGCGGTCGCCTGGGCGCAGCGGGACGGAGCCGCGGGCCGGGACGTCCTGGCCGTTGACGCTGATGCCGTTGTCCGTGCCCAGGTCGACGACGGTCCAGCTGCCGTCGGAGGCGGGGACGAGCTTGGCGTGCACCCGGGAGACGCCGGGGTCGCGCGGCGGGCCGCCCAGGTCGATTTCCGGCACGACGCCGGCCGACGCGCTGGTGCGGCCGATGCGGACTTCGGTTCCGGCCAGCGCGACGCGGCGCTCTGGCAGGTCGCTGGGGAACATGGCGATCGACGCGGTGTCCTGTTCGTCCACGGCGGCCACGCTGTCGTAGTAGGCCCGGTCCGCGGCCACCACCGCCGTCCAGGTGCCGATCAAGTCCGGCGCAGCGGGCTGGCCGGGAACGTGTGCGCCGTCCAGGCCCGTCGGCGGCGGGCTGTACACGGTCATCGGCAGCGTCGGCGTGAGAACGGCGGCCGACCGGGTCGACGGGGCCGGGCGCGACGGGTCGTACGGGTCGAGCCCGAGGGCCTCGCGCAGCGCGTCGGCGAAGTCGCCGCAGGTGAAGAAGCGCTCGCTGGGCGACTTGGCCAGGGCGGTGGCCAGCACCTCGTGTACCGCGGGTGCCAGGCCGGCGCTGGCCGGGATCGTCGGGGGCGGCTCGTTCAGGTGCGCGTAGAGCACCGACCAGGCTGAGTCCCGGCGGAACGGCACCGCGCCGCTGAGCGCCTCGTAGGCGACGCAGCCGAGGGCGTACTGGTCGGCCCGGCCGTCGACCGGCTGGCCGTTGATCTGCTCGGGCGCGGCGTAGTCGGGGGTGCCGAGGAACTGGCCCGCCACGGTCAGCGTGCCGGCCGACATCATCGCCCGGGCGATGCCGAAGTCGGTCAGGTAGGCGTGCTCGGGACCGCCGCGCCGGGCGTCGACCAGGATGTTGCCCGGCTTCACGTCCCGGTGGACGAGGCCCGCGGCGTGCGCGGCGTCCAGCGCGGAGGCCACCTGCGAGGTGAACGACGCGGCCCGTTTCGCCGGCAGGGTGCCGTTGGCCCGCAGCACCCCCTGCAGGGTGTCGCCCGCGACGAAGCGCATCGCGATGTACTGCATGCCGTCGGCCTCGCCGGCCGCGTACACGGGGATGATGTGCGGGTGGTCGACCGCGGCGACGGCCCGGGCCTCGCGCACGAACCTGATCCGCAGCGACTCATCGCCTGCCAGCAGCTTGAGCGCCACCACCCGGCCGAGCGGCTCGTCGCGGGCCCGGTAGACCGCCGCCATGCCGCCGACGCCGACCAGTTCCTCGAGCAGGTACCCGGCCACGCGGGAGCCCGGGGCAAGCCCGGTCAGCGGGCCGCCCAGCTGCACAGGGGTTTCCCCGGCCACCGACCCTCCTCGGGCAGCTGCGACGCTGGTATTCGAGTTCCAATTGTGTGGTTTCGCGCGGTGCGTGTAGGTGTAGCAATGGAGCTTAGCGGTATTCCGTCAGCCGGCGGCTAATCGCCCGGCCGCTGGCGGCTGGCCGGGTGAGGGACACGAAGCTGGCGGCCGACGCCTGGATGGTGGCCGCGTCCGGCAGGGTGCAGTGGCCGGCGGCGTTCGCGAGCTCCGCCTCGCCGAGGCCGCCCGCGCGGGCCTGGGACAGGTAACTGATGCCGTTGTAGGCGACGCCGCCCGGGGTTGGACTCGCAGGTGCTCAGCACGTTGAGGCTGCCCTTGGCGAGCCGCGCGGCGGCCACCTTCGGCCATGCGGCGATCGTGCCGTAGCCGGTCGTGTCGTTCCAGGCTGAGTCCTGGGTCGACAGGTAGCTGGTGAACAGGAAGGTGTCACCCGAGCTGTCGGACCGCTCGACCGGCACGATCTTCAGCGCGGGCAGCGTCACGTCCGGGTTGACCGCGGTGATCCGCGGGTCGTCCCACATGGTGATCGCGCCGCTGTAGATACCCGCCAGGATCGTGCCGTTGAGCTTGACGTGCGCGCTGCCGCTGACGTCGGGCAGGTGGTAGACGACGGTCTGGGCGGAGACGGCGAGCGGGATGTTGCGCAGCGCCGGCTTCTTGACCAGGTCGCCGCTCGACAGGTAGGCGTCGGAGGCGCCGAGGTCCGCGGTGTCGTCGGTGGCCGCCGTGATGCCGGTGCCCGAGCTTGTCGACGCGGTGGTCACGGTGACGCCAGGGGTCTGCTTCTGGTAGCCGGCCGCCCAGGCGCGGATGAGCGGGTAGAGCAGGCTGCTGCCGGTCTCGGAGATGGTGCCGGCCGATGCCGCCGCCAGTACGGCACCGCCGGCTCCGCTGCCCCGCGCCGTATGCGTGACCGCGCCGCAGGCCGCGGTCAGGGCGGTCAGCGCGGCCAGCACCGCCACAGCCGCGAAGCGCGTTCCTGGCCTGGCGGCAGACGCTAAGGCTCGCGGACGAGCCGCAGCTCGGTCCAGGCGCCAAGGTGGACACGGTCGCCGTCGCCGAGCGGCACGGCGTGGCCCCGCGGGATCTCGCTGCCGTTGACGACGGTGCCGTTGGCGGATCCGGGATCGACGATCGACCAGCTGCCGTCCGGGGCCCGCAGCAGGACCGCGTGCAGGCGGGAGATGCCGGGGTCGGCTGGCGGGACAGACAGGTCGATCTCCGGGCTGATGCCGCTCGAGGCGCTGCGCCGGCCGATCCTGACCTCGGCCACGGTCAGCGGGAAGCGCCGCTGGGGAAAGTAGACCGGGAAGTCGATCCCGGCCGCGTCGGGTCCGTCCTCGGCCTGGATGCTGTCGTAGTAGGCGCGGTCCGCGGTCACCACGGCCGCCCATTCGCGGCCGGCCCCGGCGGCCGGCGGCCAGACGGTTGCGGCTCCCGCCGGGGCTGGAGCGGGGGCAGGAGCGGGCGCGGCCGCCTGGGCGGGCGCTGGCGGCACGGAAGCGGGGGCCGGGGGAACGGGGGCCGCGGAGGCCGCCGAGACGGGCACCGCGGAAGCAGGGGCCGCGGAAACAGGCACCGCGGAGACGGGGGCCGCGGCCGGAGCGGCGGTGAAGTCGTAGCCGCAGGATTCGCAGAACTGGCCGGCCCGGGCGACGCCGCAGCGCGGGCAGTCCTCGGCGGGGGCGGCCGCCAGTCCGGCGCCCGCCGTTCCGTCGCCGGCGGCGGTCCCGTGGGCGGTTCCGGCGGCGGTACCCGCCGCGGCCGCTTCGGCGGGCGCGAGGCTCGGGGCGGCGCCGATCAGCACGCCGCAGACGTCGCAGAAGTCGTCGCTGGCCGACTGGTGCCCGGCCGGGCAGGTCGCCACCTGGTTAGCCCTTCCTGACCCGGACCGTCTTCGTCGACCGGGTGTCGAGCGCCATCTCGGCGGCGGCGTCCACCCGCTTCTTCAGCCGGACGGTTCCGGTGGCCTCGTCCACCACGTCCACCACGCTGGCGAGCAGCCGGGCCATCTCCTCGTTGCCTGCCCGGTGCGCCAGGGCGACGGCCCGGCCGAGGCGCGCGGTGGCGACGTCCTCGTCGCCGCGCTTGTTGGCCTCGAGACCGTCGGCGATGGCGGCCGCGAGCTCCGCCTGCCCGGTGTAGCCGGCCACCCGCGAGTTGATCCTGGTGGACAGTTCCTCGTCGTCGGTCCAGGTGACCCGGATCAGGCCCTGGCCGAGGACCTGCTGACCTTCGGGTGAGCTGGCGACGAGGCTGACCCGCGCGGCGAGCATCTCCTGGCCGGGGTTGGCCGGGTTGACGGTGACGGCGACGTGGTAGTCGCGGCTCTCCCCCGGCGCCCAGGCACCGGTCGGGTAGTCGCCCGCCTGCGCGCCCGCGGCCAGGCGCCGGCCGGTGAGGTCGTCGATGGCGGGCGCGACCTGCTTGACGAACTTCAGCGCCGCCTGCTGCGGCGTCCACACGCGCAGCAGCACGTCGGGCAGCTGCTTGCTCATCGCGCCGCGCATCAGCTCCTCGAAGTCGGCCGCGAGCCCGGCCGGGTCCACCACGATGTCGACGCTGCCGAGCAGGGCGGTGGAGATCTTCCGCAGCTCGCTGACTTCCCAGTCGGTACCCACGCCGCGGCAGTCGCAGCGGAAGCTGCCCTCGCACAGCGCGATCGCGGCGGCGAGCTCCTCCGGCGTCTCATGCTGGTTCTTGCCGTCGGTGAGCAAGATGGCGTGCCTGAGCGCGGCCGGGGCGGTCTGGAAGATCTGCTGTGCCAGCCGGAGCCACTGGCCGATCGCGGTGCCGCCGTTGGCGCGCAGCTGGCGCAGCGCCGCCTTGGCTTCCGCCCGGGTGCGCTCGCCGGCGACGGCCATTGTGCCGTCCGGCGGGTAGACAGGCCAGGAGGTCGAAGTGCCCGCGATGATCGCGAACGACGTGCCGTCGTGGATCACGTCGACGGCGGCGGCGGTGGCCGCCCTGGCCTCGGCTAGCTTCGTCGGCGGGTAGTCCATCGACCCCGAGCAGTCGATGATGATGATCTCCGCGCTGCCGCCGCTCACCGCGGCGGACGGCGCGTCCCCGGTGTCGTCCGCGGTCACGGTCACGATCGCGCTGACGTCGCGCCCGCCGACGGGCAGGTACGGGTTCTGGTCGATGTCCACGGTGAATCCGGGCAGGCCTGTCATCGCTGTCTCCTCGCGGTATCGGAGTCCACGCCGCTTATATCCAGGTCCTCGGGCGGACCGTGTTGGCCATGTCGACCAGCTCGACCCGCCGCTCGGGGATCAGGTTAGCGAGCGCGCGGTAGCCGCGCTCGAGCCCGAAGCGCAGCGCCCGCTCGTTCGGCTCGCAGCCGAGGATGCGGTCGCCGGCGCCCGGACCGGCGCCGCGGCGCTGGGCCGGGGGCGCGGCTGACACCCAGTCGAGGGCGGCCCGCAGGATCTCCACCGTGAGCTGATGCCGGCGCGGGTCGTTGTCGTCGAGTGAGAGCCGGCCGAGGCGGACGTCGGCCTGCCGCAGGTCGGCCGCCGACAGCCCGGCGCCGTCGGCCACCAGCAGCCGGACGGCGGCGATCTGCGCCGCGGCGTGATGGCTGGAGGTCTCGGGCACGGCGGCGACGGCGGCGATCGCCGCGACCCGGTCACCGCCTGCCAGGCAGGCCCTGGCCATGCCGAACCCGGCGCTGACATAGGAGCGGTCGATCGTCCAGACGAGCTGGAAGTAGTGCCGCGCGGCCGCTGCGTCGCCTGCCGCCTCGGCGGCGAAGCCGAGCGCCAGCTTCGGCGCGAGCTCGCCGGGAAGCTCGTCGTAGACGGCGCTGAACGCGGCCCGCGCCCGCTCCGGCCGGGCGCCCGCCAGCTCGCAGAGGCCGCTGTACCAGGTGATCCGCCAGTCAACCGGATCCGGTCCCGCCTGGCCGGCCACGGGAGCGCCCGCGGCCGGCGCAGCGGCGGCAGGCGCGCCGCCGGCGGCAGCGGGCACGGAGCCCGCCGCGGCCAGCTCCGCCAGGTAGCCGCGGGCGGCGTCCAGGTCGCCCGCCGCGATCAGCGCGCGGACGAGCGCCAGCATGGTCTCCTGCGAGCCCGCGACTCCCGGGGGAACGCCGGCGTCGCCGGCGACGGCGCCGAGCAGCGCCTCCGCCTGCTGTCCGGGATCGAGACCGCCCAGGGTGGCCAGGTAGCCGGCCGCCGGGTCGGTGCCGTCGGCCAGCGGCGCGGGCAGGCCCGCGATCACCTGGGCGGCCGACGGCGACAGTACCGCGCCCTGGGCGCCTGCGAAGCCGTTCGCGTTCGCCACGGCGCTCGCGATCGCGTTCGCGGCCCCGTGCGCGTTCACCGGCCCGTTAGCGTTTGCCGCGCCGTTCCCGCCCGTGCCGTTTCCCGCCGCCAGCCCGGCGGCCGGGAACCCGCCGGCCTGGAACCCGCCGGCCGGCGCCAGCCCGCCGGCGGGTGCCAGGCGGTGGGCGCTGTCCGGGCGGCCGCCGCTGGCGGGGCTCAGGTCGGTGCCGACGGCCCGCAGCTCGGGGCTGAACAGCCCGGAGAACGCCGGGCGGGGCTGCCCGTCCGCGACCGACATCACCTCGCGCAGCACGCCGGTCAGCTGCTCGGCCATCTCGCCGGCCGACTGGAACCGGCGGCGCGGGTCGGAGTTGGTGGCGCGGCGCAGCAGCCGGGCGTAGGACTCCTGCTGGACGAGCAGCGGCTCGGCCTCGGGCAGCCGGTACAGGTACTTGCCCTGGAACCCGTGGAAGTCAAAGGTGAGCACGGCCAGGGTCCGGCCGACGGTGTACAGGTCCGAACTCGGTGACGGGCCCTCGTCCTCGATCTCCGGCGCCTGGTAGCCGACGGTGCCGTAGATCGCCCCGTCGTCGTCGATGTAACGGACGCCGCCCATGTCGATGAGCTTGAGCTGCTCTTCGGTCTGGATGATGTTGTCCGGCTTGAAGTCGCAGTAGACGAGCCCCCGGTCGTGCAGGTAGCCGAACGCGGGGAGGATCTCGATCGCGTAGGCGAGCGCGTGCGCCAGCGGGACCGCGCCGCCGCGCTGGCGCGCGTCGAGCCTGATCTCCTTGAGCGACTTGCCGCCCACGTACTCCATCACGATGTAGCCGGCCGTCTCGCCGTCCCGGCTGGCGTGCTTGACGAAGTTGTAGATCCGGACGATGTTCGGGTGCTCAAGCTGGGCGAGAAAGCGGCCCTCGGCGACGGCGGCCTCCATCGCGTCCGCGTCGCCGGTGTTGAGCAGGCCCTTCAGCACCACCCAGCGGTCGCTCACGTTGCGGTCCCTGGCCAGGTAGATCCAGCCGAGGCCGCCGTGGGCGAGGCAGCCGAGCACCTCGTACTGCCCGGCGACCAGCTCGCGCGGCATCAGCTTGGGGCTGAAGGAGAACCGGGTGCCGCAGTTCGGGCAGAACCCCTCCGTCATCCCTGGCCTGCCGTCGCGGGCCTGCCCGACCGGCTGGCCGCAGCTGCCGCAGAACCGCCGGTTCTCCGGAACCCGCGGGTCGGCCAGGACCGCCGCCGACGGGTCGAGCGCCGGTACCGGCGGTATCTCGACCAGCCCGGCCCCGAGCCTGCCCCGCGACAGCCGGCTGCTGCCCGACCGCGAACCGCGGCTGCCCGGGCGGCTGCCGGTGCTCACGCTGCCGCCGCTGCCCGCCGACCAGGCACTGCCTGGACCGCTACCCGGCCCGCTGGGCCCCGACCCGGCATAGCGGATGCTGCCGCCGCCGGCGAACGGCGCGCGGCCGGCCGCTGGCGGCGGGGCGGCCGGCGGCGCCTGGGCGGGCCCGCTGGCCGCGCCTGGCCTGCCCGCCGCCGCTGGCACCGGGGCCGGCGCCAGGCCGCAGACGTCGCAGTAGCCGTCCTGGATCGTTCCGCCGCACCCCGGCTGGGTGCATGCCGCAGCGGTCATCGCCGTCCTTCCGTCGCCAGGATCGCGCGCTGATAGGCCGCCACCGCCGCCTGGGCGGCGGTCAGGTCGCAGGGCGCCGTCCGCAGCAGCTCGTGCGCCTGGTCGTGGCGGCCTGCCAGGCCGGCGTCCTCGGCCGCGCCGAGCCTGGCGGCCTTGACCTTGTAGGCGCGCAGCAGCCCGCGCAGCTCGTCCCGCTTGTCGATCGCTTCCGCCGCGAGCCGGCGGACCTCGGCGGTCCGCGCGGCGAAACCGTCGAGCTCGGCCGTGCACCGGTCGAGCTCGGCCGCCAGCCGGCCCCACTGGCCGCCGGCGGCCAGCGCGGTGAGGCCGGTGAGCGGCGGCTCGGCGGGCGGCGGCGGCAGCGGCGGCAGCCCGGCGATCCGGGCGGCGGCCTCCTGCCAGGCCGTGACGGCGTCGTCGCGCACCGCGCGGGCGGCCGCCACGTCGGCGGTGAGGGCGTCGATGCGCTGGCGCGACTGCTGCCTGACCCGGTCGAGTTCGGCGATCCGCGGAGTGAGCTCCGCGACTTGCTCACGGAGCCGGCTGGCCGCCGCGGTGTCGGTCCGCCCGTCATGCCACAGGGCCAGCGGGTCGGCGTTCGCGGCGCCGCGCAGCGCGCCGAGGGCGGACTCCGCCGCGGCGAACTCGGCCTCGATGTCGGGGCCCAGCCCGGCGACCAGCGGACGGCCGGCCGCCAGGTTGGCCGCGGCCGCGTCCAGCGGGGCGCCGACCGCCGCCCAGACGGCCTCGGCGGCCGAGGTCACGGCCGTCACCTCGGCGAAGGCCCGGCGCATGGCGCCGACGGCAGTGGTCAGGGTGACCGGCGGCCGGCCCTGGGCGGCCAGGTCCCTGCGCGCCAGCGGGACCGGGGCGCCAGGCAGCTGGACGCAGCCGCCCGCCAGCAGGTCGTCCAGCTCTGCCACGTCTTTCTTCTGCGGGCGGCGCCCGCCGCCCGCCGCATGGCCGCTCAGGGCGGCGATCCGGTCGACGACGGCCGAGTAGGCGAGAAACGTCTCCCACAGGGTCGCCAGCGTCACTGACGCCTGTTCCCAGCGTTCCCTGGTCTGCCCGGTGAGGGACGCGCCCTCAAGGACGCGCTTGCCGAAACTGCCGTCGAGCTCGAGCAGGTTGGCCTGGACGGCGTCCCGCTCCGCCAGCACCGCGGCTGCCCGCTCGGCGGTGGCCTGCTCGGGCGTCACGACGGCCCCGGGCGGGCCGCGCGCGGCGGCCTGGACGCGGGCATGGCGGGAGCCGGCGCTGCCAGCGCTGAACCCGACATGTTGTACCTGCTCCCGGTCCGCAGCAATGCCCATCGACCAGCCATCACGGCCGCGAACTGCGGGCGCGCACCACGACGGGGTTTCCTTTTTACCTTAGTGCGCGGGCATTTCAAGCATTGCCGCCCAGAACGGCGCCGCCGCCTGGGCGGGATAACCAGAAGTTCACCTTCGCGGGACGGTCAGGCTCCGGCGGCGGGGGCGGCAACGGTGTCAGCGGCGACCGCGTCCGCCCGCGGCGGGAACGGGATGATGACGACCGTGATGTTGTCGAGTCCGCCCGAGTCGAGGGCGAACTTCGCCAGGTCGGCGGCGGCGTCGAGCGGGCGGGTCAGCGCCGCGGGCATCGCCATGGCGGCGAGCTCGGCGGCCTCAGGCCGGTAGTTCCACAGCCCGTCGGAGCACAGCAGCAGGACGCCGGGCCCCGCGGGGGTAAAGGTCTCGACGTGCGGTTCCGGGTCGGGCAGGTCCGCGCCGAGCCAGCGGGTGATCACGTGTGCCTGCGGCGAGGCCATCGCCTCGTCCATCGACGCCAGGCCCGCCGCCACGATCTCCTCAGCGAGCGAGTCGTCCCTGGTCACCCGCCTTGAGCCGCCGGTGATGTCGATCGTGTCGTTGGGGCCCGCGGGCATCGTCGCGTTCGCGGGCAGCCAGTACGCGCGGCTGTCGCCGAGCCAGCAGACGGTGACCTCCCGGCTGCTGACCACCGCGGACAGGTAAGTCGCGGCGGGGGCGCCCTCCGGGCCGGCCAGGCCGTTGAGCGCGTGCCCGGCCGCCTTAACGGCGGCCCGGGAGATCTCGCCCGGGTCATCGCCGCGCTGCGCGCCCTCCGCCAGCAGGGTGATCCCGGTGTTCACCGCCATCCACGACGCCTCGTCAGGACGGGGCGCTGAGGACACGCCGTCGGAGACGATCGCGACCGCCACCGGGCCGTCGTCGGTGTCGGCGACAGCGAAATGCATCGCGTCTTCGTTCCTTGAGTGCCGCAGGCCGCGGTCACTCACCCCGGCCACCTGGCCGAGGTCCTGCTCCATGTGGTCCCTGTCGGTCTCGACATGAACCCCGCCCGCCACCACCCGACGGCCGCAGTTCGGGCAGAACCCGTCCTCACCTGCGAAAACAGGCTCAGTAGAGTCAGTTGAACACACCGTGCACATTTTCGCGCCTGGCGAATCATCCCGCGACGTGCTCATAGCTGAATCCCCGCTCCTGTCCGCCTGGCGGCAATGCGCTCCGCCAGGACATTAGCCTATGTCCGCCACGGTCAGGACGCCATTTTTCCTTTTCCCTGAGCGCTTTCTTCGCAGCTCCGGTCAGCGGCACCCGGGAGGGGGCGTAACGGGCGGCGGGCGGCGGTTCCCGCGGCTCAGGGATAGGGCAGGGCGATGGCGTCCCCGATGCGGTGGACGCGCAGCGCGTTGGTCTTGCCGGGGCTTCCCGGGGGGCTCCCGGCCACGATGACGATCTTGTCGCCGATCGCGCACCGGTTCAGGTTGACCAGAGCCGAGTCGACCGCGTGGACCATGTCGTCGGTGTGCCGCACGGTCGGCACGATGAACGTCTCCACGCCCCAGGTCAGGGCCAGCTGGCTCCTGATCGCCGGGTCGGTGGTGAACGCCATCAGCGGGATCGGCGACCGGTAGCGGGCCAGGCGGCGCGCGGTTTCCCCCGTCATGGTGAAGGCCACCAGCGCCTTGGCCCCGACGATCGCGCCGACCTCGGCGGCTGCCCGGGCGATCGCGCCGCCGGTGGTGGTGGGCATACGGGACAGGTGGTGCTCGGCGCGCAGCGAGGACCCCTCGGCCTCCGCCACGATCCGGCTCATAGTGGCGACCGTCTCGATCGGGTACGCGCCGACGCTGGTCTCCGCGGAGAGCATCACCGCGTCCGCGCCCGCCGCGACCGCCCCGGCCACGTCGGAGACCTCGGCGCGGGTGGGACGGGGCGAGTTGATCATCGACTCGAGCATCTGGGTCGCCACGATGACCGGGCGGGCCCGCTCCCTGGCGAGCTTGATCGCCAGCGTCTGCACGGTCGGGACCTGCTCGAGCGGCAGCTCGACGCCCAGGTCACCGCGGGCGACCATGATGCCGTCGAAGGCGTCCACGATGTCGGGCAGGACGTTGACCGCCTCGGGCTTCTCGATCTTGGCGATCAGCGGGA
>DASYAD010000291.1:0-1885 GCA_036501515.1 Trebonia sp. | reverse complement strand
GCGCGGTACAGCCGCATGGTCAGCGGACCGAAGACGGCGGTCAGGGCACGCGGAGAGTAGCCGGGGACGGCAACCGCGATGAAGGCGGGCCCTCGGGCCGGACGCGTAAGCTCGTCCGTGACGAAAGACGAGGTGACCGATGCGGCTGCTGCTGATCGGAGCGCCCGGCGCCGGGAAGGGAACCCAGGCCGAGCGGCTGGCCGAACGGTTCAACATCACGCACATCTCCAGCGGCGATCTGCTGCGCCAGCACGTCAGGGACCAGACCTCGATCGGGCAGACGATCAAGGCCTACGTCGACGCCGGGGACCTGGTCCCGGACAGCGTGGTCCTGGACATGCTGCGCAAGCCGGTCGTCACGGCGACCGAGTCCGGCGGTTATGTGCTTGACGGCTTCCCCCGGACTGTCGACCAGGCCAAGGCGGCATTTGAAGTCGCTCACCCGCTCGGCGTCGAGGTTCAGGCCGCCGTGCACTTGGACGTACCTGACGAGGAACTGATCCGCCGCCTGCTAGCCCGCGGCCGGGGCTCCGACGACAGCGAAGAGGTCATCGCTCACCGGCTGCAGGTCTACAGGGAGAAGACCATCCCGCTGCTGGAGTACTACGCGGGCCGGGAATGGATGTTCGCCGTCGACGGTACCCGGCCTCCCGGTCAAGTCCATGAGGACATCGTGGCCCGCTTGCGGAAGCTCGCCGCGTTTGACGTCCCCGACTAGCTCTGCCGCGTTACCCGCCGGCCAGGTCGCGGGCGGCCGCGGCGATGTTCTCGGCGTCGATGCCGGCCCAGGCGAGCAGCTCGGTGCCTGACCCGGAGCCGGGCATCTCCCTGACGGCGAGGTGGACGATCGTCAGGTTCTCCTGCCCGGCCGCCACCAGGGCGCTGGTGACCGCTTCGCCGAGACCGCCCTCTGGGTGGTGGTCTTCGGCGACCACGAAGCACCCGCCGGTGGCCTGCGCCGCCGCCGTGAGAGTGGCGGTGTCGATCGGCTTGACCGAATAGCAGTCGATGACCCGGCAGTGGATGCCCTCCGCGGCCAGCTGCTCAGCGGCGCCCAGGCATTCGTGCAGCGTGACGCCGGCGCCGACCAGGGTCACCGCGTCCTGCTCGCTGGAGCGGAGTACCTTGGAGCCGCCGACGGGGAAAGTTTCCCCTGACGGGTACAGGCCGGGGTAGGCGCCGCGGGTGGTGCGCATATAGCTGATGCCCGGCGTGGCGGCCATCGCCTTGACCAGCACAGCGGTGCTGGTGCCGTCGGCCGGGTAAAGCACCGTCGAGCCGTGCACCGCCCGCATCATCGCCAGGTCCTCGAGGGCCATCTGAGAAGGGCCGTCGGCACCGATCTCGACACCGGCGTGCGAGCCGGCCAGCCGCACGTCCCTGCCGGAGATGGCGCCCATCCTGATGAAGTCGTAGGCCCGGGTGAAGAACGCGGCGAACGTGGAAGCGAACGGCTTGTAGCCGCGGACGGCGAGGCCGGTGGCGGCGGCGACCATCTGCTGTTCCGCGATGTACATCTCGAAGTAGCGGTCGGGGTAGGCCGTGGCGAACTCCAGGGCGAACGTGGAGTTCTTGACCTCTCCGTCGAGCGCGACGACCTTCGGGTCCGCGGCGCCGAGCGCGACGAGCGCGTCGCCATAGGCCTTGCGGGTGGCCACCTTGTCCCCGACGGCGTAGTCCGGCAGGGTGGCGCCGGCGGGGGCGGCCGCCGCGCCGGCGTCTGCTCCGGCAGCCGGTTCTGGGCGCGGCCCGCGGACGGTCAGGTTCCGCACGCCGCCGAGCTCGGCGATCGCCCGTTCGGCCATGTCGGGCGGGAACGGCCGGCCGTGCCAGCCTTCCTTGTTCTCGACCTCGGAGAAGCCCTTGCCCTTGATCGTCTTGGCAA
>DASYAD010000290.1:0-19388 GCA_036501515.1 Trebonia sp. | reverse complement strand
GTCGATGTCGGACGGGCCGCAGATCCGGGCGAACGCGCGGCGGCCCGGCTTGGAGCTGTCGGCGACGACGATGACCTTGCGCGCCTGCCTGGCCATCAGCTGGTTGATGCTCGCCTCACCCTCGTGGTGCGCGGTCGCGCCTGCCACGGCGTCGATGCCGTCTACGCCGAGGATCGCCACGTCGAGGGTGACCTGCTCGAGCACGCCGGTGGCGAGCGGGCCTGTCAGCTCGTACGACTGCGGACGGGCGACGCCGCCGGTGGCCACGATCTTGATGTGCTGCCTGACCGCGAGCTCGGTCGCGATGTTCAGCGCGTTGGTCACCACGGTGATCGCGGGACCGGAACGGCCCTGGCTGAGGTCGGCCCTGACCGCGAGCGCCCGTGCCACCTCGGTGGTGGTGGTGCCGCCGTTGAGGCCGACGACCTGGCCCGGCCTGACCATGCCGGCCGCGAGCTCGCCGATGCGCTGCTTCTCGGTCGGATGGCGTTCCGACTTGTAGCGCAGCGGCAGGTCGTAGTTGACGGCCTGGGCGACGGCGCCGCCGCGGATCCGCGTCAGCATCTGCTGGCTGGCCAGCTCGTCGAAGTCCCTGCGGACGGTCGCGGCGGACACGTTCAGTGCCTTGGCCGCGTCCTCGACTTGCAGCTGGCCCGCGGAGGCGAGCAGTTCAAGCAGGTCATTCCACCGGCGATAGCGGCTCATCAGTGCCTCCCCCCAGCAAGCGGAGCAGCCGGGCCACCTCGGACGTGACCGCGTCGCGGCCCGCCGCCCCGTACTTCCTAGGATCAACCGTCGCGGGCTCGTCCGACAAGGTGCGCCGCACGGCGGCGGTGAACACCTTGTTCAGCTGGGTCGCGATGTTGACCTTGGTCATCCCGGCGCGGACGGCCGCCACCAGGTTCCCGTCGGGAACGCCGGACGAGCCGTGCAGCACCAGGGGGACGCTGACCGCTTGCCGGATGGCGGCGATGAGGCCGAGGTCCAGGACAGCATCGCGGGTCAGCATAGCGTGCGAGCTGCCGACCGCGACCGCGAGCGCGTCGACCTCGGTCGCGGTCGCGAAGCGGGCCGCCTCGGCCGGGTCGGTCCGCGCGTCCGGCGCGTGCACGCCGTCCTTGCCGCCGATCTCGCCGAGCTCGGCTTCGACCCAGATGCCGCGCTCGTGGCACCACCGGGCGACGTCGGCGGTGGAGCGGACGTTGTCCGCGTACGGCAGCCGGGACGCGTCGTACATGACAGAAGCGACGCCGAGCTCGCCCGCTTCCTCCACCAGTGACACGCTAGCGGCGTGGTCAAGGTGCACGGTGACCGGCACCGTGGCCAGGCTGGCGATCGCCAGGCAGGCGCGGGCGACGGGGGCCAGCGCGCCGTGGTACGCGACGCAGTTCTCGCTGATCTGCAGCACCACCGGGGCGGCGGCGGCCTCGGCGCCCGCGACAATCGCCTCGGCATGCTCGATGCTGATGACGTTGAACGCGCCGACACCGCGGCCCGCGGCATGCGCGGGCTTGATGATCTCGTCCATGGCAGCTAGCGGCATGCGCTGACATCCTCCCGGTTGACCGTGACCGCGCTCAGCCCGGCGTCGTAGGCGTCCCGGCTGAACTCACCGGCCACCGGCGCGGCGACGGCGGCGGCGCCGAGCGCGGCCGCGTGCCGCAGCCGCTCGTGCCAGGGACGGCCGACGGCCAGGCCGTGCGCGAGAGCCGCGGTCACCGCGTCGCCCGCACCGGTAGCGTTCCCCGTCGCGGCGGCCGGCGGCTGCGCCCGCCAGCAGCCGTCTTCCGTGATCGCCAGCAGGCCGGCGGCCCCGAGCGAGACCACGACCGCCCCGGCGCCCGCTTCCCGCAGGCTGGCGGCCGCCGTCGTCACCGCCGCCAGGTCCGCCCCGCCGTCCGCGTCGGCCAGCGCCCGGCCGGACAGCTCCCGCAGTTCCGCGAGGTTGGGCTTGACGATGGCCGGCCCGGCGGCGATGCCGCGGCGCAGCGCCTCGCCTGAGGTGTCGAGCACCACCGGAACCCCGGCGTCGGCCGCCAGCTTGACCAGGCCGGCGTAGCTGCCGACGGCCAGCCCGCGCGGCAGGCTGCCGGACAGCACCACCGCGGAGGCCGGGGTAGCGGTGCTGTGCAGCGCGCTGGTGTACGCGGCGCGGAACCGCGCGTACTCGGCCGCGCTGATCTCCGGGCCCGGCTCGTTGAACAGCGCCGTCGTGCCCTGGTCGTCGACCACGGTGAAGGTCCGCCGGGTCTCACCCGTCACTTCGGTGAGCTCCGCCGGAACGGCAAGCTCGCGCAGTCCGGCCGTCACCGCGGCCCCGGTTGAACCGCCGACAAGACCAAGCAACACCGTTTGCATCCCGAACGAGTGCAGCGTCCTCGCTACATTCGCCCCTTTACCTCCAGGCCTGGCATACACGGCGGCGGCCCGGTTCACTCCGGCCCAGTCCACCTCGGGTACGTAGTGGGTGATGTCGAGCGCCGGGTTCAGGCAGACGACCACGATCATGACGCGAGGCCCGGCTCCGCGGCCTCGAGGATGACCGAACGGGTCAGGTTCCGCGGCCGGTCGGGGTCGAGCCCGCGGGCCCGTGCGATCCCGAGCGCGACCCGGTGCACCCGGACCAGCTCGGCCATCGGGTCACCGTCCCCGGTCCAGGCGTAACCGCGGGCCGCGGCGATGTCGTCGAGCAGCCCGGCCGGGGCGGGCCCGAACAGCCAGACCACGCTGCCCTCGCCGGTGACCGCCACCGGGCCGTGCCGGTACTCCATGGCGGGGTAGGACTCGGTCCACATGGTCGCCGCTTCGCGCAGCTTCAGCGCCGCCTCGTTGGCCAGGCCGTAGGTCCAGCCGGTGCCGAGGAAGGTGAACTGGCGGGCGGCTAGCAGCTGCGGCGGAACGGGCTCGGCCAGCACGCGTTCGGCGGCGTCGGCGGCCGGGGCGATGTCCTGCCCGAGGTGCGCGCGGAGCAGGGCGAGCTCGGTGGTGGCGAACCGGGTCTGCACCACCGACTCCTCGTCGGCGAACGCGAGCTCGATGACCTCGTCGCACGCCGGCCCGAGCGGCATGGCCGCATCGGCGGTAACCGCGACGGTGGGGGTGGTACCACGCACCCGTTCTGCCAGCTCAAGAATTTCGGTCGTCGTGCCCGACCTGGACAAGATCAGCAGGCGGTCATAGTGACGGCCGTGCGGCATCTCCGAGGCGGCGAACGCGTCGGTCTCGCCCTGGCCGGCCGCTTCCCTGGCGGCCGCGTACGACTGGGCGATGAACCAGGAGGTGCCGCAGCCGACCACCGCGACCCGTTCCCCCGGGGCCGGCAGCACTCCGGCTACCTCGGGTGCCAGCGCCGCCGCCCGGCGCCAGCAGCCGGGCTGCGATGCGATCTCCTGCTCGGTGCGGGTGCCCGCTGCCTGCTCGTGCATTACCGGGGCATCCTTGCCCATCATTGTTTCCCCTCTTCGTGTGTTCAGTGCTGTGTCGGCAGCCGCCCCCGGCGGCGCGCGTTTCCGGCCGGCCACGGCCCGCATCAGCGGCTCACGTTCCTGCGAGCCCTGTCGCGGCGACCGACCGGATGAAGTAGCGCTGGGCGATGAAGAAGACCGCCAGCATCGGCGCCAGGCTCATCACGTTGCCCGCCATCAGCAGCGGCCACTCGGTCGCGTGCGCCCCCTGGAAGGTGGCCAGGCCGAGCGGCAGCGTCATCTGGCCAGTGGACGTCACGGCGATGAGCGGCCACAGGAAGTTGTTCCAGGAGTCGAGGAACGTCAGCGCGGCCAGCGTGGCCAGCGGGGGGGGTCGCCAGCGGCAGCACGATCCGCACCAGCACGGTGAGCCTGGTCGCCCCGTCGACCCGGGCGGACTCCTCGTACTCGAGCGGCAGCGTCTTGAAGAACTGGCGCATGAAGAAGATGCCGAACGCGGTGGCCGCGTTGGGCAGGATGAGCGCACCGATCGTGTTGATGCCGACCCCGGCCAGCACGTGCACGCCGAGCCACTTGGTGATGGTGAACCAGGGGATCATCGTCACCTGGAACGGCACCATCAGCGTCGCCATCATCACCGCGAACAGCGCGGTGCGCCCCAGGAACCGGAACCGGGCGAACGCGTACCCGGCGAGGGTGCACAGCAGCAGGTTGCAGAGCACAGTCACCAGGGCCACCACCGCGCTGTTGACCAGCCAGCCCGCGAACGGCGCCTGCGACAGCGCGTCCGAGTAGTTGGCGAACCTGATCACGTGCGGGATCAGGATCGGCGGGAAGTGCAGCGCCTCCGACGAGGTCTCCAGTGAGGTGACCACGAGCCAGACGAACGGGAACAGCAGCGCGATCGTGGCGGGGATGAGCACCAGGTGCCAGGGGCTGAACGGCAGCCGCCAGCGCCGCCGGCGGGCGGGGACGTCGTCGGCCGCGGTCAGCAGGCCGCCGCGGGCGGGGGCCGAGGTCGCGCTCATGAGGACACCTCGCTAGCGCTCGGAGTCCGCATTCGCGGACGCACTGTACTTACCGATTCGCTCGCAAGCTCGCTCATGAGCGGTAGTACGTGAACCGCCGGCCCAGCCAGAACTGGAGCACGGTGATCACGATCGTCACGAGGAACAGGAAGTACGCGATGGCGGACGCGTAGCCGAAGTTGAACTGCTGGAACGCCTGCTCGTAGAGGTAGTAGACGAGCACGGTGGTCGCGTTGAGCGGGCCGCCCTGGGTACTCAGGTAGACCTCGTCGAACAGCTGCAGCGCGTTGATCGTGAGCCACACCGCGAGGAACAGCGACGCGGGGCTGAGCAGCGGGAGCGTGACCCGGCGGAACGTCTTCCACGGGCCCGCGCCGTCGATCGACGCCGCCTCGAGCAGCGTCTGCGGCACGCCCTGGAGCGCCGCCAGGTAGACCACCACCGAGAAGCCGGTCCAGCCCCAGATCGTCATCACCACGATCACGTACAGCGCCTCGGACGGCGAGTTGAGGAACTGCTGCTGCGGCAGGCCGACCTTGCTGAAGGCGTAGTTCACGATCCCGTAGGAGGGGTCGAACAGCCAGATGAAGACGATGGCCTCGCTGATCGTGGAGATCGCCATCGTCGCGTAGGCGGCGGTCCGGTAGATCGTGATGCCGCGGATCTTCCTGTTCATCGCGACCGCGAGGAACAGGCCGACGATCATCGTGCCCGGCACGAACAGGGCCGCGTAGATCAGCGTGTGCCCGATCGCCTGGGCCACGATCGGGTCGTGCACCATCCGCCGGTAGTTCGACAGGCCGACGAACGGGCTCGACGAGCCGAGCATCGAGGACTTCTGGAACGACAGCACCAGCGACCAGACGATCGGCGCGGCCCCGAACAGCAGGATGATCGCGGTGCCGGGGGTGACGAAGGCCCACCCGTTGAACTGCTCGGAGTCCAGTGCCCTGCGCACCAGTCCGGTGCGCCCGGCCTGGCGTCGGCCAGGCCGGGCGACCGAGTTAACCGTCACGTCAGCTCCCCGCCGCCAGCGCCGCGTTGACCTGGCTCGAGGCGGAGTCGAGGGCCGCCTGCGGGGTGGACTTGCCAAGCAGGACCGACACCACCATGTTGCCGAGGATGGTGGAGATATTCGAGTACTGCGGAATCTGCGGGCGGGCCTGCTTCACGTTGGCCAGGTTGTCGATGAACGTGTCCACGCCGGGCAGCAGCTTGTTCATCTGCGTGTCGAAGCCGGACGCGTCCGCTACCGACGTCCTCGTCGGCAGGTCGCCGGTGGCCAGCGAGAACGCCTTGACCTGAGCCGGGGCGGTGAGCCAGAGCAGGAACTGCTTGGCCGCGCTGACCTGGCTGCTGCCGTTGTTGAACACCACCCAGTTGTCCGGGCCAGAGATCGTCTGGTCGCCAGCGGCGCTGCCCGGGTAGGAGGGCATGACCTGCACGCCGTAGTCGACGTCGGGGAACGAACCCAGGTCCCACGGCCCGGTGACCAGCATGCCGATCTTGCCGGAGTTGAACAGGTTGCCGTAGGCGGAGTCGGTCGGGTCGAGGTACATCGACTTGTCGGTGACGGCCATCGTCCGCAGCGTGTTGAGTGACTCAAGCCCAGCCGGGGAGTCGAACGCCGCTTTCTTGTTGTCCGCGGTTAGCAGCCCGCCGCCCGCTTCCCAGAGCAGCGCCTCCCAGTGCCAGACGGTGTCCTCGGTGCCGGGGGTGACGTAGGCGGTGCCGAACTGCTTGGACGACGCGTCGGTCAGCTTCTGCGCGTCGGACACGAACTGGGTCCAGGTCCAGTCCGGGGTCGGCGCCGGCAGGCCGGCCGCCGCGAACAGCTTCTTGTTGTAGACGACGGCCAGGTTGTCGACCAGCGCCGGGATGCCGATCACCTTGCCGTTGACGGTGGCCACGTCGCGCTCGCCGACGTAGAAGTCGTTCCAGTTGACGCCGGCCTGCTGCACGGTCTGGGTCAGGTTGACGACCTGCGGGATCTCAGCCACCTGAGGCGCCCAGGAGCCGTAGAGGTAGGCGATGTCGGGCGGGCTGCCGCCCTTGACCGCGGTCAGCACCTTCTGCAGGGTGTCGTCATTGTTGACGTAGAGAGAGTCGACCTTCTGACCGGGATGGCTCGCCTCGTACTCGGAGACCAGGTGGGCGAACTCCTTGGCCTCGGTGTCGGTGTAGCCCTCCCAGATCTGGATCGTGCTGTTGCTGCTGCCTGACGAGGCGGAAGTCGATCCGCCGCCGTTCGCGTCCGTACCGCAGCCTGCCAGGACTCCTGCTCCCACGGCGAGCGCGGCGGTCAGGACTGCCACGGTTCCACGCCGGTGCTGCCTTGCGATGGCCATGCCGCACTCCGCTCGAAGATGCTCTAACCGCTCGTTGATTGAGCAGCATTCTGCACGGCTTCACGGACATTTTGCAATATCTTGCAAGAAACTGGGCTTCATGGAACACTAACGAGCTGTGATCAAGGTGGCCTTCATTGGCGCGGGAAGCGTTGAGTTCACTCGTAACGTCGCAGTTGACCTGTGCAGTTACCCGGAGCTCCGCGACGGCGTGCACTTCGCCCTGTACGACATCAGCCCCGAGCGGCTGGCGCACGCGGAACGGCTGGTGCGCCGGATATCGGCGCAGACCGGGGCCGGCGCGACGGTGACCGCGACCGCGGACCGCAGCGCGGCGCTGGCCGGCGCGAGCTACGTAATCAACGAGGTGCAGGTCGGCGGGTACGCCGCCACCCGGGCCGACTTCGACATCCCGGCCAGGTACGGGGTGCGCCAGACGATCGGCGACACGCTCGGCATCGGCGGCATCTTCCGCGGCCTGCGCACGATCCCGGTCGTGGTGGACCTGGGCCGGGCGATGCGCGAGGAGTGCCCGGACGCCACGCTGCTCAGCTACAGCAACCCGATGGCGATGCTGCCGTGGGCGGTCTACGAGGGCGCCGGCTTCGACCGGGTCTTCGGCCTCTGCCACTCGGTCCGCGACACCCAGGCGTTCCTGACCGAGCTGGTCGGCGCCGACCCCGACCGGGTCAGCTTCCTCACCGCGGGCTTCAACCACCAGGCGTTCGTGCTGCGCTTCGAGCAGGACGGCAAGTCGCTGTACCCGCGGCTGGCCGAGATCGTCGGATCGTCGCCGGAACTGCAGCGCCGGGTGCGGGTCGAGATCTACCGCCGGTTCGGGTACTTCCCGACCGAGTCCAGCGAGCACTCGGCCGAGTACGTGCCCTGGTTCATGCGGCACGACGACCAGATCGAGCAGTTCCGCATCTTCGTCGGCGACTACCTGGAGCGGTCGGAGGAGAACCTGCGCGAACTGGAGTCACTGGAACGCCAGCTGGCCGGCGACGAGCCGCTTGACATCGAGCCCGAGAACGAGCTCGCCTCGCTGTTCATCCACTCCATGGAGACCGGCACCGAGCGCGAACTGCACGTGAACATCCGCAACGGCGGGCTCATCGCCAACCTGCCCGACGAATGCTGCGTCGAGGTGCCCTGCCTGGTCGGGGCCAGCGGTGCCAAGCCGGTGCCCGTCGGCGCCCTGCCCCCGCAGCTCGCCGCCCTCAACCGGACGTTCCTCAACGTCGTCGAGCTGACCGTGCGGGCGGCGCTCGACGGCTCACGCGACCACGTGTACCAGGCGGCCCTGCTCGACCCGAACACGGCCGCCACGCTGACCACCGCACAGACCGTCGCGATGTGCGACGACCTGCTCGACGCCCACCGGGAGCTACTGCCTCCCGCACTGTTCAGCTAGCAGCACCGTTCGGCTAGCGACACCGCGCCTCCAGGCACTGCGCCTCCAGGCACTGTTATCCCGGCATCTTGACTCAGGGCAGGCGGCTGATCGGCGATGACTCGACTGGCACGGGCGGCAGTAGCGGCCGCCGTGATCGCGCTGGCGGCCGGGGCGTTTGCCCCGGCGGCCCTGGCCGCACCGGCGGCTCCGGCCGCGCAGACGGCGGTCAGCATCCCGGCCCCCGTCCACCAGGGGACGCTGCGGATCGCGGGCACGTTCAGGGACGGCTCCACGGTGACGGCGGCGGGCCTCAGCTGGCACGCGTCCACGTTGCCGTCCGGCTGGAAACTGGTCAGCCTCGCCGTCGCCTATACCTGGCAGAGCTGTGCGCCCGGTGGCACCGCGTGCAAGACCGCCGCCGGCGGCACCGCCGAGCCGTTCGCCGCGCGTGACTACGTGGCCGGCCGCGCCGACGCCGGGCGGGTGCTGCGGCTGACCGAGAGCGCGACCGAGGTCGTGGTGCCGACAGGCTCCTCGGACGACTTCACCGATTCCCGCAGCTCGGTGACCCGGCTGTCGGCCGCCGTCGTCGCCCCCTACCCGGCGGGCCGGGCCCCGTCCTCGGCCTTCGTCAACGGCACGCCGGAGCGGCAGACGGCCTCGACTGAGGAGTACTTCCAGGTGGCCGTGCCGCACGCGAACGCCGCCGACGGCGCGGTCTCGCAGTCGTACCGGATCGACGGCGGACGCTGGACGGCGATGCCGGCCAGCCGGGTGTTCTACACCGGCAAGCTCGCCGTCGGCAGGCACCAGGTGGCGGTCAGGACGGCTAACCGGGCGGGCGCCACCGTCGTCCGGTTCTCCTGGCGGGTGACTCCGCTGCCAGCGCCTGCGGCCTGCCAGAGCAGCGAGTCAGACGGCTGCTGGTACCCGCAGCACCTGGACGCCAAGGGCCAGCCGATGTCGTGGGACTGGCAGATCGGCCGGGTCACGCCGCTGCAGCGAACCGGTTCAAGCGCCGTCGACATGTACGACCTTGACGGCTTCCTGACGACTAAGTCAGAGGTCTCCGCGATCGAGACCACCTGGCAGGCGGCGACGCTGGCGCACCCGAAGACGATCTGCTACCTGGACCTGGCCTGGGAGGACTACCGGCCGGACGCCACCCCGGACGGCGGCGCCTTCCCCGCCAGCACACTCGGGTCCGTGTACTACGGCTACCCGGAGGAGCGGTGGGTCGACTTCAGGCAGCTCGACGAGCTCAAGCCGATGCTGGACGCCCGGATCGCCATGTGCGCCCGCAAGGGGTTCGACGCGGTTGAGCTTGACGACATCGACGGCTTCGACCCGCCGTCCACCACCGGGTTCGACCTGACGCCAGGTGACGTGCAGAACTACCTCGCCTACGCGTTCAACCAGGTCCACGAGGACGGGATGACCGCGCTGTGGAAGAACTCGCCCTACCTGAGCTCCTGGGGACGCCAGTACACCGAGGGGTCGGTGGTCGAGGAGTGCTACGTATCGCAGGCCTGCACCGCGGCCCAGTTCCAGGGCAGCACCCAGTACGGGATCACCTGCACCAGCCTGCAGGGCGCCACGCCGTGCGGCTGGACGGACTTCACCACCGACAAGACCGCTGAGCAGCCGACCGGCAAATGGATCGGCGAGGCTGAGTACACCGACGACGACTACGTGTGCGACCCGGGGCAGAAGTGCCCGGTCGCGCGCGAGTTCAGCACGTTCTGCTCGGTGGTGGAAAAGCCGGCGTACGGGTTCGCGGCGGTGCTGTTCGACGCGGACCTGGACGGCGGCACCTTCTACCCGTGCGCTAAGGGGTAGCAGGCGCCGCCGCCGGGATGCGGTCACCGGCCGGGGTCGTCCCCGGCCGGTCTACTGCCTGGCCGGTGCTACGCCTGCAGGGCGGCCATTTCCTCGTCGACCTTGCGCTGGTGCTCTTCAGCGTCCTCGCGGGCCTTGCTCGGGCGCCAGCGGCCTGCCATCCCGCGAATGAACAGCAGGAACACCACCTGGCCGCCGACGCAGACCCACCACCAGTCCTTCCACTGACCGGGAGCCGCGGCGGACGCGCTCGCCAGCGACGCGTTGTGCGCGGCGAGGAACTGCTGGTCGGCCGCGGGCACCTTGGCGATCGCCACCAGCCGGGCGGTCGCCGCGGCCGGGGAAACGGAGAACGCCTTGGCGATCTCGCCCACCGCGGTCGCCTGCGCCGCCGTGTCGGCCGGGTTGGCCTGCATCGCGCCCAGGGTCTTGGCGTCGATCGCCCCGAGGGTGGCGATCTGCTGCGGGTAGGCCGCCGCGATCGCCTGGGCCTGGGGACCGTAGGTGACCAGCGGCGTCATCGAGTTGATGACCGACGGCAGGATGAAGACCGAGACCGCGATGACGACGCGGATGATCCAGCCCCACACCGCCAGCCCGGTCGCGGTCAGCGCCGGGTTGCGCTTCTCCACGGTCTCGGTGAAGCTCGCCATCCACGGCGCGTAGGCGATCGCGAGGAACACCGCGAGGATGCTGATGACCACGGCGAACGTCCCGTACGAGGTGGTCGCCCCGAGGTTGAGGAAGACGATCGTCATCACGATGCCGCCGACGGCGCCGAGCACCATGAACGGCTTACGTACCCGCAGCCGGTCGGAGACGATGCCGACCAGGATCAGCGCGCCCGCGTCGAACGCCCAGAACCAGTTGCCGATGCTGTTGGCCTTCGACAGCGAGAAGCCGTGCAGGCTGGTGAAGTAGACGGTGAAGAAGCCGACCGCCGTGTAGTAGATGAGCAGGAACACGGAGATCGCGAACGCGGAGCCGATGATGTCCAGGTGCATCATCTGCTGCCACGGGCGGCGCCGCGTCTCCTCGATGTTCAGCCCGCGAGCCCGCGCCTCGATCAGCGCGCGGTCCCGGTGCGACACCATGAGCTGGTCGCGCAGCTGCGGCGAGAGTTCCTTGAGGCCGACGATCGCGACGGCGGCGACCACGATCCCGACGATCCCGCAGATGATGAACTGGTCCTGCCAGGCACCCAGGTGGCTGACCGTGTTGCTGGACACCACGGCGACCACCAGGCTGCCGACGACCGGGCCGAGGGTCCAGAAGCCCATCGCCGACGCCCGGCCCAGCTGCGGGGAGAAGTCCCTGACGAGGGCCGGCGTGGCGACCAGGATGACCCCTTCGACCAGGCCCATGACGACGAACAGCGCGGCGAAGCTCCACTTGCCTGACGCGTTGGGTATGCCGACGAGGCAGATGAGGGCGGTGATCACCAGTCCGTAGGCGACGAGGTTGGCCCGTCCCCAGCGGTCGGCGAGGCCCGCCGCGAGCGAGCCGAACGCGCCCACCGCGTTGGCCACGACCGTGATGTAGACGTAGAACGGGAAGGTCATGCCGAAGCCGGCGATGATCGTGGGCGAGACCGCGCCCGCGATGTAGAACTCGTAGTACAGGACGACCGTGGCGGCGACCACGATGCCCAGGTACCACATCCGGTTGCCATTAGACGGATAGTGATCGATCTGCCGCCGCCAGAGCCCTTGCACCGCTCCGGACCGCTCGGTTCCGCTGATCGTAGCTGTCACTGTGCACACCCCTTTTCCGCGCCACGTCGGCATTGATCGCGCGCAGGAACCTAAAGTACGAGGACGTACTTTAGGAATTTGCCCGTTACTCTAGGCTCATGCTCGACGCCGATCAAGAGGGCAGCCTGGCCGGGATCCACGAGGGAAAACCCGGCCTGCCGCGCGGCCGCAGCCGCCTTCCCGCGCCGGCGGTGCAGGCCTCGCAGCGCGAACGGCTGCTGCGCGCCACGGTCGCGGCGGTCGCCCAGAAGGGCTACCCGGCCGTCACCGTGGCCGACATCGTGCGCCGCGCGAAGGTCTCCCGCGCGGCGTTCTACCTGCACTTCCGCGGCCGGGAGGAATGCTTCATCGCGGCCACCAGGCGCGGCGGCCAGCTGCTGCAGGAGCGCGTGGTCGAGGCGGCCCGCACGATACCGGCAGGCGCCCCCGACGAGGAGATACTGCGCGCGGGATGCCGGGCGTTCCTCCGCTTCCTGGCCGACGAGCCGGCCTTCGCCCGGGTCTTCTACATCGACATGCCCGCGGCCGGGCCGGCCGCGGTCGAGCGGCTGCAGGCCGCGAGCGTCCGGTTCGCCGACATCAACGCCGCCTGGCACCGGCGCGCGCGCACCCGCCATCCCGACTGGCCCGCGGTGCCCGGGGAGGCATACCGGGCACTGGCCGGCGCCACCAGGGAACTGGTGCGGTCGCGGGTAAGCGCGGACAAGACCGAGACCCTGCCGGAACTCGAGGACACCCTGGTCGACCTGCACCTCGCCGTCCTGGCCGGCCGCCGCTGGCCGTCGCCGCCGGCCGGCTAGACCGCCAGCGTCACCACGGAAAACCACTGGCATTCGCCGGCGCCCGCGTATCACAATGCGGTGCGTAGCCGTCGGCGCACGCCCGGCTGCCCGTCATCCGAAGGAGTCAGTAATGCGAGCAGCGCCCGCTTCCATCGAAAAGGGTCTACTGGCTTACTCGGAGGATGTGGCGCGTGCATCGCGGAACACTGAACCTTGGCATTCTCGCCCATGTTGACGCCGGCAAGACGACGCTGACGGAGCGGCTGCTCTACAGCGCCGGCGTCATCGACAAGCCCGGCAGCGTCGATGACGGCACGACGCAGACTGACTCGCTGGCGCTCGAGCGCCAGCGCGGCATCACGATCAAGTCCGCCGTCGTCTCGTTCACCGCGGACGACGTCGCGGTCAACCTGATCGACACGCCCGGCCACCCCGACTTCGTGGCCGAGGTGGAGCGCGCGCTGAGCGTGCTCGACGGTGCCGTGCTGGTGGTGTCGGCGGTCGAGGGCGTTCAGCCGCAGACCCGCATCCTGTGGCGGGCCCTGCGGCGGACGGGCGTGCCGACGCTGTTCTTCGTCAACAAGATCGACCGTCGCGGCGCTGACTGCGAACGCCTGCTGCGCGATATCGCCGAGCGGCTGACGCCCGCGGTCGTGCCGATGGGCACAGTGCGCGGACCGGGAACGCCCGAGGCCGAGGTCGTCCCCGACGATCCCGCCGCTCCTGCCGCCGGATCGCGGCTGGCCGAGCGGCTGGCCGGGCAGGACGACGCGCTGCTGACCGCCTACCTCGACGAGCGGATCCCGGTCACCGCGGACTGGCTCAGGGACCGGCTGGCCGACCAGGTCAGGGACACCCTGGTACACCCGGTCTTCTTCGGCTCGGCGGTCACCGGCGCGGGCGTCGAGCTGCTGCTTCACGACCTCACCCGGCTGCTGCCCGCTGCCGGACAGGACGCGGGCGGCCCGGTCTGCGGCCGCGTGTTCAAGATCGAACGCAGGCCCGCAGGCGACAAGGTCGCTTACGCCCGCCTGTTTTCCGGCACGATCGCGACCAGGGACCGGGTGCGGTTCGGCCAGGACCGGGACGGCAAGGTGACCGCGGTCAGCGTCTTCGCCGGCGGCGCCGCGACCCGCCGGGACACGGTGAACGCCGGCCAGATCGCCCGGCTGTCCGGCCTGGATGGCATCCAGATCGGCGACGTGATCGGCACCGCCCGCGACGGAGCCGCCCAGCACCACTTCGCACCGCCGACACTGGAGACTGCCATCGTCGCGACCGACCCGCGCGACAAGCCGCGTCTGCACGCCGCTATCAGCGAGCTCGCCGAGCAGGACCCGCTCATCAACGTCCGCCAGGACGACATCCGCCAGGAAATCTACGTTTCGCTCTACGGCGAAGTACAGAAGCAGGTCATCGAGGCCACGCTGGCAACCGACTACGGGCTTGAGATCGGCTTCAGGGAAACCGTGCCCATCTGCGTCGAACGGCCGGCGCGGCCCGGGACGGCCGAGGAAATCCTGCACGCTCCCGGCAACCCGTTCCTGGCCACGCTCGGGATCAGGATCGATCCCGCGCCGGCGGGCACGGGCACCGCGTTCGTGTTCGCGATCGGCCACCAGTCGGTTCCGCTGTACATCTACAAGAACAGGGAGAACTTCACCGCCGCGATGGAGCAGTTCATCGCCGGGACACTCCGCCAGGGCCTGCGCGGCTGGCAGGTCACCGACTGCACCGTGACGCTGACCCGCTCCCAGTACAGCGTGCCTGACGGGCCGCCGGCCACCCGCGGGCCGCTCAGCAGCCCGCAGGATTTCCGCAAGCTGACCCCGCTGGTGGTGATGGCGGCGCTGCGGCAGGCGGGCACGGTGGTCTGCGAGCCGGTCCACCGCTTCCGCCTGGACACCCCGGCCGACACGCTCAATGCCCTGCTTCCGGTGCTCGCCCGGCTGCGCGCCGTCCCCGAAGTGTCGGCCACCAGCGGCCTCTGGTGCACTGTGGAAGGAGACATCCCGGTGGCCAGGGTGCACGCCCTGCGGCAGCAGATCCCGCCGCTGACCAGGGGCGAAGGCGTGTTCGAGTCCACCTTCGACCACTACCAGCCGGTCAACGGCCCCGCGCCCGGCCGGCCCCGGACCGACGACAACCCGCTCAACCGCGAGGAGTACCTGCACCGGGTCACCCGCCGCGGCCAGGTCTAGTCCCGACGCCAGCAAGTCAGCCGACCCGCCGCCGCACTGACCCCGCCCCGCTCCGACGCACCCGTGTCCCGCCGCCCAGGACTGATCCGCCCCGCTCCGATGCACCCCAGCCCGGCCGCCTGAACCGGTCCGTCCTGCCCAGACGCGTGCTTGCCCGCTCCATCCGCCTCACCCAGACGCGTCCCTGCCTCGCCCCGTCTCCTGTACGACACAAGCGACTGATGTGACTGATCAGGCCATTGATATGGAAATTTTTATCTGATTGGAAACTTGTATGCGTCATAGCACGAAAAACATCCAAGATCTTTTCTTCTGACTGGGATTATGGTGAATAAGCGCGCCGTTCCGCTGGGTCTGCGGTCACGACAGCTGACGTTAGGTCACGAGATTGGGTCGAGTGGGCCATGTGCACGGCAGGCGTTAAGTTACGGCTGCGGGTCGAGTGCCTCATGTCCAGGGCCGGAGTTTCTCGGGGTTGCGGACCACCCAGATGTGCTTGATCCGGCCCTCGGCGACGTCGAACGCGAAAACTGTCACGGTGACACCGTCTTGCTGGGCGACCAGGCCGGGCTGGCCGTTGACGGTGCGCTCGAGGAGGGTCATGCTGCTGAGCGCCCGGCCGGCGAGCTCGACCCAGGCGCGGGCGATCTGCTCGGCGCCTTCGATGGGGTGCAGGAAGGTGACAGCGAGCCCGCCGCCGTCGGCGACGGCGGTGGCCTCCGGGTCGAGCAGGCCGATCAGGGCGCGGATGTCCTTGGCTTCCCAGGCTTGCCTGAACGACCTGATGACGGCGGCCTGCTGCGCTTTCGGACTCGCGGGCGCCTGCGCGGCGCGGATGCGGCGCCGGGCTGAGGTGGCGAGCTGACGGCAGGCGGCAGGCGTGCGGCCGACGACCTCGGCCACCTCCGCGAAGGGGTAGCGGAAGACATCGTGCAGGATGAACGCCACCCGTTCGGCCGCCGTCACCGACTCGAGCAGGACCAGGAACGCCATCGTGACCGACTCGTCCAGCGTGACCCGGTCGGCTGGGTCATCGCCGCCGCCGCCCGTCCGGCCCGCGATCCACTCCGTCTGCTCGGGGAGCGGCTCCGGGATCCATTCACCGACGTAGGTCTCCCGGCGAACGCGGGCAGAGCCCAGCTGGGTGAGGCAGATGCGGCTGGCGACCGTCGTCAGCCAGGCGGCGGGAGATTCGATGGCTTCCCGCTGCGAACCTGACTGGGCGTACCAGCGGGCGTAGGTCTCCTGGACGACATCCTCGGCCTCGGCCAGCGAGCCGAGCAGCCGGTAGCTGAGGTTGATCAGCTGGCGTCGCTCGCTCATGACCGCGTCCAGGTCCTGGCCGGGTTCTCCCCGGCCAGGGGCAACCGCGTCTGGGTCGGATCGGGTGGTCATGATGCCGGCGGCTCCTTCCTCGCATCTGCCTTACCCGTTTGACCAGGCAGCGCACCGGAATGTGAGGCCGGCCCGCCAGCGCAGCCTCCGCCTCACATTCCGCGCGGCTGCCTGGTCGAACCGCTGAGACGAACCAAGCACCAAGACGAGCCCTGGAGGCACCGTGACCACGTCGGTTCCAGCCGCATCCTTCACCGATCCCGTCCCCGCCGAGCGCCTTGAGCGGGCGGCCGCCGCACTGGCGGCGCATAATTTCGCGGTCGAGATCCTCGATGACGCCGCCGCCGCGCGTGCCCGCGTCGGCGAGCTGATTCCCGCCGGGGCCAGCGTATTCACCGCGGCCAGCGAGACGCTCCAGTTGTCGGGCATCGAAGAGGACATCAGCCGCAGCGGGCGGTACGACGCGCTCAGGACCCGCGGCCTGGCCATGGACCGGGCTACCCAGATGGACGAGATCCGGCGGCTGCTCGCAAGCCCCGACGTGATCGTCGGCAGCGTCGCCGCGGTCACCGAGACCGGCGCACTGGTGGCCGTCTCGGCCAGCGGAAGCCAGCTGACCGGTTACGCCGGCGGGTCCGCGCAGGCGATCTTCGTCGTCGGGGCGCAGAAGGTGGTGCCCGACCTGTCCACCGCGCTGCGCCGCGTCGAAGAGCACTGCCTGCCGCTGGAAAACGAGCGCGCGATGCGGGTCTACGGCGGGCCGAGCGCCGCCAACCGGGTGCTCATCCTCAACGCGGAACCCCGCCCTGGCCGCGGCATTGTCCTGCTGCTGCGCGAGGCGATCGGATACTGAACGCCGCGGGCGCAGTCCCCGTCCGGGCCGGCCTAGTTCGCCCCAGGGGCGGCCGCCGCCAGCGGCCAGCAGACTTCCGTGCGCCACTGGTTGACGTCCGGGGTGTCGAGCGGATGAGCGAGGTAACGCTCGCGCACCGGTCCGGTGCCGTCGCAGCCGTGCTCGGCCGCGTACGTGCCGAGCGCGGCGTAGGTGCGGTCGACGTCGCGGTGCGGGCCCGAGTGCAGCGCGACCGCGAACCGGCCGGCCGGAAGGTCCCAGCGCAGACCGGTGCCGTCGAGCGCCGGCGTCTCCCTGACCGGCAGGTAGACCCGCGCGCGGCCCGCGTCCATGGTGAACAGCTCGTCGCCGAAGATGCCGCCGACCGGGCCGTTCTGCTCGAGCCCGGCCGCCGCCGCGACCGCCCGCAGGCGGGCGAGGGCGTCCCACCACCAGGCGGCGACGTCCTCGTCCGTCACGTCGGCGGCGACGGAGATCGCCGGGCCGCCGCCCAGCACCCGCTCCTCGACGGCGGCCGCTGCGGGGCCGCCGTCCAGCATCCGGTGCAGTGAATCGACCGCCGCCGCGGTCTGCCGCAGCTGATCGCGCATCCGGTCGAGGTGACCGGCCAGGATCGCGTTGCGGGACGTCAGGTCGGTGGCGGCGAGCACCGCCTTCACGTCGGCGACCGGCAGGTCAAGATCACGGAACCGCCTGACAAGCTGCGCGGAGTCCGCCTGGTCAGGCCGGTAATAGCGATAGCCGCTGTCCGGGTCGATCACCGCTGGCTCCAGCAAGCCGACCTGGTGGTAGTACCGAAGCGTCTTGATGCTCAGGTGGGTCAGGCGCGAGAACGCGCCGATGCTCAGCCGCTGCATAAGAGAAGTCTCGGGCCTCCATTAAGGGGAGAGTCAAGCGGAACGGCCGGACGACCTACCCGGCTCCGCATCAGTTGACTCTCCCCTGGCTGGAGCCCTGAGGGTGGTCCATGAAGCACCTGGACCCGCTCTCGGAGGCCGCTCGTGAACGCACCCGCCCCATCCCTGACCAGTCCGGTCAGCCACGCTCCGGCCACGGACCCGCCGGTCCGCGCCAACGCGCTGCTCGCCGTGCTCGCGCTCGCCGGGACCGTCTTCGCGATGATGCAGGCACTGATCATCCCCGCCCTGCCGCATATCCAGGCCAGCCTCGGCACCAACGCGGACGGCGCCGCCTGGATCTCGACCGCGTACCTGCTCAGTGCCTGCATCCTCACGCCGGTCATCGGCCGGCTGGGTGAGGTGGCGGGCAAGAAGCGGATGATGCTGGCCAGCCTGGCCACGTTCGCGGCCGGCACCCTGGTCTGCGCTGTCGCGGGCAACCTGGGCGAGCTTGTCGCCGGACGGGTGATCCAGGGCGCCGCGGGCGGCATCTACCCGCTGGCGTTCGCGATCATCAGGGACCGGCTGCCCCGCGAGCGGGTCCCCGGCGGCATCGGCCTGGTGTCTTCGCTGCTCGGCATCGGCGGCGGTCTCGGCCTGGTGCTGCCAGGGCCGATCATGACCAGGCTCTCCTACCAGTGGCTGTTCTGGCTGTCGCTCGTCGTCATCGCCGCCGCGCTCGGGCTGGCCGCCCGCTACATTCCCGCCGACGGTCCGGCCGACGGCGCGGCGCGGGTTCCGTGGCGCTCGTCCCTGCTGATGGCGGCCGGCCTCTCGGCGGTGCTGGTCGCGGTGAGCCAGTCGGCGACCTGGCACTGGGGCAGCGGCAAGACGCTCGGCCTGCTCACGCTGGGCGCGGCCGTCCTGCTTGCCTGGGTCCTGGCCGAGGCGCGCAGCAGCAACCCCCTAGTGGACATGGGCCTGATGCGGCTGCGCGGCGTGTGGACGGCCAACGCGGCCGCCCTGCTGACCGGCGTGGGCATGTACGCCTCGTTCCTGATCATCCCCGAATTCGTCCAGGCGCCTGTCCGGCTTGGCTACGGCTTCGGCGCGTCAGTGACGGGGGCGGGCCTGTTCATGCTCCCGACCGCCGCGGTGCAGCTGCTGCTCGGCCCCGTGTCCGGCCTGCTGCACCGCCGGGTCAGCCTGCGGGCGCAGCTAATCGCGGGCCAGCTGAGCTGCGCGGCGGGCTTCGCCAGCCTGGCCCTCTGGCACGACGCGCCGTGGCAGGTCTACCTGGCGACCTCAGTGCTCGGCGTCGGTTTCTGGCTGTGCCTGGTAGCCCTGCCGAACCAGGTGGTCGCCGCGGTTCCCGCCGCCCGCACCGGGTCGGCCACGGCCGTCAACACCGTCGTCCGCAACGCGGGGGGCGCCCTCGGCGGCCAGCTCGCGGCGGCCGTCATCGTGTCATCCGTGCAGGCAGACACCGGGGCGCCGGCCGCGTCCGGGTACATCGGCGCTCTCGTACTGTGCGCCGCCGCGACCGCGGCGGGCGCCCTGGCCGGCTGCGCCATTCCGCGCGGGAACC
>DASYAD010000289.1:0-1685 GCA_036501515.1 Trebonia sp. | reverse complement strand
CGTCCCACACGTGCGCACCGACGTTCTCGAAGTACACGTCCACCCCGTCGGGGGCGGCCGCGGCCAGCTGCGCCTTGAAGTCGGGGGAGCGGTGGTCGATCGCCGCGTCGAAGCCGATCTCCTTCAGGTAAGCCACCTTCTCCTGGCCGCCGGCGACGCCGATCGCGCGGGCGCCGAAGATCTTCGCCAGCTGCCCGGTCGTCGCCCCGACCGGACCGCTGGCGGCCGCGACGACGACGGTCTCGCCCGGCTGCGGCTTGCCGATCTGGGTCAGCCCGGCGTAAGCGGTGAACCCCGGCATGCCGAGCACGCCGAGCCCGGTCGTGACCGGCGCGGCGGCGGGGTCGAGCTTCCTGACCGCGCCCGCCCGCTGCACGCCGTACTTCTGCCAGCCGGTATAGGCGAGCACGACGTCGCCCGCGGACAGCCCGGCGGCGCGCGACGCGACCACCTCCCCGACGGTGCCGCCGACCATCACGGCGCCCACCTCCGTCGGCGGCGCGTAGGACGGAGCGTCGCTCATCCGGCCGCGCATGTACGGGTCGAGCGACAGGTACTGGGTGCGGACGAGCACCTGCCCGTCCCCAGGGGACGGAACCGGCGCCGCGGTGATCGTGAAGTTCTCCGCGCTCGGCCGCCCCTTGGGCCGGGAAGCGAGCCGGACCTGAATGTTCTGGTCGTCGCTGTGGTCGGCGGCGGTCTGGTCGGTCATGCCCGCAGCGTACTAGCGGACCGGCCTCCGGCGGCGCGCCCGGGCCCCGAGCAGGATGAAGGAGCACAGGAAGATCACCACGCCGATGATCAGCAGGTACAGCAGCCCCTTGACGGCCACCCCGACAATCCCCAGCGCGATGGCCGCGATGATGAGCAACAGGAACAAGACCATAGAAACCCCCTAGCGCCTGGCCAGCTGGCGCTCGCCGCCGGCGCCGGGCTGGTAGGCCAGGCCGTAGTGCTCGAACAGCTTCGGCTCGTCGGTGGCGACAAGCTCGCCGTCGGTGTCAATCTCCGGCGCGCCCTTGACCTGGCCCTTCGTGTAGGCCACCCGCACCGCTGCCGGCGACACCGTCGCCCGGTCCAGCGGCACGAAGGTCAGCCGGTGGCGGCCGATCATCCCGATCCTGATCGAGGCGAACGCCGGCTGATCGGTGCCCGTGTCCACGTAGACGGCTTCGAGTATCCCGATCTTCTTGCCGTCTGGATCCACCACGTCATGGTCCCGCCAGTCGCGGATGTTTTCGGCCTCGAACATGGCCATTCACCTGCCCCTCCTGTCGCCAGGCAAACGCAGGCCTGGCGGTCGTCGCATCCCGTCAGCCGGCGCCCTAGGCGGCGCCGGCCTTCTCCGCCAGCTCGGCCCGCAGCTCGTCCCTGGCCCGCAGCATCTCCCCGCGCACCGCGGGATCCGCGGCGGGGTAGCGCGGGCCGATCGCTTGCAGCGCCCGCACCAGCACCGCCGCGGTCGCGAGCCGGCTGAACCATTTGTGGTCGGCGGGCACCACGTGCCACGGCGCCCAGTGCGTGCTGGTGCGGCTCAGCATTTCCTCGAACGCGCGCTGGTAGGCATCCCAGTGCTGCCGCTCGCTGATGTCGCTAGGGGAGAACTTCCAGTTCTTCTCCGGGTGGTCGATCCGCTTGAGGAAACGCTTGGCCTGTTCCCGCTTGGACAGGTTGAGCATGACCTT
>DASYAD010000288.1:0-17307 GCA_036501515.1 Trebonia sp. | reverse complement strand
GCGCTGCTCGCGCTGCTGGCCGGGCTTGGCGCCAACGTGCTCGAGGTCAGCCACGAGCGGCTCGCACCGCGGCTGCGGGTGGACGAGGTCGAGGTCGTGCTCCAGGTGGAGACGCGCGGGCCCGAGCACTGCGAGCACGTTAAGGAGGCGCTGCGGGATGCCGGCTACGAGCTGGCGTTCGCCTGACGGGCGGCCGCGTCAGACCAGGACGCCGTTACCGAGCACGTTCCACATGTCGGCGACGGGCTTGTCGATGGCCAGGCCGCGGTACTCCGGGTGCGGGGCGGCGATGACGAGCAGGTCGGACCGCTCGATGACCTCGTCTTGGGGGAGCAGCCGGGGGTCGGTGGTGACATGGGGGTCGGCGCACAGGACTTCGCCGGCCTTGAACTCGAGGACCCGCTTGAGCTTGTAGGACAGGCTCGAGCGGATGTCGTCGGAGCCGCCCTTGAATGCCATGCCCAGGATGCCCACGGTCAGCTGGCTGAGGTCGTAGCGCTGCTCCAGCCTGGAAATCAGGTACAGGGGCAGGCCTTCGTTGACCGTCATCGCGGTGTGCCCGAGCGCGAAGTTGTTGTTGGCAAGCGCGGCCAGCTGCATGGTGTCCTTGAACAGGCAGGGCCCGGCGGCCAGCCCCGCGCCTGGCATGTCCGCCGCTCGCGGGTAGCCGTCGGCGAGGCCGTGGCGGATGCGGTCGAAGTCGAGCCCGCGGTCGTTGGCCATCATGTAGAACTGGTTCGCGGCGGCGAACTTGATGTACCGCCACACGTTCGTGAACAGCTTTGCCAGCTCAGCCTCTTCTGGGCTCAGCTCGACGATCTTGCTTGTCAGCAGGCTGAACAGCGCCGCGGCGCGTTTCATGGCCTGCGGGGAGCGGGCCGAGACGATCTGCGGCAGCTCGAACAGCTCGGTCATCGCCTTGCCCTCGGCGATCCGCTCCGGGCAGAACGCCACCTCGACCTGCACCCCGAGTCCGGCCACCATCTTTTCCACCAGGGCGGTCACGCCGGGGAAAACCGTGGAGCGCAGGATCAGCAGCTGCCCGTCACGCAGATAAGGAGCGCTGCCGCCGAGCGCCTTCGGTATCGCGGTCTGGTTCGGGTTCAGGTGCTCGTCCACCGGCGTCCCGATCACCACGATGACGTTGTCCGCCCCAGCGACCACCGATGCGTCGGTGGACGCGCGCAGGCGGCCGTCTGCCACCACGCGTTCGAGGACCGGCCCGGCTCCCGGTTCGTCGAACGGGAGCCTGCCCGCGTTCACCAGCTCGACGGCTTGTTCGCTGATGTCGTGGATCACCACCCGGGCACCGCGGCCGGCGAACGCGATCGCCAGCGGTAGCCCCACGTGCCCGCAGCCCCCGATGACAGCGATATCGGCGAATTCAGTTTCACGCATTACCATTGCCCACCCCCAAGAGCTGACGCCAAAGCGCCGGTCAGAAGTTCAGGCTACCTGTCTGACCAGCGCTTATGTTGAAATGAGGGCAACTGGGAATTGTGCTATTCCCGACAGGGCAATTATGTATCAGTGAGGTCGGTCGCGAGCTCTAGTACTATTTTGCGGAGCTCATCGGGGCCCGGGTGAACGGGCAGTACCGCGTCGAGTTCTGCCTCGGGCGCGTCCTTCATGAAGAACATGCACGAGGTGCTGACGGCGAACAGCGCCGAGCCCGCCCGGATACGGTCGCGGGGCGGCGCGTCGGGGCCGGTGATGATCTCCATCAGCGCCACCAGGCGGGGCCGGAACTGCGTGAAGCGGTGCTTGCCGTCCTCGGTCCCGTGAATGGTCGCCTGGTTGCGCTCGAGGAACCGGAAGACCTCGCCGCTCTCCATGACGATCGTGACGTAGCGGTCGAGCAGCTCGCGGGTGGTCTCCGCGGTCGACGGCTGTCCGTTGCCCCAGGCCACGAGCGCGTCGATGCGGGAGAAGTAGTCCTCGGTGAAGCTGAGGACGATGTCTTCCTTGGACTTGAAGTGGTAATAGAGCGCGGCCTTGGTCACGCCGAGGCGCTCGGCGACCTCGCGCAGTGAGGTGCGCTCGTAGCCCTGCTCGGAGAAGAGCTCGAGCGCGACTTGCTGGATGCGCGCCCGGGTGTCACCGCGCCGTCCTGCGGGCGCGTGCTCCTGTTCGTCCATGCTCGTGCCCCCTTCGCGGAATCTACTTGACGGCCGGTTAGTAAGAAATATAGCTTGCTTATGAACATTAAGACTAGCCGGGCGGCAAGTAAGTTTTGCGGCGGGCCGGCCGTGACGAGGCCGGCGGTTGACGGGGCCTGAGGAGACCAAGTGAGTGACACAACGGACGTGAAACCAGTGAGCGGCAGCGCGCCGGGCGACGCGTCCGCAGCGGGTGGCTTCCTGTCCCACAAACAGATCATGATCATCCTTCCCGGCCTGCTGATGGCGATGCTGCTCGCCATGCTCGACCAGCTGGTCGTCGGTACCGCGCTGCCGCGGATCGTGGGCGACCTCGGCGGTGCGGCCCACCTGTCCTGGGTGGTCACGGCCTACGTGCTCGCGTCGACGATCACCACGCCGTTCTACGGCAAGCTCGGCGACATGTACGGCCGGAAGAACTTCTTTATCTTCGCGATCGTCGTCTTCCTGGCCGGGTCAGCCCTGTCCGGGCTATCGCAGACGATGACCGAGCTCATCACGTTCCGCGCCATCCAGGGCCTCGGCGCGGGCGGCCTGATGGTCGGCGCGATGGCCACCATCGGGGAGATCGTGCCGCCGCGCGAACGCGGCAAGTACATGAGCTACTTCATGGTCATCATGATGCTCGCCACGGTCGGCGGCCCGCTGGTCGGCGGCTGGATCACCACCGCGTTCTCCTGGCGCTGGATCTTCTACATCAACCTGCCGCTGGGCGGGGCCGCGCTCGTCTACCTGATCGCGGTCATGAAGCTGCCCAAGCGGCGGGTCGAGCACCGGGTCGACTACGCGGGCGGCATCCTGCTCGGTGTGATCGCGACCGCGGTCATCCTGCTCGCCACCTGGGGCGGCACCGAGTACAAGTGGGCGTCGGTGCAGATCATCGGACTGCTGGTGCTCGCCATCGCCGCCCTGGGGGCGTTCCTGGCGGTCGAGCGCCGTGCCGCCGAGCCGATGCTGCCGCTGCACGTGTTCAAGAACCGGAACTTCTCCGTCACGATGGTGCTGACTTTCCTGGTCGGCCTCGGGCTGTTCGGCGCGATGACCTTCCTGCCGTTCTACCAGCAGACGGTGCAGGGAGCCTCGCCCACAGTGAGCGGCCTGCTGATGACGCCGCTGATGGTGGGCTCGGCACTGACCTCGGTGCTGGCCGGCACGCTGACCAGCAAGACCGGCAAGTACCGTATGTGGCCGATCATCGGCGGCCTGGGCATGGCGGTGGGCATGTTCCTGCTGAGCAGGATCGGCGTGGCCACCACGCGCTGGGAAACGGGCCTCGACTACGTTGTCCTCGGGCTCGGCATGGGCTGCATGATGCAGATGATGTCGCTGATCGCGCAGAACAGCGTCGAGCTCAAGGACATGGGGGTGGCATCGAGCGCCCGGATGTTCTTCCAGCAGATGGGCGGCTCGCTCGGGGTCGCGGCGTTCGGCGCGGTCTTCGCCAGCAAGCTCACCTCGGCACTGAGCGGCGCGGCGGGGGCTGGCGGTAAAGTCAGCGGATCCTCGCTCGACCCGACCACGGTCACCAGCCTGCCGCCCGCGGTCAGGGAGGTCGTGTACACCGGGATCGCCCACGCGGTGCAGAGCGTGTTCCTCTGGGTGACACCGGCCGGGATCCTGATCTTCCTGCTTGCCCTGCTCATCAAGGAAGTGCCGCTGCGCGGCCGGGGAGAGACGGGCGGCGACGCGGCCCCCGCCCCTGAGGCCGAGGCCCTCATCGGGTAACGGCACAGGCCAAAACCAGCGGGCGCCCGGCGGCATGACCGCCGGGCGCCCGTTTACAGCCCGGGCGCGCCTGGCGGCGGATTACCGCCGCCGGGCGCCCGCTCGCGTCTCAGGCATCGCCGTAAGGCACGGCCTCCAGGATCTCAACGGTGGTCGAGCGTCCGTTGGGCATCGAGTACGTCGCCTTTTCGCCGACCTTCTTGCCGGTGATCGCGGCGCCGAGGGGCGACTTCGGCGAGTAGACGTCGATGGGAGCGCCGCTTTCCTCACGTGAGGCCAGCAGGAACGTGACTTCCTCGTCGTCGCGGGTGAACCGGACGGTCACCGTCATGCCGGGGCCGACGACGCCGTCGGTGCGCGGCGGGACGCCGACCCGCGCGTTCTCGATGATCTGCTGGAGCTGGAGGATGCGGCCCTCCTGCTTGCCCTGCTCGTCCTTGGCCGCGTGATAACCGCCGTTCTCGCGCAGGTCCCCCTCATCGCGGGCCGCCTCGATCTTCTTGGCGATGTCGATGCGTCCCTGCACAGAGAGGTAGTCGAACTCGGCCTTCAGCCGGTCATACGCCTCCTGGGTGAGCCAGGTGACGCTCTCTTCACGCGTCTCGGTCACGGGCACTCCTCAGTACTTCGCAGCGGTCTTCTGGCCGTCGCGTGCTGGCTTTATCCGGGGCTCAAGGCGTTTCTGCCCTGTACCGGGGAGCCAGCCGGTCTCCGGGGGTAATCTTCTGAGGCTATCCAGAGTCGGCCACAGACGCGAACTAGTCAAGTGCGGCCGGTAGGCGAACGTGGCATTCACAAAGCCTCCGGGCCAGGTTTCCCGCACGGGAATGCCGCTAAACCGGGCCGGTGTTCCGGTAGAAGTATTGGGCGAAAACGGGAGGGCGGCAACGTTGTCAGTCGAGTCACAGGGAGCCGTGAATAGCCGGCTCCGCCTGATGGCGGTGCACGCGCACCCGGACGACGAATCGAGCAAGGGCGCCGCGACCATGGCCAGGTACGCACGCCAGGGCGTCGATGTCATGGTCGCCACCCTGACCGGCGGCGAGCGCGGCAGCATCCTGAACGCGGCCATGGACCGGCCCGAGGTACTGGCCAACCTGCCGGAGATCAGGCGACAGGAGATGGCGCGGGCCCGCGAGATCCTTGGCGTCCGGCAGGACTTCCTCGGCTTCACCGACTCAGGCTTGCCGGAAGGCGACCCCAAGCCGCCGCTGCCCGAGGGCAGCTTCGCCCTCGTCCCGCTGCACGACGCCGCCGCACCGCTGGTACGCCTTGTCCGCGACTTCCGCCCGCACGTGATCTTGACCTACGACGAGACCGGCGGCTACCCGCACCCGGATCACATCAAGACCCACCAGGTCGCCGTCGAGGCCTTCGAGGCCGCGGCCGATCCCGACCGGTACCCAGAGGCAGGCGGAGAGCCCTGGCAGCCGCTGAAGATGTACTACTTTGTCACGTTCCACCAGGCGAAGTACGCGGCGATGCACGAGGAACTCGTGCGCCGCGGACTGGAGTCGCCGTACTCGAAGATCTTCGAAGAGTGGGAGGAGCGCGCGCGCAGGCGTCTTGAGCGCGGCGACCGGCCCCTGGAGATCACCACCAAGGTGGCGGTGTCCGACTACTTCTCCGTGCGCGACGAGGCGCTGCTCGCCCACGCGACCCAGATCGACCCGAAGGGCTCGTGGTTCGCGTGCCCGCGTGACGTTGAGCGCGCTGCCTGGCCCACCGAGGACTATCATCTTGCTAGGTCGCTCGTCGACACCGAGCTACCGGAAGATGACCTTTTCGCAGGTATCAGGGAGAGTGTGACCCTTTGAGCCCTCTACTGGCGGCGGGCAGTACCACCTCCTCCACGATCAGCAACGTGGAGCCGGGACTGCTCGGCTTCCTCGTCGTGGCCGCGCTGGGGATCGCGCTTGTCTTCCTGCTCCGCTCGATGAACAAGCAGTTCCGCAAGATCGGCCCGCGCCCTGAGGACCCGGAAGACACCGAGGCGGAAGGCGCCAGCGCGGCCCCGAGCCAGCGGCCTCTGCGGGGCCTGGCGGCGCACCGGGCCGCGGTGGCGGCGGCCGATGCCGAGGCGCAGCGTGAGCAGTCCGAGGCCGAGCGCGACTAATCCGCCCGGCCGGGATCGTCTGGGCTCCGGCCTGCCTGCTATTCGCGTCTGCTATTCGGCCCAGGCGCGGCGCATGGCCTCGGGAAGGCCCCACCAGCCGAGCGCCGTCAGCCGGTCGTCTGAGTCGATCGCGCCGAGTACCGACCACATGGTGGTGACGTGCAGGAACAGCCCTTCGACACTCAGCTCGTCGAACTCGTCGTCGTCGTAATCGTCTAGTTCCCCGCCGTCAAGCTCGGCTTCGGCCAGCCCGATGCCGCCTGCGACACCCTCCTGGGTGCCGTCGCTGGCTCGCCCCAGGTCGGTCCCGATGACCTCGTCGGGATCGAAGTCGCGGACGTACCGGGCCAGGTCGGCGGCTGAGGCAGGCGTCCCCGGGCCGCCGGTGACCAGGGCTGACATGACCGCGAGCCAGTCGAAGTGGTCAAGGGCGACCACCGCGGCGATCGCGGCGGACAGTTCGTCGGGCTCAGCGTCGCCACCAGGCTCCTCCTGGTCTTCGCCGAACGAGAGGTCTTCGTCTTCCGCCCATTCCATCGCGCGGGCGAACTCCCTGTCTTCCTCAGACAGCGGGTCTCCCTGGGGCGAGGCGACCGACGTGGCGAGCGTAAGCCACAGCTCCGCGTCGTCGGCGGGCAGCGCGTCCGCGGTGCGGCCGCTGAACGAGACGAGCATCTGACCGGGCCACCCGGGCCTGGCGATGTCGGCCCGCAGTCGCGCGGCCGCCGCGCTCAGTTCGTCACCGGGCAGCGGCCTGGCCGCTACCCGGTCGAGCACGGACTGCAGGGCGGTCCTGGCCTCGGCGTCAGCCGCCGCCCAGTCGGCCATGAAAGCCTCGTCCTGCTCGTCGAGCAGCACGGTCATCGGCACCCGGCCGTCGGGCAGTGGCGTGGTCATCCACCGCTCCTGCAGCGCGACGTACTCCTGCCTTGCCAGGTTGTCCCCGGCGGCGAGCAGGTCAGGGTCGATCTCTCCGGCCTCGAGGCGCTCCTCCAGGTACCCGACGAGCCGGGCGTGCATTTCCTCTTGCAGCGGGCTGCGCGCGGACGGCTCGTCCCACACGTGCAGGCCGATGATCCCCGTCGGCTCGGTGCCGGTGGCCTCAAGCCATCCGTGCACGTCGCCGAAGGTGGCGTCGTGGGCGCTGATCTTTTCCAGGATCGTCTCGGCCGACTCCCAGAACTGCGCCGACAGCGGGTTGCCGGCGGCGAGCAGCCCGCGTCTGATCACCGGCAGCGAGGCGAGCGCGCCCTCGGCGGGAACGCTGAGGAGGGCGATCGCGACGTCGCGCCGTCGCAGCTGGGCGATCGGGCGGTGCGCGATCTCGGCGACGCGGTCAGCTTGGAGTTCCACGCCTCGCAGCGTACGACGCTCGCGTCCCACGGTGCACGGCCCTCCGGTTTCGTTGGGGGTAATTCGGTCTTTACAGCTCGGTGCGGCCGCCGAGATACGGCTGGAGAACCTGCGGCACCCGCATCTTCAGGTCCGCGGTCTGGTAGTTCTCCACCACCGCGGCGAGCAGCCGGGGCGTCGCGATCGCCGTGTTGTTCAGCGTGTAGGCGAACTTCACCGTGCCGTCGGTCTCGCGGTAGCGGATGCTGGCCCGCCGCGCCTGCCAGTCGTGCAGCGAAGAGCAGCTGTGCGTCTCCCGGAATGTGTCGAGCGAAGGGAACCAGGTGTTGACGTCGTTCATCCGGTACTTGCCCGCGCCCATGTCGCCGGTAGCGCACTCGACCACCTCGTAGTGCAGCCCGAGGCCCTGCAGCAGCGACTCGGCGGCGGCCAGCAGGTCGGCGTGCCAGCGGTCGGATTCCGCGTCGTCGGCCGCGCAGATGACGAACTGCTCGACCTTCTCGAACTGGTGCACCCGGAGCAGTCCGCGGACGTCGCGCCCGGCGCTGCCGGCTTCCCGCCGGAAGCAGGGCGAGATGCCCGCGTACCGGATCGGCAGCGACCTGGCGTCGAGAATCTCCCCGGAGTGCAGGCCGACCAGTGCCACCTCGGCCGTCCCGGCCAGGTAGAGGTTGTCGGCCGGCAGCGCGTAGGTCTCCTCGCGGTGCGCGGGGAACTGCCCCGTCCCCACCAGCGCCTCTTCCCTGACCATCACCGGCACGGAGATCACGGTGGAGCCCGCGGCGATGAGGTTGTCGAGCGCATAGGACAGCAGCGCCCGCTCCAACAGGACCATGTCCCCCGTGAGTGCGTAGGCCCGCTCGCCGGCGACCTTCCGCGCCCGGGCGAACTCGGCCCACCCGCGCGCCTCAAGCAGCGCCACGTGGTCCTTGACCTCGAAGTCGAAGGACGGCTTCTCACCCCAGACCTTGATGGTCACGTTGGCCGAGTCGTCGGGGCCGACCGGCGAGCCCACCCACGGGATCGTCGGCGTGAGCAGCATCAGCGCCTGCAGCTGCTCGTTGACCTGGCTGAGCCGCTCCCTGACATCTTTCAGGTGCAGGTCCTGCTCGTCGTGCTCGGCCTTCAGCCTGGTCCTGGTCGCCTCGTCGGCCCTGGCGAACTCACGGGAGAAGGCTTTGCGCCTGGTCTGCGCCTCGTCGAGGTCACGCTGCAGTTCGCGGCTGGACTGATCAAGGCTGAGCAGCTCGTCCACGTCCAGGTCGATGCCCTTGACCCGGACGGCCGCCTTGACGGCTTCCGGGTTATCCCTGATGAATCGTCTGTCCAGCATGGTGGAAACGCTACCAGGCGTGGCGCGTCGCGCGCTGAGGACAACATGGACGCCGGTACGTTGAAGCCATGCTGGTGACCAACCACGTGCTGTCCGGTGCCGTGATCGGCGCGGCGACACGTCGCGTCCTTCCCGCGTTCGTCTTGGGGGTGGCCTCGCATTTCGTCCTCGACGCGATACCGCACTGGGGACACTGGACTAAGCCGCCGTCGTTCATGCAGGTGGCCGTTTCAGACGGGCTGACCGGGCTCGCCGTGATGGGCGCTATGACAGCAATCGCCCCCAAGGGCGCGCGGGCCGCGGTGCTGGCGGGCATGGCGGGAGCCGCGCTGCCGGATATCGACAAGCCGTCCAACGTCTTCTTCGGGCGCTCGCCGTGGCCGCGGGCGTTCGACCGGTTCCACATGGGGATTCAGACCGAGGCGCCGCACCACCTTAAGAACGAGGTGGCCGCGGCCGTGGTCTGCTGCACCGCCGCCCTCGGCCTGCTGCGGCGCCCCCGGAAGGCCTGAACCATCCGGGGGCTGCCGTTCTGTCAGTAGTTCTGCAGCGTTGCGAGGAGAGCGTCGACGTCGGTTTCCCAGTTGCTGAGCGCCTGCTGCAGATTGACCTGGTTGAACGTGGACTGGTACTGAGCGGCGGTGGTGGCCTGGCTCAGCTGGGTGAAGTCCTGCGTGATCCCGCGGGCGACCGCGTTTGCCGTGGCCTGCTGCGTAATCGCGTCGGCCGGCAGGGGTATGTCCGCCACCTGGTTGGACCACGAGCTGAAGGCGCTGGCCGCCTTGCCGTCCTGCTGCGTGACGCACGTGAGGTTCCCGTCGCACGCCGCCGTCGCCGTCTTCCAGGTGTTGAGGCTGTCGGACAGCGTGGACGTGGCGGTGTTCAGCTGGTTGACCGCCATGGCCGAAGTCGCGGCGTTCTCAACCGTGCCGATCGTTCCGCCGATGATGACGGAATACACGACCACGTAGCCGGCAAGCAGCAGCGAGCCGAGCGCGATGAACACCGTCATCAGCTTCCTGGCCGCCGAAGTCAGCGGGAGCAGCCAGGTGGCCGGCTGGAACACCGGCTGCACGCCGTACGCGCCAGGCGCGCCGTACCCGACGGGAGCGCCGTAGCCGGGGTTGCCGTAGGCGGCTGGGGCGCCGTAGGCGGGGGCGCCGTAGCCGGGGTTGTCATAGCCGCCTGGAGTGCCGTAGCCGGCGGCGGGCTGTCCGTAAGGGGCCGGATTGCCGTAGCCAGGGTTGCCGTAACCGGGAGAAGGAGCGCCGTAGCCAGGACCGTTGCCGTAGCCAGGACCGTTGCCGTAACCGGGACCATTCCCGTAACCACCCAGGTCGCCGTAACTGCTGGCGTTGCCGTAACCAGCCGCGCCGCCGTATCCGCCGGGATTGCCGTAACCGGCCGGGCCGCCGTAAGCGCCGGGATCGCCGTAGCCCGGTGCCTGGACTGGGGCCAGCGCGTCCGCCCACGCGGCCGCCCCGGGCTTGTCGCCGTAGAGCCCGCCCGGGTAGGCCGGCGTCAGCATCCACCAGTAGCCGTTGAACCGGGCGTGAAACCGCAGGACCGCCACGTAGGCGAGGTGAAGCGAGGCAGGCAGCCGCCCTGCGATGAGCGTGACCAGCCACGCGATGAAGGCCAGCAGCGTGCCTGACCCCAAAGCGAGGACGGTAACGAGGACAGCCGCAGGGAAGGCAAGAATGAACCGGAAGAACACCGCCGCCCGGTTCAGCTGCTGCGGCGCCGGGACTGTCGTCCGCACCGGGTAAGCGGGCACGTCGCCGAGCGCGAACGGCGGGTACACGTCGGTGAGCAGGAACTGGTACGCGTTGATCCGGGTCAGCCAGCGCAGGTAGCCGCTCGTGAAGTCGACCGCGAACTGCGGCAGCCGTCCGGTGAACAGCGCGCCCCACCAGCCGATGAACATGACGACGCCAGCCGCTAGGCCGACAAAGTAGAGCGCGAACACGTGCGGCAGCATCAGCAGGAGGCGGAATGCCACCGTCGCCCGCCGCTGCGGAGCGGCGTCCGCTACGGCGACCAGGATCGGCGGCGGGGAGACGGCAGCTGGCGGAGGGCCAGGATAGGCCTGGTAGGGGGCGTGAGCAGACACGGTGGCTCCTGTTGATCGGGCCTGCTCGGCGCGAGCGGGCCACGCGATCGTAAGCAGACCCGGAGGTAGCCTCAAGGGAGCATTCAGAAACCATTGTTCATTTGTGATCATTCACCCAAAACTGCTTAAGAAACGCGGGTGCCTGGGATGACTCGGTCCTGGTCTGCGCGTCGGCCAGCCGGTCACGCGGGCGCTGGCGGCGGTACGCTAACGCGCACGGTATGTGCCGCCCTCGCGCGTGCCTGACGCTCTGTCCCTTAGTTTTCCGCTCCCCTGCGCCCCTAGGAGAACGAACATGTTTCAATCCGACGATGCAAGTCCCTCGGTCATGTCGGCCGACCTCCCGGCCGGGGTGTACCTCCTGGACGTGCGCGAGGACGACGAGTGGGCCGCCGGGCACGCCCCCGACGCCGTGCACATCCCGGTGGGCGCGCTGAACGAGCGGGCGGCCGAGATCCCGCAGGATCGCGAGGTCTACGTGATCTGCCGGTCAGGCGCACGCTCGGCCTACGCCGCGCACGCCCTCACGGGCGCCGGCTGGAAGACGGTGAACGTGGCCGACGGTATGACCGGCTGGGCGGTCGCGGGCCGTCCGATGGAGAGCGAGACGGGCTCAGAGCCCTACGTCGCTTAGCCGGCGACGGTCGCGAGGGCCAGCGGGAGGACGGCGGGGGCGCCGGCATCGCGCAGCAGTGCCGCGGCGACCGTCATCGTCCAGCCGGTGTCGATGCTGTCGTCCACGACCAGCAGTGGTCCTGCGCTGGCCGCCACCAGGGCACCGACCTCTGACGGCACCGTCAGGGCACGCCAGACGCTGGCCAGCCGCTGCGCGCTGTTGTGCCGCCGCGGCCCTGGCCCGTCCGGGGTCACGTACTCGAGGGCGCCCAGGTATTCCAGCCGGCCGATGGCGGCGATCCGCTGGCCGAGGCTCGCAACCAGTTGAGGCCGCGTGCGGGACGGCAGCGTCACGACCGAAGCCGGCCGCGAAGACCAGTCCCAGGCGGCGAGTACTTTCACCATCGCGTCGGTGAGCTGCTTGCCGACCGGCTCGTCTGCCGCCCCTTCGGCTAGCAGAGCCCGCAGTGTGGCGCCCCAGCCGACGTCGGTGAGCCGCCCGAGGGCCCGGCCCGGCTCGGCCAGCCGGGACGCGGCGATCTTCCCTGACAGGTCGACTCCGAGATCCTTCATGCCTGACGGCCACATCTTCCGCGGATCGACGGTGACCCCGGGTCGCGTCAGCCGCTCCTGCGCCGCCGTCACACCAGCAGACGCCACTTCGGCGGACCACGACTCACCCGTGCAGTTGTCGCACCGTCCGCACGCGACCGCCGCCGGGTCGTCAAGCTGGCGGCGCAGGAACTCCATCCGGCAGTCGTCCGTGGCCTGGTAGGCGAGCATCGCCTGCTGCTCGCGGTTCCGCTCGCCTGCCACCCGCTCGTAGCGCTCGCCGTCGTAGGACCACGGCTCGCCGGTGGCGGCCCAGCCGCCGGTCATGCGGGTCACCGCGCCGTCCACGTCGAGCACCTTGAGCATCGACTCGAGCCGTCCCCTGGACAGGTCGACGTGGGTCTCGATCGCGGCGGTGGACATCGGGCGCCCGGCCTCCTCGAGGGTCTGGAGTGTCGCGCGGACCTGGCGCTCCGGCGGGAAGGCGAGCGACGCGAAGTACGCCCAGATGTCGCGGTCCTCCCGGCCGGGCAGCAGTACCACGTCGGCCCGTTCGACGCCGCGGCCGGCGCGGCCGATCTGCTGGTAATAGGCGACCGGCGACTGCGGTGCGCCCAGGTGCACGACGAAGCCCAGGTCGGGCTTGTCGAATCCCATGCCGAGCGCGCTGGTCGCGACCAGCGCCTTGACCCGGTTGGCGAGCAGGTCGTCCTCGGCCGCGAGCCGCTGTGACTGATCGTCCTTACCGCTGTAGGCGGTGACCTCGATGCCCTGCTCGCGCAGGAACGCGGCCGTCTCGTAGGCGGCGGCCACCGTCAGCGTGTAGATGATGCCGGAGCCGCGCAGCTTGCCGGTCGTCAGGGCGTCGGCGAGCCAGGCCAGCCGCATCGGCGCGGCGGGCAGGCTGACGACGGCCAGGCGCAGCGACTCCCGGTCCAGCGGCCCGCGCAGCACCAGGACGTCGTTCTCCCCGGAAGACAACTGCTCAGCAACGTCGACGGTGACCCGCTCGTTGGCGGTGGCGGTGGTGGCGAGCACCGGGATGTCGACGGGCAGTGTCGCGAGCAAGGTCCTGATCCGCCGGTAGTCGGGCCGGAAGTCATGCCCCCAGTCGGAGATGCAGTGCGCCTCGTCGATCACGATCAGGCCGGCGGTCTTGGTCAGCTGCGGCAGCACGTTGTCGCGGAAGCCGGGGTTGTTCAGCCGTTCTGGGCTGACCAGCAGGACGTCGACCGCGCCGTCGCGGATCTCGGCGTGCACCTGCTCCCAGTCCTCGAGATTGGCCGAGTTGATGGTGCGGGCGTGGATGCCGGCCCGGGCGGCGGCGTCGACCTGGTTGCGCATCAGCGCCAGCAGCGGCGACACGATCACCGTGGGCCCGGCTCCCTGCGCGCGCAGCAGCGCGGTCGCGACGAAGTACACGGCCGACTTACCCCAGCCCGTGCGCTGCACGACCAGCGCGCGGCGCCGTTCGGCGACCAGCGCGCGGATCGCCGTCCACTGGTCTTCGCGCAGCGATGCGTTTTCCCCGGCCAGCGCGCGCAGGTGTTGCTCAGCCGCTGCCCGCAGTTCCTGGTCGTCGCTCATGTACTACCGGTATCAGATAGGACCGACAGCTGATGCTGCCCTGACGGCGGGTGCCGAACCCTGAGTAGGCTCAGAAGGGTGACGGACATCGTGTCGATCAGGGATCTCAGCGTCTCCGCGGTTATCGGGGTCTACGACTGGGAGCGCGAGATCGAGCAGCAGCTCACCTTTTCCGTGTCAATGGCGGCTGACGTCGCCAAGGCGGCCAGCCACGACGACATCGGGGACGCGCTCGACTACTCGGCCGTCGCCGAGACGGTCAAGGCGGTCGTCACCGAGGGGAAGTTCCAGCTGATCGAGACCGCCGCCGAGAAGGTCGCGCAGAGCCTGGTGGCGGGCTACGGCCTGTCCTGGGTGCGGGTCGAGGTGACCAAGCCGATCACAACCGAGGGATACACCGCGTCAATCAGCATCGAGCGCGGTCAGCAGCACGCGAAACTGCTCTAGCCCGGCGCGCGCCCAGGCAACGGCTGGGAACAGCCGGCCGTCGGCGCTGTTGTCACTCGTGAGGGCGCTCCAACGGCCTGGAACCCTGATCGCTGTGGGCGTACAGACGCCGGGGAACAACTTGAGGCTCCTTTTTCTTGAGTGTAGGTGACTCAACCTTTAGGAGGGGCTGATGAGCGAGACGCTCACACTGCCGGTGCTGCCGCTAGACGACGATGTCGTCCTGCCGGGCATGGTTGTCCCCATCGAGCTCTCAGACAACGAGGTCCGCGGCGCTATCGACGCGGCTCGCAATAGCAATGGCCTCGGGCGGGGCCCCGGCGTTCGTTCGGAGGATAAGGCTCAGGTTCTTATCGTCCCGCGGGTCGGCGACCGAGGGCTCGCAGGGACCGGCACGCTCGCCGTTATCGAGCAGGTCGGGCGGCTGCCCGGCGGTGAGCCCGGCGCGGTGCTGCGCGGTGTCTCACGCGTGAAGATCGGTCACGGGACCACCGGGACCGGCGCCGCGCTGTGGGTCGAGGGCACCGTCATTGACGAGACTGGTCAGGGGCCGAAGGCCACCGAGCTTGCCAAGGAATACAAGTCCCTGATCATCGCGACGCTGCAGACCCGCGGCGCGTGGCAGGTCGTGGACATGATCCAGCAGCTTGAGGACCCGTCGGCGATCGCCGACCGGGCAGGCTACGCCAGCTACCTGTCCACCGAGCAGAAGCTGCAGCTGCTTGAGACGCCCGACGTCACCGAGCGCCTGGAGACCGCGGTCCGCTGGATCAAGGACCACATGGCCGAGCTCGATGTCGCCGAGTCCATCCGCAAGGACGTGACCGAGGGCATGGAGAAGCAGCAGAAGGAGTTCCTGCTTCGCCAGCAGCTCGCGGCCGTCCGCAAGGAGCTGAATGAGCTGACCGGCGGCGGCAAGGGCGAGACTGAGGAAGAGGACTACCGCAAGCGCGTCGAGGACGCCGACCTGCCGGAGAACGTCCGCGAGGCGGCACTCCGTGAGGTCGACAAGCTGGAGCGGACCTCTGAGCAGTCACCGGAAGTCGGCTGGATCCGCACCTGGCTCGACACCATTCTCGACATCCCGTGGAACGAGCGGACCGAGGACGCCTACGACATCGCCGGCGCACGGGTGATCCTGGATGAGGACCACACCGGGCTCGACGACGTGAAGGACCGGATCATCGAGTACCTGGCCGTCCGCAAGCGCCGCCAGGACCGCGGTCTCGGTGTCGTCGGCGGCCGGCGCTCCGGCGCCGTGCTCGCGCTAGTCGGCCCGCCTGGCGTCGGCAAGACGTCCCTCGGCGAGTCGGTCGCGCGGGCTATGGACCGCAAGTTCGTCCGCGTCGCCCTCGGCGGCGTGCGCGACGAGGCGGAGATCCGCGGTCACCGGCGCACCTACGTGGGCGCGCTGCCCGGCCGTATCGTCCGTGCCATCCGCGAAGCGGGCACGATGAACCCGGTCGTGCTGCTGGACGAGGTCGACAAGATCGGCACCGACTTCCGGGGCGACCCGGCGTCCGCGCTGCTCGAGGTCCTCGACCCGGCCCAGAACCACACCTTCCGCGACCACTACCTGGAGGTCGACCTCGACCTGTCCGACGTGGTGTTCCTTGCCACGGCGAACCAGCTCGACACGATTCCCGGGCCGCTGCTCGACCGGATGGAGCTGGTTCAGCTCGACGGTTACACCGAGGACGAGAAGGTCGCCATCGGGCGTGACCACCTGCTGCCCAGGCAGCTGGAGAAGTCCGGCCTCACGGCGGACGAGGTCACCATCGAGGACGACGCGCTGCGGCTCGTCGCGGCCGAGTACACCCGCGAGGCGGGCGTCAGGTCGCTCGAGCGGGCCATCGCCCGGGTGCTCCGCAAGGTCTCGGCCAAGGAGGCGCTGGAGTCGGGAGTGATCCCGGTGACGGTGTCGGCCGCCAACCTGAAGGACTACCTCGGCCGGCCCCGGTTCACCCCGGAGACCAAGCTGACGTCAAGCGACCGCCGCACGGCGGTGCCCGGCGTCGCCACCGGCCTGGCGGTGACCGGCGCGGGCGGCGACGTTCTCTACATCGAGGCGTCACTGGCCGACGCGGAGACCGGCGCGACCGGTGTCACGCTCACCGGCCAGCTGGGCGACGTGATGAAGGAGTCCGCGCAGATCGCGCTGTCCTTCCTGCGCTCGCACGGGGCGGAGCTTGAGCTGCCGGTGACGGGGATGAAGGACCGCGGCGTCCACGTGCACGTGCCCGCGGGCGCGACACCGAAGGACGGCCCGTCGGCCGGCGTCACCATGACGACGGCGCTGGCGTCCCTGCTGTCCGGACGGCCGGTCCGGTCCGACGTGGCCATGACCGGCGAGGTCTCCCTCACCGGCCGGGTGCTGCCGATCGGCGGCGTGAAGCAGAAGCTGCTCGCCGCGCACCGCATGGGCATCACCACCGTGCTGATCCCGCAGCGGAACGAGCCCGACCTGGACGACGTTCCGGCGGAGGTGCTCGCCAAGCTGAACGTGCACCCCGTGAGCGACGTGCGCGAGGTCCTCGCGCTGGCGCTCGAGCCGGCTGAGGTCTCCACGACCACGGCCACGGTCGCCGCGTAAGGCAGATCGGCTAGTCAGCGGCAACGGCCGCCGGCCCGGTAAGGGCCGGCGGCCGTTACTGTCTTTGGTCATTCCGAACGGGCGCTTGCTCCGCCCGGTCCCGAAGCTCAGCTCGTGAAGTCGGCGAGCATGCCCGTCTGGCCGTGTCGGGCGGGCGGGGCCGCTTGCCGACGGTCCGCTACTGGTGGTTGGTTGGGCGGGTGGCTGATCGTTTCACCGACGCGCGCGTCCCGGATCCCGGTATGCGGGTGCTGTTCGCCAGGGAGCACCGCTGGCAGCGCTGGCTGGAGGTGGAGGCGGCGCTGGCGGCGGCCGAGGCTGAGTGCGGGGTGATTCCCGCGGCCGCGGCGAAGGCCATCGAGTCGGCCGCCAGCCTGCCGTCCCTTGACACGACCCGCATCGAGCGCGGCATCGCCGAGTCCAGTCACCCGCTGATGGCGCTGGTCACCGAGCTCAGCGCGGCTGCCGGCGAGCACGGCGGATGGGTGCACTGGGGCGCCACCACGCAGAACATCACCCAGACCGGTGACGTCCTGGTCCTGCGCGAGGCCCACCGCACGATCCTGCGGCTGCTGGCCGGGGTGCTGTCCGCGGCCGCGGACCTGGCGGAGCGTACCGCGGGAATGCTGGCGGCGGGCCGCACGCACGGGCAGCACGCGGTCCCGATCACCTTCGGTATCAAGCCGGCCGGGTGGATCGACGAGCTCGACCGGC
>DASYAD010000287.1:0-2572 GCA_036501515.1 Trebonia sp. | reverse complement strand
CGGCCTGGGCGGCGAGCGCGGCCGGCTCGGCCATGTGGCTCATCATGAGGAACCCGGCGACGTCCATGCCCAGGTCCCGCGCGGTGGCGATGTGCTGGGCGGCGATGTCCGCCTCCGTGCAGTGGGTGGCGACCCGTACCGAACGCACGCCGAGCGCGTGGGCGCGCTTCAGGTCGCCGATCGTGCCGATGCCGGGAAGCAGCAAGGTGGTGAGCCGGGCCCGGGTGACGGCGGCGGCGACCGCCGTGATCCAGTCGGCGTCCGTGTGACTGCCCGGGCCGTAGGTGACGCTCGCGCCGGCCAGTCCGTCCCCGTGCGCCACCTCAATCGCGTCAACCCCTGCCGTGTCCAGCGCGGCGGCGATCGCCGCTGCCTGCCCTGGCTCGAGGCGGTGCCTGGTGGCGTGCATGCCGTCGCGCAGCGTGACGTCCTGGACGTACAGTCTCATCGCCCGGCCAGCCTTTCACCGGCCCTGATCGCGGCCGAGGTCATGATGTCCAGGTTCCCCGCGTACGCGGGCAGGTAGTGCCCGGCCCCCTCGACCTCGAGCAGGACGGTGATCTTGTGCGTCACGTCCGCGGCCAGGGTTTCGACGTCACCGTCGATCTCCGTGACCTGGACCGGCTGCTTGAGACGGTAGCCGGGCACGTAGCCGGCCACGTCGGCGACCATCCGGGTCACCGCCGCGGCAATGGCCGCACGAGCCTCCTGCTCCGGTGCGGCGACCAGGCAGTGCACGGTGTCGCGCATGATGAGCGGCGGCTCCGCCGGGTTGAGGATAATGACCGCCTTGCCGCGACGCGCACCGCCGACGGTCTCGATGGCGCGGGCCGTGGTCTCGGTGAATTCGTCGATGTTGGCCCGGGTCCCTGGGCCGGCCGACCGGGAGGAAATCGACGCGACGATCTCCGCGTACGCCACGGGGGTTACCGACGCGACCGCGGCCACGATCGGAATCGTGGCCTGGCCACCGCAGGTCACCATGTTGACCTCGCGGGCGTCGCGGTGCGCGTCGAGATTGACCGCGGGCACGACGAACGGTCCGAGCGCGGCCGGGGTCAGGTCCACAACCCGGACGTCGTACGGCGCCAGCGCCGCGGCGTTGGCCGCGTGCGCCACCGCTGAGGTCGCGTCGAAGACCACCCCGATATCGCCGAAGCCAGGCAGGTCGAGCAGCCCTTTGACGCCGCCCGAGGTGGTCGCGACGCCGAGGCGGGCCGCCCGCCGCAGCCCCTCCGAGCCGGGGTCGATGCCGGCCAGCGCGCAGATCCGCAACGGCCCGGTGCGGCGCAGCAGCTTGATCATCAGGTCGGTGCCGATGTTGCCTGAGCCGATGACCGCTGCCCCCGTCATAGCGGGTCTCCCGTGAACACGGCGGTTACCTGGCCCAGGCCGCCGATCTCCGCCGTGAAGCGGTCACCCGCCTTGACCGCGACCATGGGCCCGAGCGCGCCGGACAGCACGATCTCCCCGGCGCGGAGCGGCTGGCCGTACGACCTGGCGGTGGCGGCGAGCCAGGCGACCGCGACGGCCGGATGGCCGAGGCACGCGGCGCCGGATCCGGTGGAAACCTCGGCGCCGTCGCGCCACAGCCGCATCGGGCACGCCGCCAGGTCCAGGCCGTCTGCCGGGCGGCGCTCCGGTCCCAGCGTGAACAGCCCCGACGAGGCGTTGTCGGCGACGGTGTCGACGATGGAGATGTCCCAGTCCGCGATCCGGCTGTCCACGATCTCGAGCGCCGCGACGACTGAGGCGGTCGCGGCGAGCACATCGTCCGGGCCGATGTCCGGAGCGTCCAGATCGCGGGCGAGCACGAACGCGACTTCCGCCTCGATCTTCGGCTGAAGCAGGCGGCCAGTGCCGATCGGCTCGCCACGCGGGCAGTCCATGGTGGACAGCAGCGTGCCGAAGTCGGGCTGGTCGACGCCGAGCTGGGCCTGGACCGCCGGGTTGGTGAGGCCGATCTTGCGGCCGACGACGCGATCCCCTGCCGCGACCTGGCCCGCGACCCACGCCGCCTGCACGGCGTAGGCGGTGCCGATGTCGCCAGGCGGCAGCAGCGTGCGAACGGGCGGGCAGGGACGGCCGGCGGCACGGGCCGCGGCGAGCCGTTCGAGCGCCTCGCTGGCCCGGGCGTTCAGCGCGGGAGAGGGTACTTCGATTGACATCAGTCCACCTCGAACGTAGTGCCGATACCCATGCCGGTGATCCATTCCGCTACCGGTTCATAGCTCGTCCACGCCAGCGGCCGGCCAGCCGCGGCGAAGCCGGTGAGCCAGGTGCGGATCTCGTGACCGCCGCTGCCGGCCCGCTCCTCGAGCCCTTCGTCGCCGAGGCTGGTCACCGCATCGACGTCGGCGGTGACCAGCTGCTTGAGGAACCAGGTATCCCAGGCGGCGTTGACCTGGGTCTCCGGGTTGCCGGCCAGGGCGCGGACGCCCGGCTCACGGGCGGCCGCGAAGGCTCGCACGTCGCGCCGCCCGTGGATCATCGCCGCGCGGCGCTCGGCGGGGACCGACGGGTCCCGCGGGTCGTTGGGCGGCAGCCAGTGCGACAGGCCGCCGCTGGCGAC
>DASYAD010000286.1:0-2374 GCA_036501515.1 Trebonia sp. | reverse complement strand
CGCCGCCTGCCAGACCCGCATCTTCGTCGCGCCGTTGAGCAGCGCGGTCAGCCCGGTCAGGCCGGACACCGGCGGCAGCCCGAACGTCGCGTTGCTCTCCGCGTACCCCGCGTAGGGCTCGTCCGCCGAGGCCAGGATGCGGGCGCGGAGCTGGCTCGCGGTCAGCCGGGGCACGCTCACCGGCAGCGCGCTGGCGATCACCGGCAGGCCGCAGAGCAGCGCCACCCCGGCCGCGACCAGCGCCCACCGGCGTACGACCCGGATCGTCACCAGGATCCTCGCAAGCCCGTGACCGATGGGACAAGACGGTCACACTGTCCATTTCGCCCAGACACCCAATAACGGTACGTTAACTGCGGGTCCGGAGGGGCCGCTTATGTCACCCGCAAAAGCAAGCCCGCGCCTCTCGTCAGGAGACCTCTTCCCGGTCTAGGATCGGAAACTGTCCGTAACGATGAGAAAGCCCTGACGAGACGGCTGTGGCGGGACGGCCCGGCGGGTCAGAGGTGGCGAACGGGTAAGGATCGTCATGACAATAGATTCCGGTGTCCGGCGTATCGTCGTCGGCGTCGATGGCTCCGCGGAGTCCGTGGCCGCCCTGCGATGGGCGTGCCGGGAGGCGAGCCTGCGCGCCGCGGAGGTGCTCGCCGTCCTGGCTCTGGAGTCCGCCTGTCATCAGGTCGCGAGCTACGCTGTCCCCGCGCCGAGGCAGTCGGCCGGAAGCTGGGGATCGGCCCGTGACGTGCTAAGACGTTCTGTTAGCGAGGCACTGGCCCTGTTCCCCGGGGTCAGCGTGCGGACCGAGATCGCCGAGGGCCTGGCCGCGCGCGTGCTGCTCGACCTGGCGACCGACGCCGACATGCTGGTGCTCGGCCGCAACTCGCAGGACCCTGACCCGTACCGCCCCGCGGGCCCGGTCATCCGGGTCTGCCTGCGGTCCGCCCGGTGCCCGGTGGTGATCATCGGCGCGGTCGAGGTAAGCCAGGAAGATCACGTTCCCGCGGCGTGGGAGCGGGCCCTGGAAGGCTCCGGCGCGGCCCTTTAGTCGTAACGCACAGTGACGAATTCCGGCTACTGACCGGAGTGGTCACCGGCCGGCCATGGACGACATGAGACAATCATTCGCGTGTCGTCCCCGGTAGAGGTGTCCCCGCTGGTCAGCGACGCGCTGCGGTCCGGCGCGCCGGTCGTCGCGCTCGAGTCCACCATCATCTCGCACGGCCTGCCGCGCCCGGGCAACCTGGACGCTGCCCGCGAGTTCGAAGCGATCCTGGCCGGTCAGGGCGTCACCGCGGCCACGATCGCGATCATCGACGGCGTGCCGAAGATCGGCCTGACGCCGGACGACCTCGTCCGCATCGCCACCGACGAGTCGGTGGTCAAGGTCAGCAGCCGGGACATCGCCATCGCGATGGCCCGGAAGGTGACCGGCGGCACCACCGTGGCGGCCACGTCCGTGCTGGCCGCCCGGGCGGGCATCCGGGTCTTCGCCACCGGCGGCCTCGGCGGCGTGCACCGCGGCGCGAGCGAGACCTTCGACGAGTCGGCGGACCTGACCGTGCTGTCCCGGACGCCGGTGACGGTGGTCTCGGCCGGGGTGAAGTCCATCCTGGACATCCCGGCCACGCTGGAGCGGCTCGAGACGCTCGGCGTGGCCGTCATCGGCTACCGTACCTCGCGGTTTCCCGCCTTCTGGCTCTCCGATTCCGGCTGCGACCTGGACTGGCGCGTCGACAGCGCGGCCGAGATCGCCGACATCATGACGGCCCGGGACGCGTTCGGCGAGCAGGCGGCGCTGCTCGTCGCCAACCCGCTCCCGCCGGATAAGCAGCTCGACCCCCAGCTGCTCGAGGGCGCGCTGGCCGCCGCGCTGGCCGCGGCCGGCGCCCAGGGCATCAGGGGCAAGGCGGTCAGCCCCTTCCTGCTCGAGGAGATCCAGCAGGTCACCGGCGGGATCAGCGTCGGGGTCAACCTCGACATAGCCCGCGGCAACATCGACCTGGCCGCGAAAATCTCACAAGCATGGACCGAACGAGCTGCCGTGCGTGCCATCCCCTAGCACCCCGGTTCGCGGCCGGGTCGTGGTCTGTGGCGATGTGATCAATGACGTGCTCGTCAAGCCGCTCGACGGCGTCACCCCGGACAGCGACACCCTGGCCGCGATCTCCGCCCGCCCGGGCGGCTCGGCCGCCAACCAGGCCGCCTGGATGGCTCATCTCGGCGCCGACGTGGTGTTCGCGGGCCGGGCCGGCGCCCGCGACGCCGCGTACCACCGGCGCGAGCTGGCCCGGGCCGGCGTCCGCGCCCGGCTGGCCGCCGACCGCGAGGCCGAGACCGGCTCGATCGTGATCATGGTGGCGCCGGACGGCGGCCG
>DASYAD010000285.1:0-58376 GCA_036501515.1 Trebonia sp. | reverse complement strand
GAACCGGAAGACCGCTACACGAACACGGGGCAGGGAACACGTCCCCCGGCCCGAGCTGCCGACCAGCTCGCACCCGGGCTTGTTCCCGTCGGGCGCGCTGCTGACCTGCGAGCCGGGCGGGCAGCTGGAGCTCAGCTCGCAGCCCGCCGATTCCCTGGCTGACCTCGTTCGCACCACCAGCGCGGACCTCACGGCGCTGCGGACGGCCCTGGCCGCCGACGGCCTGCAGATCGCCGGGATCGGGCTCGACCCGCTGCGCCCGCCGCACCGGATCCTCGACCTGCCCCGCTACACCGCCATGGAGGCGTTCTTCGACGCGGGCGGCCCGTGGGGGCGGCAGATGATGGGCGGCACCGCGTCGGTGCAGGTCTGCCTGGACGCCGGGGACGACTCCGACGGGCCCGGCGGCTACCGCTGGCGCTGGCGGCTGCTGCACGCGGTGGGACCGGTGCTGGTGGCCGCGTTCGCGAACTCGCCGTTGCGGGAGGGCAAGCGGACCGGCTGGGTCTCCTCACGGCAGCAGGTCTGGACGCGGATGGACCCGGGTCGCACCAGGGCGCCCCGCCTCGACGGAGACCCGCGTGACGCCTGGGCGGCCTACGCGCTCGACGCGAAGCTGATGTGCGTACGCGGGCCCGACCCCGCCGACTGGTCGGCCCCGGCCGGGCTGACACTGCGTGACTGGGTGCGGGGCGACTGGGTGCGCGGCGACTGGCGGCGGCCCACCGCCGACGACCTCAACTACCACCTGTCGACCCTGTTCCCTCCGGTGCGGCCGCGCGGGCACTTCGAACTGCGGATGATCGACGCGCAACCGGGCGGCGCGGGCTGGATCGTGCCGCTCGCCGTGTGCGCCGCGCTGCTGTCCGACGCCCGGGCGGGCGAAGACGCCCTCACCGCGGTCGCGCCGCTGTGGGGCGGCAGTCCTCCTGGCCTTGGGCGGGCCGGCGGCGCGAGCCAGGATCAGGCGCGCGAGGACGGGCCGTGGCTGCGCGCCGCCCGGCTCGGCCCGGCCGACCCGGCGACCGGCCGGGCGGACCGCCAGTGTTTCGCGGCCGCGCGGGAAGCCCTGGACCGGATGGCGGTGCCGTCTAGCATCACGGCGGCCGTGGACGCCTTCATCGACCAGTACGTCAGCAACGACCGATGCCCGGCCGACGATCTGCTGGAGGAAGCCAAATGACGCAGTACACCGGAACCGCCGACGAGACGGGGGGCCTGGCGGAGCCTGGCGAGACGCCGGAGAGGAAGGCACTCGACACGCGGGCACTGCGCGACCTGGCGGTCGCCGAGCTGCTCGCCGCCCGTGACCGCACCACCCTGCTCACCACCACGGTGGACGAGGCCGACCTGGTCAAGCAGCACTCGCCGCTGATGTCTCCGCTCGTGTGGGACCTGGCGCACATCGCCAACCAGGAGGAGCTGTGGCTGCTGCGCGCGGTCGCCGGGCGCGAGCCGATACACCCGGAGATTGACCCGCTGTACGACGCGTTCGAGCACCCGCGGGCCAAGCGGACCGCCCTTCCGCTGCTCGCGCCGTCCGAGGCGCGGGCCTACGGCCACGAGGTCCGCGGCCGGGTCCTCGACTTGGTCACCCGCCTGCGGTTCGACGGGCCGGACGGTGTCGACCGGGACGGGGGATTCGGCGCACAGCTGACCGGGGCCGGTTCCGGCTTCGCATTCGGCATGGTGGCGCAGCACGAGGCCCAGCACGACGAAACCATGCTCGCCACCCACCAGCTGCGCTCAGGTCCGTCGGTGCTGACCGCGCCCCCGCCGCCCGCCGCGGCCGATGCCGGCCGGCTGCCCGCCGAGGTGCACGTGCCTGGCGGGCCGTTCACCATGGGCACCTCGGCCGAGCCGTGGGCCCTCGATAACGAGCGTCCGGCCCACCAGGTGCACGTCCCCGCCTTCTGGCTGGACACCGCGCCGGTCACCAACGCCGCGTACGCGCAGTTCATCGCCGACGGCGGCTACCGCGACGCGCGGCTGTGGACGGCGGACGGCTGGGCGCACCGGCAGCGGGCCGGCCTGACCGCCCCGCTGTTCTGGAGCTGGGAGGGTGAGTGGGTGCGGACGTCCTTCGGGACAACCGAGCCCGTCATCGCCGACGAGCCGGTGCTGCACGTCTGCTGGTACGAGGCGGACGCCTACGCCCGCTGGGCGCGGCGCCGGCTGCCCACCGAAGCGGAGTGGGAGAAGGCGGCCCGCTGGGACCCGGCGGCGGGGCGGTCCCGCCGCTACCCGTGGGGCGACCAGGAGTGGACGCCCGCCCGCGCCAACCTCGGCCAGCGGCACCTGCGCCCGGCCCCGGCAGGCGCCTACCCCGAGGGGGCCGCCCCCAGCGGTGCGCGGCAGCTGATCGGGGACGTGTGGGAGTGGACAAGCTCTGACTTCGTGCCCTACCCGGGGTTCACCGCCTGGCCGTACAAGGAGTACTCGGAAGTGTTCTTCGGGCCTGAGTACAAGGTGCTGCGCGGCGGCTCGTTCGGCGTCTCACCAGTCGCCTGCCGCAGCACGTTCAGGAACTGGGACTACCCGATCAGGCGGCAGATCTTCACCGGCTTCAGGACCGCCCGCTCCGCGGCGGACTCCGCCGCGGAGCCGGCCTGATGTGCCGTCACCTGGCTTACCTGGGGCCGCCGGCGTCGCTGCGCTCGCTGCTGATCGACCCGCCGCACTCGCTGTACCGGCAGTCCTGGGCGCCGCGGCGGCAACGGCACGGGACGGTCAACGCCGACGGCTTCGGCATCGGCTGGTACGCGCCAGGCGATCCGGTCCCGGCCAGGTACCGGCAGGGCACGCCGATCTGGGGGGACGAGTCACTGCCCGACATCGCCCGGGTCACCCGCTCCGCCGCCGTGCTCGCGGCGGTGCGCTCGGCCACCTCAGGCATGGCCCGCGGCGCCGCGGCGGCAGCCCCGTTCGGCGAGGGTCCGTGGCTGTTCAGCCACAACGGCGCCGCGGAAGGCTGGCGGGACTGGGCGGAGCAAGCCCTCGTTCAGTCAAGGGAAAAGCGCGGCGGCGGCGGTCCGCGGCTCGCCGCACCGGGTACCACCTGGCCAGCCGCACCTGGGCTTTTGCCGTCCCTTGAAGCGCTGGTGGACTCGGCCCTGCTGTGGGCGCTGGTGCTCGACGCGCTGCGGGCCGGCTGCGCCATGGACACCGCGCTCGCCGCGACGACCGAGGCCGTGGCGGCGGCCGGCGGGACGGGCCGGTTCAACTTCCTGCTGACCGACGGGCACTCGGTCGCGGCGACCGCCTGCGGCGACACGCTCTGGTACCGGCGGACGGACGAGGCCGTGACGGTGGCGTCCGAGCCGGGCGACGACGAGCCTGGCTGGACCGAGGTACCCGACCGGCACCTGCTGACCGCCGTCCCTGGCGCGGTGACCGTCCGCCCGCTCGGCCCGCCAGGCCGTCAACCGATAACGAAGCGCACCGACAGTGACGTCAGGACCGAAGGGATCGTGATCGCATGACCACCATCGACCACCGGCTGCCACCCGGCTACCGCGCTGCCTCACTGCAGGCCGACGCCCGCGCGGGCCTGACCGCCAGCCCCAAGTCGCTGCCGCCGAAATGGTTCTACGACGCCCAGGGCAGCGCCCTGTTCGAGAAGATCACCGAGTTGCCCGAGTACTACCCCACCCGGGCCGAGCGGTCGATCCTGCGCTCCACCGCGGCGCGGATCGCCGGGCTGAGCGGGGCGGCCGCGCTGGTCGAGCTCGGTTCAGGCTCGTCGGACAAGACGCGGCTGCTGCTGTCGGCGCTGCGCGCGGCCGGGACGCTGCGCGAGTACATCCCCGTCGACGTGAGCGAGTCAGCCCTGGTGCAGGCCGGTGACGCGCTCGCGGCCGAGTACCCCGGCCTCGCGGTGCACGCCGTGGTGGCTGACTTCGAGCAGTACCTCGGGGTCCCGGCCGCGGGCGGCGACGCCGGCGGGCCCCGGCTGGTCGCGTTCCTCGGGTCGACGATCGGCAACATGGTGCCGGCCGAGCGCGGCGAGTTCCTGCGCCGGGTCCGCGCGCTGCTGCGGCCCGGCGACGGCTTCCTGCTCGGAACCGACCTCGTCAAGGACCCGGCGGTGCTCGTCGCCGCCTACGACGACGCCGCCGGGGTGACCGCCGCATTCAACAAGAACGTCCTCGCGGTGCTCAACGCCGAGCTTGGCGCGGACTTCGACCTGGACGCCTTCGAGCACGTCGCGGTCTGGGACGCGCGGCAGGAGTGGATCGAGATGCGGCTGCGGGCGCGGTCGGCGCAGTTGGTGCGGATCAGGGACCTCGGCCTGACGGTCGGGTTCGAGCCGGGGGAAGAGATGCGGACCGAGGTGTCGGCCAAATTCCGCGAGGCGGGCGTCCGGGCCGAACTGGCGGCGGCGGGGCTGGCGATGCGTGCCTGGTGGACGGACCCCGACGGAGAGTTCGGCCTGTCGCTCAGCTATCCCGAGAGCGGACCCGCGGCCGCCCAGCATTAATATCACTAACGGTCATCATCTGATTGCTCTCAGTGGGCTAACGTTGTCGGGTGGCCGTCAAGATCGCGGGACCTCCGCGCCAGCGCGCCCGGGGGTTGGCCGGCTGGCGGCGGCGGGCCCGGTGGCTGAGCCCGGTGGCGGTCGGCGCGGTCTGCGCCGGGCTGCTGTGCTGCTACGCGCGCGTTTCGGCGACCTTCCCCAGCGGCTCCGACGGCGCCTCCAACGCCCTGGAAGCCTGGGACATGCTGCACGGCAACTGGCTGCTGCGCGGCTGGACGCTGACCGACGTATCGTTTTACACCACCGAGCTGCCCGAGTACGCCGTCGTCGAGCTGGCCAGAGGCCTGAACGCGGACGTGCAGCGGGTGACCGCCGCGCTGACCTACACGCTGCTCGTCGGCGTCGCCGCGCTGCTCGCCCGGGGCCGGGCACGCGGGGCCGAGGGCCGGGCGCGCGCGCTGACCGCAGCCGGGATCATGGTCGCGCCGCAGCTCGGCAACGGCGTTCACGTGCTGCTCGGCCAGCCCGACCACGTGGGCACCCAGGTGCTGATCCTGGGCGCGTTCCTGCTGCTCGACCGGGGGCCGCGGCGCTGGTACACGGGCGCCGCCGCCTGGGCGCTGCTCGCGGCGGCGACCCTGGCCGACAAGATCACCATGGTGGACGCGGTCGTGCCGCTCGCCTTCTGCGCGCTGCTGCACGCGGCGTGGACGCGGCCGTCGGCCCGCCGCTTCGAGTGGTCGCTGGCCCTCGCGGCGGCGAGCGCGGCGGGCGCGGCTCTGGGCGCACTCGCCCTGATCGGCCGGGCCGGCGGCTTCGTCCTGCTGCCGGTGCAGACCGCCCTGGCCGCGCCCGCCGCGGTGCCGGGACACCTGTCGCTTGCCTGGCACGGGGTGCTGAGCCTGTTCGGTGCCGACGTGACCGCCGCCCCGCCAGGACCGCAGACGGTGCTCGCCTGGCTGCACGCTCCCGGCATCGCGCTCGCGGTGGCCGCGTTCGCCGCCGTCGCCTGGCACCTGCCGCGCCAGCACGACCTGATCGGCGACGTGCTGGCGGTGGCCATCGTGGTGAACATGGCCGGGTTCGCCGCCAGCATCATCCCCGCCACCCCGTTCGACACGCGCGAGATCGCGGCACTGCTCCCGTTCGGCGCGGTCCTCGCGGGCCGCGTGTTCGGCCCGTGGCTGGCGGCCATCAGGCCGGGGGCGGCCGCGCTGGCCGTCGCCTGCGCCTGCCAGCTGGCGGCGCTCGGCTACGCCGCCGCGCAGCCGCCCGCCGCCGACCCCGACCAGGCGCTCGCGGACTGGCTCGCCGCTCACCACCTCGCCGGCGGGCTCGGGACCTTCAACGACAGCAACATCACCACCCTGGACAGCGGCGGCGCGGTCCGGCTGCTGGCGGTCTCGTGGCTGCCGCCTGCCGCCGCGGTCAGGCCGCTGCTGAACCCGCACCCCGAGCGCCGGCTTCCGCTCCCGCTGCCCGGCGGCGCCGCGGTGCCGCGGCTGTACCAGTCGGCGGCGTCCTGGTACGACCCGCGCACCCGGTACGCGGACTTCGTGGTGACCGGCACCGCCGGCGGCACCGCCGATCTCATACCGCGCGGGGAGATCCTCGCGCTGGCCGGGCCGCCGGCGGCGACCTATCAGTTCCAGTCGTTCACCGTGATGGTCTGGAACACCAACTTGCTCACGCTGCTCGGCAGTGTGCCGTCGCGGCTGCCGGGTGATATCGGCCACTCTTGACCGCACCGGGGGCGTGGCGCACCTAGTACAAGCCGCCAGTTTCCTAATACGCGGGTAACGACGTGTTGACAGGTTATTGGCCGGTTTCCGGCGTGCCCGCGGCCGTGGCGACCGCCGCGTTTGCGCAAACCCGCATAGCCCTGACACTGCCGCACTTAACGCCCCGCCTATTGTCAGGCGTTCGGAACCTTTGACTTCCTCACCCGGGATGACAAGATCAGGGTCCAGTGAAAACCCGGCGCGGGCGACCCCCGCGGCGGGCAAGATCCGCTGACGAACCTGGCCGGAGGATTGGGTGGACGCACACAGCGCCGTAACGCAGCAGGCGACGCGACCGGGAGAGGCCCAGGCGGAGGCCCCGGCAGGGGCGCGGCGGGCGTTTCCCCGGGCCGAGACCGTCGGCAGCCTGCTGCGGGACGACGCGGTGGTCCGCGCCGCCCGCCGTTCCTCGCCCGCCGACAACGCCCTGCTCGGCGACGCGGTCCGTGACGCCATCAGGCTGCAGGAGGAACTCGGCCTCGACGTCATCACCGACGGCGAGGTCCGGCGTCTCTCGTGGACCCAGACGCCGCGCTTCGTCGACGCGTTCACCGGCGTCAGCGGGCTCGCGCCGCTGAACTGGCGCGGGGCGACCGAGGGCCGGTGGGGCGCGCCGCTCACCGGGAACGAGCACCGCGGCGGCTACCCGGCGGTCAGCAGGCGAGTGGCGACGGCGCACCGCAACGGCGACATGGCGGCCGAGTACGGCTTCCTCGCCCGCTACGCCACCGTCAGGACCAAGTTCACCATGGCCGCGCCCAGCTACCACCGGCGCTACTGGTCGCCGCGGACCTCGCCCGCGGCGGGCTACGGCTCACCCGAGGAATTCCTCACCGAGGTCCGCGGCTACCTGCGCTCGGTGGCGCACCACCTGGTCGACCTGGGCTGCGATTACATCCAGCTTGACGCGCCCAACTACGGCTCGCACTGTGACGCGGAAGCGGTCGCCGCCATGCGCGCCGACGGGCGCGACCCCGAGGCGGAACTGGCCTTCGACGCCGAACTCGACAGCTCGCTCTTCGACGGGCTGTCCGGGATCACCTCGGCGCTGCACGTGTGCCGCGGCAACGGCCCGGCGGGTGCCTGGCACTCCACGGGCGGCTACGGCGCGATCTCCGCCACGCTGTTCCCCCGGCTCGCGGTGGACCGGCTGCTGCTTGAATACGACTCGGACCGTGCAGGTGGCTTCGAACCGCTCAAGGACGTCCCCGAGGACACCGTCGTGGTGCTCGGCCTGGTCACCACCAAGTCGCCCCGGCTTGAGTACGACGCCGACGTGCGCGCCAGGATCGACGAGGCCGCCCGGCTCAAGCCCCTGGACGAACTCGCGCTGTCCACCGCGTGCGGGTTCGCCTCAGTCCCGGTCGCCAACCCCGTCACCCCCGGCGAGCAGCGCGCCAAGCTGGAACTCGTGGTCCGCCTCGCCCGCCAGGTGTGGGGCGGGTAGCCGGGGCAGCTCCCAGACCAGCCGCACTTGGCGCCCGTCGGCCGTGCCGCCGCGCGCACCCGGCCTCACTCCAGCCTCACCGCAACTTCACGCTTCTTGCTGTTATCAACGGGGCGGGTCAGCAATCCGCCTACCCAGGACCTGAATCGAAGATGGTGGATAGTTTTGTACACCGGGATGTACAAAACTATCCGCGATCTTGCCACCGACGGATTGCCGGCACCGCTTCTTGCTGTTATCTAGCTTCGGAACGAGCGCGACGGGGCGCCGCCGCGGGTACGGGCTGACCTCGACCGGGGCGTGGTTGTGATCACGCCCGCCGGGCAGGCTCCCGCGGGCTCAAGGATCGGCGACTAGTTCCGCTTCGAAGGCGTCGCTGTTGGCCAGGTAGGCGGCGTAGTGCTCGCCGCCGCCGGCATACGGATGGCGGTCAGCGAACAGCAAGTTCCAGCCGTTAGCCGGCCCGTCCGAGGCCAGGGCATCGACGTCGGACCTGAATCCGGCGTGGAAGGCCAGATGGTTGAGGCCGGGGCGCAGCCGGTCATGGGCGCCTGGGGCCATCGCGGGCGACCGCTCCACCACGATGTAGGTCGCGCCGAGTCCCCAGCTACGCCCGGCCGGCCATTCCTGGAACAGCTCGTAGCCGAGGCGGCCGAGCAGCCAGCCCCATTCGCGTTCCGCCCGCGCGAGGTCGGGAACCCAGAGCTCGACGTGATGCAGCCCGCCGCGCTGCACGCCACCGGACGAGGTCATGAGCGGGGCGCCTGCCACTCCGCGGGGAAGAACACCGTCGCCCCGGAACGCCGGAGCTGGGCGAGTGCCGCCGGACCGGCTTCCCCCTCGGCCAGCGTGACGACCAGGGCGGGGACCATGCCAGACGGGCCGGGCGGTCGCGGCGGCCCGGGAGCGTCCGGCGCTTGCGGGTACTGGGCTTGCGGGCTGGCCATGTGCGCTCCCTCGGCGGATTCGGGGTAATCATTCCGCCGCTTTCACACGGAAGGCAAGGGGTTGGCCGGTGTTACGAAACGCGTCGAAAGTGACCGGAACGGGCCGCGGGCGGGTGCACGGCACCGGGCGGCGCCAAGCACCCGCCCGCGGCGGGTTTGGCAGTAGTTACTGAACAGCGGTCACTGAACAGCGGTCACTGAACAGCGGTTACCGAACTGCGGTCACTGAGCAGCGGTTGGTCGCTTGGTCGCTACGAGCCGGGCGTCGGGGTCTTGGTGAGCACGATGCCCGACGGGCCGTAGCCGTCGGCGGACTGGGCCGCGGAGCCGCCCAGGTTGAGGCTGCCGACCACGGTGGCGGTCTTGGTGTCGAGCAGTGTGACGTAGGCCAGGGAGAGCTGGCCGATCCACAGCTGGCTGCCGTCGGGAGTCAGGCCGAGCGTGTCGGGGTCGCCGGGCACGCTGACGGTGGCGGTCACCGTGTTGGTGGCCGTGCTGATCACCGACACGCTGTTGGAGTCCGGGTTGGCCACGTAAGCGGTCTTGCCGTCGGCGGAGACGACGACGTCCCACGGCAGGTCGCCGACGGGAATCGTCGCGGTCACCCGGCCGGCCGGGCTGAGCACCTTGACTGAGTCGCCGTTGGTGTCGGTCACGTACAGCGTGCCGTCGGGTGCGACGGCGACGCTGCGCGGCTGGCCGAGGCCCGCGGTGAAGCCGCTCAGGCGCAGCGTCTTGGTGCTGAAGGTCCACAGGCCGTCAGCGGTGACCACGTAGGCCTTGGTGCCGTCAGGAGAGAACGCGACCTGGCTCGGCGCGCCCTTCGTCTTGATCGTCGCGGTGACCTTCTTGGTCGCCGTGTCGATCACGCTCACCGAAGTCGGCGAGTCGGGCTGGGTCTGCGGGCCGGTGTTGGCCACCCACAGCTGGGTGCCGTCCGGGGTGACCGCCAGGTCCTCGGGGAACGTGCCGGTGTTGATGTCGGTCTCGACCGGGTTGTAGTCCTTGGGGTTGAGCGTGGCCGCGTTGATCACCGCGATCGCCGAGTCGCCCGTGTCGGCGAAGTACAGCGTGCTGCCGTGGATGGCGACGCCCTCGTCGGTGGAGGCGTAGTCCTGGTCACCGGGGTCGCCGGGAACCGCGGGGTCGCCCACGTTGTAGGTCTGGATGATCTTGCAGTTGGCGGTGTCGATGGCGCTGAAGCCGTCCCAGCCGGAATCGGCCACGTAGGCCGCGCCTGCGGGACCGCCGCAGGAAGCGGCGATCAGCTTCGCCTTCAACGGGCTGGCGGTGCCGGCCGGGCTGGCCGAGCTGGCGCCGTGGGTGAGCGACAGCGAGATCGCGACCGCGGCGGCGGCCACGACCGCGGTGCCGCCGGCGACCGCCGCCCGGGTGCGGGTCATGCGGATGGTCATAGCGTCACGCTCCCGCTTGACTTAGCGGCGGCCTTGGTGCTCCTGACCGGCTTGCTGCCGGGGCCCTGAACGGGGAACGACTGGCTGGCGCCGGGGATCGGCGGGATCTCGAACTCGATGCTCCGCTTTTCCGCCAGCTCGAGCTGCGCCGTGGTCGGCGGCAGCCGGGGGAAGCGCCGGTTCGGCGTGATGCCGAGGGCGGTGGTGAAGTCGCCCACGGTCTTGCGCCGCCAGGCGGAGATGTTCGGGTTGGCGACGCCGGTCACCTGCTCGAGCAGGCGGATCACCGAGGTGTGGTCGAAGGTGTCGTGGCAGACGTAGCCGCCGACGGTCCACGGCGAGACCAGAATGCAGGGCACCCGGAAGCCGAGGCCGATCGGGCTGCTGACGTTGTCCACGGTGATGTACTCGCCCGCGGTGCCCTTCGGCGCGGTGGGCGGGTTGACGTGGTCGAAGAGGCCGTCGTTCTCGTCGTAGACGAGGACGAAGAGCGTCTTGGCCCAGACGTCCGGGTTGGCGGCGATGGCGTTGATCTTGCTCGCCACGAAGTCCGCCCCGGCCGCGGGCATGTAATCGGGATGCTCGGACTGGTAAGACGTGGGCAAGATCCACGACACCGTGGGCAGCTGGTCGTTGATCGCGTCGTACTCGAACTGCCCGGCCTGGTAGAAGCGCATGGCGTTCTGGTAGAGCGGCGACGACACCGGGGCTGACTGGTACTGGTCGAAGTACTCAAGGACGTTGGTGCCGTAGTTGTCGTTCTCCTGGTACAGCTTCCAGGAGACGCCCGCCTTGGTCAGCATCTCCGGGTAGGTCTCCCAGGAGAAACCCGAGGGCGGCACGTAGTTGCTTGTCATCGGGCCGCCGCGGGCACCAGCCGGGTCGACCTGGCCGGTCATCAGGTACATGCGGTTCGGCCAGGTCGGGCCGAGCATCGACGCGTGGTAACCGTCGCAGATGGTGAACGCGTCCGCCAGGGCCCACTGGAACGGGATGTCGTCCCGCTTGAAGTAGGCCATCGTGTACTGCCCGGCCGAGCCGTCGGCCGCGATGTGGGCGGTCACGAAGCCGTCCATCTTGCCGTTGTCCCAGCTGTCGTGCAGCGGGCCCCAGCTGTGGCTGGTCGACGGAATCTGCTGGGCGTTGCTTGTCGTGGTGTCAGCGTGGAACGGGAGCAGGTAGCCCTTGGGGTTGGACGCGTCCTTCTGGTAGAAGACCTGCTTGGACACGGACGGGTCGGCGAACCCGCGGACACCGGGCATGGCGCCGAAGTAGTGGTCAAAGGAGCGGTTCTCCTGCATCAGCACGACCACGTGCTTGATGTCCGAGACCGGCGGCACCTTCGTCGCGGAACTGAGCACGGACGGCGGGGCGTTATCCAGAGCCTTACGCAGGGCGGTCGGCAGGGCGAATGACGCCAGCACCATCCCGCCCATGGACGCCATCATCTGGCGTCGGCTCACCTCGATTGTCAAGTCGGTCCTCCTCGATCGCGGCGGGAAGCAGCACTTGCGCGGGGCCGACTTTACGACTGACTTGGTTACGAAAGAGCAAATTCAGAGAAACAGCGCAAGAGATTCCGCCGAACAGAAGTCAACGTTGTCATTACCAGACGGACATTTCGCCCGCACTGAGCGGCAGCGCGTCCAGGTCACCAGCCATGGGGGCCTCATCGGCGTCGGCCGGGGCCACGGCACCGGGGGCTTCAGCGGCGGGCCCGGCCGTTTCGGAGGCGGCGGGCCCGGGGGTTTCGGAGGCGGCGGGCCCGGGGGTTTCCGCTGCGCCGAGTTCGGCGGCGAGCTCGCGGGCGCGTTGCCGGTGCCGCCCCGCCAGGCCGCGCTCGCCCGTGGCGTGCAGGGCGGCACTGAGTCCGCTGTGGGCGCGCGCCTGCTCGTAGAGGTCGCCGATCTGGCCGGCCAGCAGAAGCGCGGCGGCGGCCTCGTCCCTGGCCTGCTCCGGCTGCCCGGTGGCGAGCAGGACCTCGGCCACGCCGTTGCGGGCCTCGGCTTCACCGATGCGGTCGCCGGTCTCCCCGAACAGCCGCAGCGCCCGCCGGTAGCAGGCGGCGGCCTCGTCGTAACGGCCCTGCCGCTGGTAAGCCAGGCCGACGTCGGGCAGCGCGCTGGCCTCGCCCGTGCGGTCACCGAGTTCCCTGAACAGGGCCAGGGCGCGCTGGTACCAGCCGACGGCCTGCTCGTGACGGCCCTGCCTCCCCGCGACCGACCCCAGGTTGGCCAGCGCGCGGGCTTCACCGGAGCGGTCGCCTGCCTCCCTGAACAGGCCAAGGGCGCGCCGGTGGCTCTCCGCGGCCTGGTCATACAAGCCCTGACGTTCGTAGACGGCGCCGAGGTTGGCCACCGCGATGGCCTCGCCCGCCCGGTCGCCAATCGCCGCTGATGACGCCAAGGCCTGCTCGTGATACCCGGCCGCCTGCTGGTAGCGGCCCTGCCGCCAGCAGATGATCCCGAGGTTGGTGAGCGCCGTGGCTTCCGCGGCGCGGTCGCCGGCCAGGCGTGCCGCCTGCCGGGCACGGGTGTGAACGGTGACCGCGTCCGCATAGTGGCCGCCGGTCTCCAGGTAGCGGAACAGGACGGCGGCGAGCCGGACGGCGTAGCCTGGCGACCCCGGACACCCGGCAATCGCGACGAGCGTGGCCCGTTCGGCGTCGAGCCACGCGCGTGCCCGCGCGGTGCTGGTCACCGCGGGGACCGGTGTCCCGGCCGCGGGGACGCTCGGGCGGTAGTGCCGTTCGGCCGGGACGAGCACGTCCATCGCAGTGGCGGCGGTCGCCAGGTAGTAGTCGGACAGTCTGGTCAGTGTCGCGCCGCCGGCCTCGTCGCCGGAGCCCGCCGCCAGCTGGCGCGCGTAGGCGCGAAGCAGGTCGTGCATGCTGTACCGGCCGGCGCTAGCCGGGTGGATCAGGTGCGCCCGGGCGAGCAGCGTCAGCAGGTCCGCCGCAGCGGCGGCCGACCGGTCGTCGGCGGCGGGGGCCAGGGCGGCGAGGGCGTAGGCGTCAAGGTCGGGACCTGGGTGCAGGCCCGCCAGCCGGAACGCCCGCGCCGCGGCGGGCGGCAGGTGCCGGTAAGACCAGGAGAACACGCCGCGGACCGCGGTGCGCTCGTCGCCGCCCGCGTCGAGGAGGTCCAGGCGCCGCTGTTCGCTGGCCAGTTCCCCGGTCAGGGCGGCCAGCGGGGTGCCGGGGCTGGCCGCCGCCAGTTCAGCCGCTACCCGCAGCGCCAGCGGGAGCCGGGCGCACTGTCCGGCGAGCGCCGCCGCCGCGGCGGGCTCGGCATCTACCCGGTCACCGATCAGCGTCCGCAGCAGGCCCACCGCGTCAGGCAGCGGCAGCATGTCGAGGTCAAGCCGCCGTGCCCCGTGACGGGCGACGAGACCGGCCAGAGAGTCGCGGCTGGTCACCACCACGAGGCAGGCCGGGCTGCCGGGCAGCAGCGGCCGCACCTGCTCCGCACTGGCGGCATTGTCGAGGATCACCAGCACCCGCCGCCCGTCGAGCTGGCTGCGGTAGGCGGCCGCCCGCTCCTCGGTTCCCGGTGGAATGTCACGCCCGGCCATGCCGAGTGCCCGCAGGAACCCCGCGAGAGCTTCGCCCGGCTCGGCGGGCTGACCCGGGTCGTAACCGCGCAGGTTCACGTAAAGCTGGCCGTCGGGAAAGGACCCCATTACCCGCCGGGCCCAGCGCACCGCGAGCCCGGTCTTGCCGACTCCGGCCGTCCCCGAGACCACCGAGACCACGACGGCCGACGGCTGGCCGCCCGCGGCTGCCAGCTGAAGATCGAGCCCGGCCAGCTCAGCCGTCCGGCCGGTGAACGCGGCCACGTCCGCGGGCAGCTGGGCGGGTACCGGACGCGCGGGGGCTGCGGGCGTCCGGGCCGGCGTCGCGAGGTCGAGACCCGGGTCTGCGCCGAGGATCCGCGCGTGCAGCTGCCGCAGCGGTGGACCGGGCTCGATACCAAGCTCCCCGGTCAGCACGCGCCGCGCGCCGGCGAACACGGCCAGCGCCTCGGCCTGCCGTCCGCAGCGGTAGAGCGCCAGCATCAGCTGTTCGGTGAACCGCTCGCGCAGCGGATGCTCGCGGACCAGCTGGATGAGCCGCTCGGCGGCGTTCGCGTGACGGCCGAGCGCGAGCAGTGTGTCGATATGCTCCTCGGCCGCGGCCAGCCGCTGCTCACCGAGCCCGACACGGACGGTCTGCGCCAGCGGCCCGGCGATGCCGGCCAGCGCGCTCCCCTGCCACAGCTCAAGCGCCGCCGCGAACGAGCCGGCGGCGACCGGGTCACCCGACGCGCGCGCGGCGCGCGCGTCGGCCAGCCGCGCCGCGAACAGCTCCGCGTCGAGCTGGCCCGGCGCCAGCAGCAGCTGATAACCCGCTCCGCTGGCCAGCAGCACGGTGCCCGGCGCCCGGAGCGCCCGCGTCGGCTCGAGCGCCGCTCGCAGCCGGGAGACCTGCACGTGCAGCGCGTTCACCGGGCCCGCGGGGAGGTCGTCGCCCCAGATGCCGTCGATCAGTTCGTCCCGGGAAACCACCTGGTTCGCGCGGACCGCCAGCAGCGCTAGCACCGCGCGGCGCTGCGGCGCGCCGAGGTCAAGCTCCGCGTCGCCCCGCCAGGCGCGTACCGGCCCGAGCACGGCCACCCGCAGCGGGCGCCCCGTATCGGCGGTCACTCTCGTCACCCGCCATCCGGTCGGCTCCCGACGCTGCCCTGAGACCACAGGCGCTTAACGCCAGATCCTAATGGAGACGCCCCGAATTGGCCGCCCGACGTGCACTTTCAGCGGACGTTAAGAGAGCGGCAAGGGGCGATGGGCGACGCTGGTCTGGACTTAGCCGCGAGCCGGGGAGCCGGACGGGTCACGCGCGCGCCAGGGCACGCGGGCCAGGGGAGACGCGGGCCGGGGGCCGCGCGGGCGGTCCGGCGGTCCGGCGGTGCGGCGACTAACGATGTGGATCAGGAGACAGCGGGATGGGAATCTTCAGGCAGCTGAAGGACATGCGGGAGATGGTGAACGCCGCGCCGGGCCTGGCGGCCGACGCGCAGCAGCTGGTGAGCCAGTTTCAGGTGAGTCAGCTCCAGCCTGGCCGCACGCTGCTGGCAACCGTCGACCCGTCGAACCCCGCCGCGATCTGGCTTGACTTCGGGAGCCTGTGATGACGGTCGCCAAGATGTCGGTGGTCTGCTGGACGGTCTTCGGCGTGATGTCGGCGGCCTTCCTGCCGCTCGGCATCGGCATCATGCACATTCACGCGATCCCGGTCACCGCGCGGATCGTGCTCGCGGTTGTGGTGGCGGGCGGGCTGTGGTGGGGGCCGTTCGGTTACGGGATGTACCTGGCCATGGCGGTGATGCGCAACGGCGACCGGCGGCTGCTGCGGCGCGGAATTCCGGGCACCGCGCAGGTGCTCGACGCCAAGAGAACCAATACGGTCATCCAAGACGGCGAGTTCGCCTGGCAGGCTCCCCGGGTCTACAAGTACCGCCTGGGCGTCACGGTTCCCGGCCGCAGGCCCTACGAGACCAGCTGCTCCATCTGCGTGGCCGGGATCCACCCCGGGTCGGTGGTCAACGTCGTCGTCAGCCCGTACAACCGGAAACGGGTCACCATCGACGTGGGCCAGGGCAGCCGGCGAAAGCCCGCGGCGGCGGCCTCCGCGTGGTGAAAACCCGCGTGGTGAAAACCCGCGCGGTGACGGGGTGAAAGCCGGCTAACCGACCGACTGGTGGAAGGCCCACGCGTCCGCGATGATGTCGCTCAGCGCGGGCCTGGCCGGCTCCCAGCCCAGGTCGCGGCGGGCCTTGTCGCTCGCCGCGACGGTGGCGGCCGGGTCGCCAGGCCGCCGCGGCGCCAGCTTGACCGGGATCGGCCGGCCGGTGATCTCCCGCGCCGCGTCGACAACCTGCTTGACGCTGTAGCCGTCGCCGTTGCCGAGGTTGTACACCTCGTGCCTGCCAGGTGTGAGCGTCCCGAGCGCAAGCAGGTGGGCCGTAGCCAGGTCGGCGACGTGGACGTAGTCGCGTACGCAGGTGCCGTCCGGCGTCGCGTAGTCGTCCCCGTACATCATCAGCTGGTCGCGCTTGCCCGCGGCGACCTGGAGCACGATCGGGATCAGGTGCGACTCGGGGGTGTGGCGCTCGCCCAGGCCGCCGACCGCGCCCGAGGCGTTGAAGTAACGCAGCGACGCGGCACCGAGGCCGAACGCCTCGCACTCCCCCGCCAGCATCAGGTCCACCGCGAGCTTGGTCGACGCGTACGGGTTCTTCGGCCGGATGACGGCATTCTCGTCGAGCTTGCTGTACCCGCCGCCTGCCAGCGGCACGACGCCGCTCGGGTCGTACATCGACCCGGTGGACGAGAAGATCATCCGCTGGACTCCGGCCGCGCGGACGGCGTTGAGCAGGGCCATGGTGCCGCCGACGTTGACGTCCCAGTACAGGTCAGGGCGGGCGACCGACTCGGCGACCTCGATCTTGGCGGCGAAGTGCAGGACTCCGTCGAACCCGGCGTCCGGGGTGAGCACCTGGGCCACCTGGTGCACCGGCAGCTGGTGGAACGGCACGCCCGCCGGGACGGTCTCCGCGTAGCCGGTGGACAGGTCGTCGAGCACCTCCACCTGATGGCCCGCGTCGGCCAGGGCGTGCGTGACCACGCCGCCGATGTACCCTGCCCCGCCCGTCACCAGCAGCTTCACGCGCGCTCCTCCAAAACAGTGCTCGCAGGCAAACAGTGCCACCAAGCAAACAGTGCGGCCAAAATCGTGCGACCGGCCTGTCGCACACCCGACCCTACCGAACCAACTTCGGTGAATGGCATGAAAACGCCGCCGGGCAGCTGGGAACGCGCGGGACCCGGAAACGCAACCGCGGCGCCTGCCTCACGGTAGGCGCCGCGTGTTCGCGCTGCGCTGCGGTTTACTTCTTGAACATCCCTGTCAGGGACTCCATGCTGAAGCCCTGCTTCGGCACCTGGCCCGCGGGCGTCGCCTGGTCGACGACGTGCGGCAGCGTCTGGGCGACGTGGTCGGCCACTTCGTCCTGCGACATTCCCGACTGCTGCGCTACCTGCTGCAGCTGCTGCGGGTCGACCGCGTTCTTGATCTCCTGGCCGGTGACGGGCTCGTTCTTGCCGCCGCCGACCCAGGACATCACCTGCTTGTCCAGGCCGCTCTGCTGGAGCTTGGTCATGATGCCCTGCAGGCCCTCGCCGCCGAAGAGGCCGGAGATGGCGCTAAGGCCGCCCTGCTCTCCGTTCTGGCCGCCGAGCTTGCCAAGCATGTCACTCAAAGCCACGTGTTCCCCCGTTGGTTGACTCTCGGTCAGCTGCGACCGTAAGTGGTCACAACAGCCTCTTTTGTTCCCCAGAGACACTCTTGTAATCTCATGGATACACTGAGTTACATCTCACATGATCCCCCGCACCCAGAGCGGCGCACCGCCCTGTCGCGACGACGGCGATTCATATACGATCCAGCTGATGAGCGAGCAACAGGCGGGGTCCGCCGGGGGGCATCCCCTCGCGAGCCAGCCGCCCTCGAAGATCCTGGCCGTGCACGTTAGCTACCGCAGCCGGGCGATGGAGCGCGGCCGCCTTCCGCAGTGGCCGTCGTACTTCCTCAAACCGCCGAACACGCTCGCCGCCGACGGCGACCAGGTGCTGCGGCCGCCGTGGTGCGAGCTGCTCGCCTTCGAGGGCGAGGTCGCGCTGGTCATCGGCACGCGGGCCAGCCGGGTGGCCGCCGCCGACGCCTGGCAGCACGTCCGCTGGGTCACCGCCGCCAACGACTTCGGCGTGTACGACCTGCGGTACGCCGATAACGGGGCCAACGTCAGGTCCAAGGGCATCGACGGGTTCACGCCGCTCGGACCCGGGCTGCTCGATGCCAGGGCGGTCGACCCGGAGCGGATCCGGCTGCGCACCTGGGTCAACGGCGACCTCGCGCAGGATGCGGTCAGCGGCGACGACCTGCTGTTCTCCTTCGCCGACATCGTCGCGGACGTGTCCCGGCTGACCACGCTCGAGCCGGGCGACGTGATCCTCACCGGCACCCCGACCGGGTCCACCGTGGTCAAGCCAGGCGACCTGGTCGAGGTGGAGGTCACCGCCGGGGTCACGCCGTCCGCCCGGGAAGCCGGGCAGCCGGAATCGCTGACCACCGGACGGCTCCACTCCCCCGTCGCGGAAGCAACCTACGACCTGTCCCCGCCTGGCGCGATGCCCAAGCAGGACGACGCGCAGCGCGAGGCGGCCTACGGGGCCGGGGGCGCCCCGGGGCCGGCCGACTCCCCGGCCGAGCTGCTGCGGGCCGTCAGCCAGGTCAGCACCGCCACCCTCTCGTCGCAGCTGCGCAAGCGCGGCTTCAACGCCGTCACCCTGGACCGGCTGCACGCCACCCAGCCGAGCCGGAAGATGACCGGCTTCGCCAGGACACTGCGCTACGTCCCGTTCCGCGAGGACCTGTTCGCCGAGTACGGCGGGACGCTGCGCGGCGGCGGGCTGAACGCGCAGAAGCGCGCCGTCGAGCAGGTGCGGTCCGGTGAGGTGCTGGTCATCGAGGCGCGCGGCGACCCGACGGCGGGCACCGTGGGCGACATCCTCGCCCTGCGGGCCCAGGTCCGCGGGGCGGCGGGCATCGTCACCGACGGCGCGATCAGGGACAGCCAGGCGCTGCACGGCATGGACATCCCGGTCTACTACGGTGCGACCCACCCGGCGGTGCTCGGCCGCCGGCACGTGCCGTGGGAGGTCAACACCGTCATCGCCTGCGCCGGGGTCACGGTCACGCCTGGCGACATCATCGCCGGCGACGGCGACGGCGTCATCGTCATCCCCGCGCACCTGGCCATGGAGGTCGCGCGGGACGCGGCCGAGCAGGAACTGCAGGAGGAGTTCGCCGCCGCGATGGTCGGCCGGGGCGAGTCGGTCGACGGTCTCTACCCGCTCGGCAAGCGCTGGCAGGCCGCCTACCAGGCCTGGCTGAGCGCCCGGCCGGGCGAGCAGACCCCGCCTGGCGAGCAGACCCCGCCGGACGGGCGGACGGAGGGCGCGTCGTGAGGTTCCGCGGCGACCCGGCCGCGATCAGGGGCTCGATCGCGCCGGTGGTCTCGCCGTTTACCGCCGTCGGCGCAGTTCACCGAGACCAACCCGGCCGCCGCCAAGTGGGTGCTGGCCCGGGCGGGGCTGATCAGCTCGGGTTTCGTCCGCCCGCCGCTGGTACCGCTCACCGAAGCGGGGCAGGCGACCGTGCTGCGGCTGCTTAAGGAAGCGGCCCCGGTGCCCGACGGCCCGGTGGCGGAGGTGGCGGCGTGATGCGTCCGGAGATTCCCGGCACGATCGAGCACTTCATCGGCGGCCGTCACGGGCCGAGCGCGGGCGGCGGCACCTTCGGCGTCGCCGACCCGGTCAGCAACGAGGTGTACGCGCAGGCGGCGGCGGGCGAGGCGGCCGACATCGACCGCGCCGTGCGGGCAGCCAGCCAGGCGTTCAGCGACGGGCCCTGGCCCGGGCTGGCCGCGCGGGCGCGGGCCCGGGTTCTGAACAAGATCGCCGACGGCATCGAGGCGCGCGGTGCGCGGATCGCCGCACTCGAGACGTTCGACACCGGGCTGCCCGTCACCCAGGCGAAAGGGCAGGCCGCGCGGGCGGCGGAGAACTTCCGGTACTTCGCCGACGTGATCGTCGCCCAGCACGAGGAAGCGTTCTCGCAGCCGGGGCAGCTCGGCTACGTGCTGCGCCGCCCGGCCGGCGTCGCCGGGCTGATCACCCCGTGGAACACGCCGTTCATGCTCGAGTCGTGGAAGCTCGCCCCGGCGCTCGCGTCGGGGTGCACCGTGGTGCTGAAGCCGGCCGAGTGGACGCCGCTGTCGGCGTCGCTGCTGCCGGAGATCATGACCGAGGCGGGCGTGCCCGACGGCGTGTTCAACATCGTGCACGGCATCGGCGAGCAGGCCGGGGCCGCGCTCGTCGCTCACCCGGACGTGCCGCTGATCTCGTTCACCGGCGAGACCGTCACCGGGCAGGTCATCATGCGGTCCGCCGCCGACCACCTCAAGGGCCTGTCGATGGAGCTCGGCGGCAAGTCGCCCTGCGTCATCTTCGGCGACGCCGACCTCGACGCCGCGATCGACTCCGCTCTATTCGGGGTGATGTCGCTGAACGGCGAACGGTGCACCGCCGGCTCCCGGATCCTGGCCGAGCGAAAGGTCTATGACACCGTCACCGCCAGGCTCGCCGAGCGCGCGGTCCGCGTGAAGACGGGCGACCCGGCCGACCCGGCGACAGAGCTCGGGGCGCTAGTGCACCCCGAGCACTACGAGCGGGTGCTGTCCTACGTGGACCTCGGCGTCAGAGAGGGCGCGCGGCTGGTCGCGGGCGGCGGCCGCCCGGCCGGTCTCGACCACGGCAACTACCTGGCGGCGACCGTGTTCGCGGACGTGACCCCGTCGATGCGGATCTTCCAGGAGGAGATCTTCGGTCCGGTGGTCTGCGTGACGCCGTTCGACACCGAGGAGGAGGCCGTCGCGCTCGCCAACGGGACGAAGTACGGGCTCGCGGCCTACCTGTGGACGTCGGACCTGAACCGCGCGCACCGCGTCGCGGCCGCCGTGGAGTCCGGCATGACCTGGGTCAACTCGCATAACGTGCGCGACCTGCGGACGCCGTTCGGCGGCGTCAAAGCGAGCGGTCTCGGCCGTGAAGGCGGCCAGCACTCGATCGACTTCTACACCGAGTCACGGATCGTGCACGTCGCGCTGGGCGACGCACACGTGCCGCGTTTTGGAGCGTGACGACGCCATGACCGACTCCTCGCTGCCCCCCGCGCCCGACATCGTACGGTCGGCCTACGCCACGCTCGTGGTGACTGACCTGGCCGAGGCAAGGCGCTTCTGGGTCGACCTGCTCGGCTTCGTGGTCAGCCACGAGGACCGGCACTCGCTCTACCTGCGCGGTTTCGACGAGCTCACGCACCACAACCTGGTGCTGCGGGCGGGCACGACGGCGGCGGCCGGCGCGCTCGGCTACCGGGTCCGCTCCGAGGCCGACCTGGAGCGGGCGCAGACGTACTACGCGGCCCTCGGCTGCCGGACGCGCCGGCTCGCGGCCGGGACGGTGCACGGGGTCGGCGAGGTCGTGCGGGTCGAGGACCCGCTGGGGTTCCTGGTTGACTTCTTCGCCTCCGCCGCCCACCCTGAGCGGCTGCAGCAGCGCTACGACCTGCGCCGCGGCGCGGAGGTGGCGAGACTCGACCACTTCAACATCTGCGTGCCCGACGTGCCGCGCGCCTACGCGTACTACAGCGGGCTCGGGTTCGGGCTGTCGGAGACGATCGAGGACGACCAGACGCTCTACGCCGCCTGGATGTACCGCAAGCAGACCGTGCACGACGTCGCGTTCACCGGCGGCGCCGGGCCGCGCCTGCACCACCTCGGGTTCTTCGCGCACGAGGCGCACGCGGTGCTGCGGATGTGCGACATCCTCGGCTCGCTGTCGCTGCAGGCGCACATCGAGCGCGGGCCAGGACGGCACGGCGTGTCCAACGCCTTCTACGTGTACCTGCGCGACCCCGACGGTCACCGGCTGGAGATCTACACCTCCGACTACTACACCGGCGACCCGGACCACCCGGTGCTGCGCTGGTCGGTGCGCGACCCGCGGCGCCGCGACTTCTGGGGGAACGCGGTGATCCCGTCCTGGTACTCCGACGCGTCGCCGGTGCTCGACCTGGACGGCAGCGTCCGGGCGGTCACCCAGCTCGCCCAGACCGCAGAGGTAACGGTGGGCGCGGACGGCTTCACCATTCCCAAAGCGGACTAAATCCTCGCGCTCCGGGTAATCCCGTCCATATGCCGGGCCGTTGCGCCGGCCGCCTCAGCGAGAGGGGTAGTCGGATGACCGACGGCGGGGCCGGGTTCCAGCCGGGCGCGGAAGAAGTGACGGTCCCCTACAGGGCACGCAGCGCGTACGCGGGGTACAAGGCGTTCGGCACCGGTGACGGCGCCGTCCTGGTCGAGCCGCGGCTGATGCACGAGCTGCGGAATGCGGCCGAGTTCGCCACCGCGGAACGGCGCATCGCCGGCGGCCTGCTCTTCGGCCGCGGGTGGGTCGACGACGAAGGCGCGTACCTGGTGGTCGACCGCTACCTGGAAGCCGGGCCAGGCGAGAACAGCGGCGACCGGATCTCATCCGACGGCACCGACGAGTTCACGCTGTCAGAGGCAGACCTCCGGCTGCTGCGCGACGACGCCGCCCGGATGTACACCGCCTTCCTCGAGGTCGGCTGGTGGCGGAGCCTGGCGGCGCTCGGCGAGTTCGGGCCAGGTGACTTCGTGACGCAAGCCGAGCTGGTCGGCCCGGACGGTGTCGGCTTGCTGGTGTACGGCTCAGGCATCCACTGGGGCACCGCCTACCTCGGGCCCGAGGGGGCCACCCCCGACTCGGCGGGCACCCTCGTCGCGGTCGGCAACCCGGCGCCCGTCCCCCCGGCCGCCGAACCGCTCCTTGACCTGGAGCCGCCGGTGCCTGCTGAGCCGGAAGTGGTGGACCTGGCCGCCGGCGAGAGCCTGCTCGGGCAGCCGCCCGAGCAGGTCGTGCCGCCAGCGGAGATCGAACCCCCGGCGGACATCGCCGAGGAGCCGCCCGCGCGGGTGCCGCCGCCGGCCGACGAGGCCGCGGGGCGGCCCGCGCCCGGGCGCGCCGGGCGGCGGGCGGCGCCACCGGCTGACGGACCGGCACCGTCGTGGACACCGCGACGGACCCGGCCGCGCCTGAGCTCGCGGGTGCGCGTGCCGCCGCGGGCCCGCGCATGGGCGGGACGCCCGGCCAGCACCGGGTACCCGGAGCCGGGGCTGCCGGTCGACGTCCAGCTCGTGGTGGGCGCGCTGGCCATCGTCGCCGTCGCGGCCGCGATCATCATCGGCGTCCTGGTGCACAGCCTGATCGTCGGCGTGGTCATCGCCGTGATCGGGCTGCTCGTGATCTTCTCGAGCATCTGGATGTCACGCCGCTGACAGATCAGAAAAGCGGACTAAACAGCGGGGCCGCCAGCCGGTAATCTCTGGGGAAAGCCGGGCTGTGCCGGGCTGCGGCGCGGTCGGCCGCCTCAGTGAGAGGGGTTGCCGTATGACCGAAGACGGGGCTTTGTTCCTGCCGGGTCAGAGCACGGTGCCGACCCCGTTCCGTGCCCGGAGCGCGTACGTCGGGTTCCGGGCGTTCGGCAGCGGTGACGGCGCCGCGCTGCTCGACCCGGGGGTCGCACGGGCGCTGCGGTCCGCGGCCGAGGCCGCCACCGCGGAACGGCGCATCGCGGCCGGCCTGCTCTACGGGCGCCGCTGGGCCGACGACCAGGGCGGCTACCTGGTGGTCAGCGGCTTCCTGGAAGCCGGCCCAGGCGAGAACGACGGCGACCGGCTTACCGGTGACGGCCTCGACGACTTCACGCTGTCGCCTGCCGACCTGGCGCTGCTGCGCGACGACGCCGCCCGTATGTACCCGGCCCTGCTAGAGGCGGGCTGGTGGCGGACGCTGCCGGAACTGGGCGAGTTCGGCCCGACCGACTTTCTGACGCAGCTCGACCTCGTCGGGCCCGGCGGCGCCGGGCTGCTCGTGTACGGTTCCGGTCCGCACTGGGGAACCGCCTACCTGGGGCCCGACGGTCTCGAACCGGACTCGGCGGGCACGCTGGCGGCGGTGTCCGGTCACGGGGGCGAGCACCTGGCCGAGGAGCCGCCGTCCCTTGCCGACGCTGTGCTGGCGGACCCGGTGCTCGCGGACCCGATGCTCGCGGACCCGATGCCGGAAGACACCCGGCCGGAAGACACTGTGCCGGAAGACACGGTGCCGTCGGACACGGTGCCGGGGACCGCGATCGCGACCCGGCGTTCGGCGATGCTGACGCCGGCGCCCCGGCCGACCGGGCCGCGGGCGATCTCACCAGTGCGGGTGCCTGCCGGGGAGTGGGGGATCAAGCCGGCCAGTCCCGGCCTGGTCGCACCGGAGACCCCGACTGACGTCAAGATCGTGGTCGGCGGCCTGATCGTCGCCGTCGTGGCCGCCGCGATCATCATCGGCATGCTGGTTTCGAGCGTGCTGATCGCCGTGATCGCCGCGGTGGTGTTCATCCTCGTCGTGCTGGGCGTCATCTGGATGGCCCGCCTCTGACCGGCGGCCCGCCGCTAGTCGCCGCTGTGGCGGTCGAGGAACTCGTAGATGTCCACGTCGTCCACGCCGGGGAACGCGCCTGACGGCAGGACCGACAGCACGTGCGAGTGGGCGCGGGCGGACGGCCAGGCCATCCCCTCCCAGCGCTCGGCCAGGACGGCGGGCGCCCGCTGGCAGCAGTCGCCGCCCGGGCAGCGCGACCGGGTGCGGATCGTCGCCTCGCGGCCGCGGAACCAGCGGGAGTGGTCGAACGGCACCCCGAGCGTGATCGCGTAGCCGGCCGCACCGGCGTTCTGGTCGACCTGGGCGACGCAGAAGTAGGTGCCCGAGGGCGTGTCCGAGTACTGGTAGTGCGGCGAGAACCGGTCCGCCGAAGCGAACACCTGGCGCCCCGACCACTGGCGGCACATCCGCTGGCCCTCGATCGCGCCGGTGCTGTCGGCCGGGAAGACGACGCCGTCGTTCTGGTAGGCCTTGTAGATGATGCCGCTCGGGTCGTTCTTCACGAAGTGGCAGGGCACGCCGAGGTGGTGGGTGACCAGGTTGGTGACCCGGTGGGCGGCCATCTCGTAGGACACCGAGAACACGTCGACCAGGTCCTCGACCGCGAGGTCGCGGCGTTCCTTGGCGGCCCGCAGGAACGGCACGGCCGCCCGCTCGGGTATCAGCATCGCGGCGGCGAAGTAGTTCGCCTCCACCCGCTGGCGCAGGAAGTCGGCGAAGTCCCGTGGCGTGCCGTGGCCGAGCAGGAAGTGGCCGAGTGACTGCAGGATGACCGTGCGCGGCGAGTGGCCGCCGACCGGTTCCTGCTTCAGGTAGATCCGGCCGGCCCGCAGGTCGGTCAGCGACCTGACCGAGCGCGGCAGGTCGGCGGCGAACCGGACGGAGAAACCGTGCTTGGCGACGACCGTGAGCAGCATTCCCTGCGAGAGCGCGCCGCCGTCGTAGCCGGCCCGGTCGAGGGCCTCGGCGGCCGTCTGCTCGATCTCGGCGAAGTAATTGCCACGCTCGCGCTGCGAGCCGCGCAGCGCGGCGTTGGCGGCCCGCGCCTCTTCCGGCGTCGCCGTCGGCTTGGCCCGCTGCGCCCGCAGCTCGCCCGCGAGCGCCACCAGGTGCTCGAGCACGTCGGTCGGCACCCGGGTGCCGACCCGCAGCTCGGGCAGGCCGAGGGCGGTATAGGAGGGGTCGCGCTGCGCCGGCTCGATGGTGATCTCGAGCTGCGCCCGGCGGCTCGGCGGCTGCTTTTTCAGCAGTTCGGTCACGGGCACGCCGAGCGCGCCGGCCAGCTGCTCGACCAGCGAGAGCCGCGGCTCGCGCTTGCCGTTCTCGATCAGCGAGAGCACCGACGGGGTCCGGCCGACCTGGGCACCGAGTTCAGCGAGGGTCAGCCCCTTGGCCCGCCGGGCGTGCCGAAGCCGCTGGCCGAACATGGCAAGGTCTAGACCTTCGGTCTCTACCAATTTCTGAGGTTCTTGCATCAGTCAAAAAGTGTAACACGCGCCCGTTCGGATAAATATTGAACTTTTTTCTCAGGTTGAGGCCTGGGTTCCCCTGGTCAGGTACCGCACCGTGGGAGTACACCCGGCGACGGCGCAGAGCCGCGGCGGGCAGTACCGACCGAAAGGCATCACCATGGAAACCATCAGCCAGCAGGCGGCCAATCTGCGCGCCACGTGGGAGGCCGACCAGCGCTGGGACGGGATCAAGCGCGACTACACCGCCGAGGACGTGATCCGGCTGCGCGGCTCCGTGGTCGAGCAGCACACCCTGGCCGCGCGCGGTGCCAAGCGGCTCTGGGAGCTGCTGCACACCGACGACGCGGTGCGGGCGCTTGGCGCGATCACCGGTAACCAGGCGGTGCAGATGGTGAAGGCGGGCCTGCAGGCCATCTACCTGTCGGGCTGGCAGGTCGCGGCGGACGGGAACCTGGCCGGGCACACCTACCCCGACCAGTCGCTCTACCCGGTGAACTCGGTCCCGCAGATGGTGCGCCGCATCAACAACGCGATGCTGCGCGCGGACCAGATCGCCTGGTCGGAGCGGTCCGCCGACAGCACCGCGCCGCGCCAGCAGTGGGTCGCGCCGATCGTGGCCGACGCGGAAGCCGGCTTCGGCGGCGTGCTGAACGCGTTCGAGCTGATGAAGTCCATGATCGAGGCTGGCGCGGCCGGCGTGCACTTCGAGGACCAGCTGTCGTCGGAGAAGAAGTGCGGCCACCTCGGCGGCAAGGTGCTCATCCCGACCGGGCAGCACGTCAAGACGCTGACCGCGGCCAGGCTCGCGGCCGACGTGCTCGACGTGCCGTCGCTGGTCGTCGCGCGGACCGACGCCGAGTCGGCGACCATGCTGACCAGCGACGTGGACGAGCGCGACCGTGAGTTCGTGCTCGGCGACCGGACGGCGGAGGGCTTCTACCGGGTGCGCAACGGGATCGAGCCGTGCATCGCCCGCGGTCTCGCCTACGCGCCCTACTCGGAGCTGCTGTGGATGGAGACCGGCACGCCTGACCTGGCGGTGGCGCGGAAGTTCGCCGAGGCGATCAAGGCGCAGTACCCGGACCAGATGCTCGCCTACAACTGCTCGCCGTCGTTCAACTGGCGCGCGCACCTGGACGAGGCCACCATCGCTAAGTTCCAGAAGGAGCTGGCGGCGATGGGCTACCGCTTCCAGTTCATCACGCTGGCGGGCTTCCACGCACTGAACGAGTCGATGTTCGAGCTGGCACACGGCTACGCCCGCAACGACATGTCGGCGTACGTGCGGCTGCAGGAGGCCGAGTTCGGCCTCGAGCCGCTCGGCTACACCGCCACCAGGCACCAGCGCGAGGCCGGCACCGGCTACTTCGACCTGGTCACGCAGGCCGTCTCGCCGAACGCGGAGACGGTGGCGCTGGCCGGGTCGACCGAGAAGGCGCAGTTCGCGGCGTCGTCATCGGCGGCCTAGCACTGAGCGGCACAGTCCCCCGCCGTCAGTTCCGCCTGAACTGATCGCCCTCCGGGTAGGGTGCGGTGCCGGTCCAGTCGTCGGCGAGCAGCGAGATAGTCGTCGTCGGCGCCTGGTCCGGATCCGCGCCCCGCGGATCCCACCCGCCAGGCTGGCCCTGTTCGTACTGTTCGTCGCCGTACCGGGCCCCGCGCCACCGTGACGGCAGGAACAGCGGGACCGCGAGCGCCAGACCGGCGGCGCCGAGCACGCCGCTGGTCAGCATCGCCTCGAAGCCGGTGCCGTATGTCTCGGCGCGCAGCGGTATGTAGTGCATCGCCTGGCGCAGGTTGAGGCCGTACCAGACCGTCCAGCCGATCAGCCCGAGGCCGGGCAGTCCGGCGGCGAGCGGCGAGATCCGGCGCACGGCGATGAAGGTCCCGGCCAGCAGCCCGGTGCCCGCCACCGCCGCGAAGCCGAGCAGGACGCTGGTGTCGTGCAGCAGCCCGCCAGCGGGCAGCGCCGACACGGCGCCGTTGACGACGGGCACCCGCAGCAACCGCAGGTAACCCCAGCTGCCGGCGAAGAACACCGCGGCCGACAGCCCGATGGCCAGCCCGATACCGATCAGGTGCCGCATTCGACTCGCCTCCTGGCACGACCTTCTGGTCGCATGGTCCCGCTATATCCTCATCGGCCGCAACGGAAACGCCTCCCCGGCGCCGCCCGCCTTACGGTCGTGTTACGGCTCACTGACGGGCAGCTTGCGGCTGCTCCTGGGCCGCTTCACGCTGGTCCCGCACTGCCCGCGGACGACGTTGAAGCCGGGCATACCCTTGCCTTCCTGGCCTTTTACCCCCTAACTGAGAACCAGCTGAGACGGTCGCGGGCGCTAGGAGGGAGGCCGCTATCCTTGGCGCGTGCACGTTGATGACATTTTCCGAGGCATCGGCAAGTTCGCCGTCAAGTTCCGCTGGGTAATCCTGATTGTTTGGATTGTCGCCGCCGGAGTGATACCGAGAGCGCTGCCGTCGCTGGCGAGCGTGACGCAGGGGAATAACAGTTCCTTCTTGCCGGCCGACGCCCCGAGCCAGAAGGCGACCGACCTGGCCGCGCCGTTCGGCACCACCAACCTGATTCCGGTCCCCGTGATCGCCGCGGTAAGCACCGGCACGTTCACCAGCGCCGACCAGGCCTACCTGACCACGCTCGCCGCCGACCTCGGCAAGGTGAAGACCGTCGTCAAGGTGCACGACCTCGGGGTGTCGGCCGCCCGGGCGGGGGTCAGCGGCCAGGCCGAGCAGCTGCAGGTGCTGTCGGACGTGAGCCAGAACGACCAGACCGGGCAGACCGACCTGATCAATAACCTGCGCACCGCGGTCACCGATTCGTCCCCGCCAGCCGGCATGCAGGTACACCTGGCCGGGCAGCTCGCGATCCAGGTGGACCAGCAGAACCAGTCGGGTAACACCGGCAACGAGGTCGAGCTCGTCGCGTTCCTCTTCATCCTCATCTTGCTGTTCCTGATCTTCCGCTCGGCGCTCGCGCCGTTCATCACCGTCATTCCCGCGCTGCTCACCGTCGCGATCTCCGGGCCGGTCGTCGCCGAGCTGGCGAACCACGGGCTCAAGGTCTCCTCGCTCGCGCAGCTGCTGCTCACCGTGCTCGTGCTCGGCGCGGGGACCGACTACGGGCTGTTCCTGGTGTTCCGGGTCAGGGAGAACCTGCGCGAAGGCCAGGCCAACCACGACGCCGTGGTGAACGCGCTGACCAAGGTCGGCGAGTCGATCACGTTCTCCGCCTTCACGGTCGTCGCGGCGCTGCTGTCGCTGCTCGCGGCGAGCTTCCAGATCTACTCCAACCTCGGCATTCCGCTCGCCATCGGTATCGGCATCATGCTGCTGGCCGGCCTCACGCTGCTGCCGGCGCTGCTCGCGATCTTCGGCAAGGCCGCCTTCTGGCCGTCCAAGCCCAAGAAGGGCGGTTCCTCGGCCGGCCTGTGGGGCAACGTCGCGACCCGTGTCGTCAAGCGTCCGGTCGCCGCGCTGCTCCTCGGCGTGGTCGTGTTCGGTGCGCTGTCCGTCGCGGTCACCGGCTACAAGAGCGCCGGCTTCGGCGGCACGATCTCCGCCCCAGCGGGCACCGACTCGGCGGCGGGCCAGGATCTGCTCGCCAAGTACTTCCCGGCCTCCTCCGCGAACCCGACGAACCTCGTCTACACGCTGCCGCAGCCCGCCTGGCAGGACCCGCAGGCGATCGAAGCGGCGACTAAGCAGCTAACCGCCAGTCCGGTGTTCACCGGCGTGAGCGGGCCGCTGAACCCGGTGGGCGGCACCGGGTTCACCCCGGCCGAGTACACCGAGCTGCACGGCCTGCTCGGTTCGGGAACGCTGTCCACCACCGTGCCGCCCGAACCGGCCGCCGCCGTTTCCGCTGGCATCAGCGGCAGCCAGTGGGCGGGCGCGTACCAGATGTACCGGGCGACCGAGCAGTACGTGTCACCGGACGGGAAGACGATTCAGTTCCAGACCGGCTTGACCGCCGGGGATCCGAGCAGCACCGACGCGATGAACGCGGTGCCCTCAATCAGGACTGAGGCGGCCTCGGTCGTCCCGACGCTGCACGCGACCGCGTACGGGGTCGCCGGCGAGGCACCGGCGTTCTACGACATCAGCCAGATCTCCAACAGCGACCTGGCGCACGTCATCCCGATCGCGATCATCGTCATCGGCGTGCTGCTCGCGCTCGTCATGCGGTCGCTGGTCGCTCCGCTATACCTGATCGCGTCGGTGGCGATCTCCTACTTCGCCGCGCTCGGATTCGCGGTGATCGTCTTTATCTGGCTCGGCAATTCCGGGGGCATCACCTTCATCCTGCCGTTCCTGTTGTTTATCTTCCTGCTAGCACTGGGCGAGGATTACAACATCCTGGTGATGACCAGGATCAGGGAAGAAGCGCACCATTTGCCGCTGCGCGAGGCGGTCAGCCGCGCGATCAGCGTCACCGGTACGACGGTGACCTCGGCCGGCCTGGTCCTGGCGGGCACGTTCGCGGTGTTCGCCGTCGTCGGCGGCAGCGGCTCGGGCGGCTCGCAGATCCGGGATGTCGGCATCGGCCTCGCGGTCGGCGTCATCATGGACACGTTCGTCGTCCGCACCGTGCTCGTGCCCTGCACGGTGATCCTGCTCGGCCGGTGGAACTGGTGGCCGTCCAAGTTGATCGTGGACGCCCCGGAAGCCGGGACCGACGCGGTCGGCGCCAGCGCCGACGCGCTCGGGCTCGCCGGACAGGAAAACGGGCCGACCGACCCGGCCGACGACAGTGAGTCACGAAGAAAATCCTGACAGTTGCGGCATTGGCACCCCGCCCGCAGGTCCGGACATGGTAAATGCCACCATGTTCTCTGGACATGCCGGGCGGGGTGCTTTTCTTCTGGCACTCTGACCGGAAGACTGCGACCTAAGTATTTACCCGAGGGCAGGCAAGATACCAGCACTGCGTGCGGCGCACCTCGGGGCAAGGGAAGGGACCCCGATGCAGGAACTGCGCTTCGTCGCGGTCAGCGAGGACGGCAGTTACGCTGTCCTCGCGGTCCCGGGGCGAAGCGGGCGGTACATCCTGCCGATCGACGAGCGGCTGCGGGCGGTTGCTCAAGGCCAGACCTCCCGGCTCGCCCAGTACGAGATCGAAGTGGAGAGTCCGTTGCGACCCAAGGAGATCCAGGCACGAATCCGCGCTGGCGAAACGGCTGAGGAGATCGCCGACGCCGCGGGCATTCCGGTCGAGCGGGTCCGCTGGTTTGAAGGCCCGGTCCTCGCGGAGCGCGGCTACATCGCCGAGCAGGCCCAGACCGGGTCGGTGCGGCGCGCGGGCGACTCTTCAGGCCCTGGTCCGCGGCTCGGTGACATCGTCACCGCGCGGCTGTCGGCGGCCGGCACCGACCCGGCGGACGGCCAGTGGGACTCGCGCAAGCGCGGCGACGGCAACTGGCAGGTCTCGCTGACGTTCCCGTCCGGCGGGCGGCTGCACGTCGCCGAGTGGGTCTTCGACCCCCGGCGCCGGCACGTGATGCCCGACGACGACAACGCCGCCCGCCTTTCGCTGCCGGAATCCGAGTTGCCGCCCGAGCCGGTGTCGCTGCCGGGCGAGGCCACCGTCACCCCGATCGCGTCGCGCCTTGGCGCGGCCGCGGGGATGGGCGGCGGCGGGTACGCCGGCACCCCCGGCGCGTCCCGGTTCCGTCCCGAACGGTCCGTGATTCCCGACCGGTCCCTCGGCGCCGACCGTTCGCTGGCCGACCGGTCCCTGGCCGACCGGCCGTTCACCGACCGGCCGCTGACGCCGCCTGCCCCGGCCGCTGAACGCCCCAGCCTGCCCGAACGCGGCGCGACGCCGGACCGGACGGCTGTTTCCCTGCCCGCCGCTTCCGGACCCGGCGCTTCTGGATCCGCCGCTTCCGGGGCCGCCGCTTCCGGGCCTGTCACGCCACCGCAGGCGCCGCCGTCTCCCGCTCCGGCCCGCCCCGCGCAGCAGGCATACGCGGAGTTCCCCGAGTCGGCCCCGTACCGCGCGCCCGGACACCGGGCGGCTGAGGCCCCGTACCGTGAGCAGGCTCAGGAGCCGGACGAGTACCGCGCGCCGGACGAGTACCGCGCGCCGGCCACTCACCGGAGCCAGGAAGCCGACCCGGCCGCCGGTTACCGTGCCGCCGACACCGCCTACCGCGCGCCGCAGGCTGAGCCGCGCGGCTACCGCGATCCGGTCGCGGAGCCTGCCGCCTACCGCGAGCCAGCGCCCCGCCCGGTCGAGTCCAGCCCGGCCGAGTCCAGCCCGGTCGAGTCCAGCCCGGTCGAGTACCGTCCGGTCGAGTACCGTCCGTCGGTTACCCCGCCTGTGCCTGTCGCGCCGACGGCTGACTGGGAGCCGCCCGCGGTGCCGGGAACGGCCGCTCCCGCCGCTCCGGTCACGAGCGCGCCCGCGTTCGATGGTCCCGCCTTCGATGATTCAGAACGGAAGCGGCTTACTCCCCCGCGCCCGGTCATCTTCGAAGAGCCGGAGCCGGCCTTCCTCAGCGAACAGCCCGGACTAGCCCTGGAGCCCGCTCCGTCTGAGCCGGAGCTGACGCCGGCACCGGCACCGGCACCGGTACCCGCGGCGGCTCCGGCGGCGGAGATCCAGCCGCAGCCGAGCGTCACGGCCGCGCAGTCAACGGCAGCGCAGTCAACGGCAGCCGAGCCTACGACGACAGCTGAGCCCGTTGCAGCCGAGGCCCTCGTGGTCGAGCCCGCTGTCGTCGAGCCTCCTGCCGCCGAGGCGGGCCAGGTCGCAGAGAGCACCACGGCGGCCGAGCCGGCCGCCGCCACCAGTGAGCCAGCCGCCACTGAGCCAGCCGCCCTTGTGGCGCCAGAACCGAAGGCCGAGGTCCCAGTGCCCGCTATGCCGGAGCCAGCCGCAGCCGCCGCGTCCGTCAGGCAGGCCGAAGTTCCCGCGCCCGCCGAGCCCCCGGCCGAGGAGCCGTCAGGGCGGCCGCGTCCAGGCAACAAGAAGAACGTCAAGGCCCGCCGCTCCTCGGTCCCGTCGTGGGACGAGATCATGCTGGGCAGCTCCCGCCAGCGCGACTGAGCCGGAGCCGGCCGGCCGCGTCAGGGAACCTGGCGCGAGCCGGCCGCGACCAGATCCAGCCGCGCGGCCTGTCAGTAGAGCTAGCCGGCCTGCTTGAGAGCGAAGCCCCAGTTGAGGATCTTGGCGGAGTCCAGCGCGGCGGCGGCGAAGCCGTTGACTGATGAGCCGAGGACGTCGCCGATGAGCGTGCGGCCGTTGCGTACTGCCTCAAAGAGCAAGGTGTGGCCCGCCGCGTTGGTGAAACCGGTCTTGATGCCGACGGATCCCGGATAGGTCTGCAGGAAATAGCTATCGGTCGTGACCGAGACCGCGTTGTGGCCGTTGCCCTTCGGCAGGTTGTAGACGCGCAGGTCCACCATCGAGCGGAACTCCGGGCTCCCCATCGCGACCTCGCCCAGCCGCACGAGGTCGGCGGCGGTCGAGTAAGTGGACGTTTCTGTCGGGTACGGGAGACCGTCCGGCGAGGTGAAGCGGGTGCCCGCCAAACCGAGCTTGGCCGCCTCGGCGTTCATCTTGCCGATGAACGCCGGGAGGCCGGGCCCGTAGGCGTTCGCCAGCGTGTAGGCCGCGTCGGCGGCGGACACCACCAGCATGATGTGCAGCAGCTCATCGACCGTGAAGACCTGTCCGGGTATGAGGCCGGCGGCGTTCGCGCCGTACTTTGCCACGTAGGCGGTCACCGCCTTGGGTACCACGACCTGACGGTTGAGCCCGCCTGCCTGGATGATCACCAGCGCGGTCATCACCTTGGCGATCGACGCGATCGGCAGGGTGGTGTTCTCGCCCTTCGCCCAGAGCACCTGGCCCGTGGTGGCGTCGACCAGGATGCCGGCCTTGGCGCCGACTCCCTTGGGCAGGCCGGCGACCGTGAGCTCGTCCGCGGGCGCGGTCTTCGCCCGGGCCGACGCCGGCACCTGCGCGGTTGCCACCGTGGAGGGCGGTGACGAGCGCGTGGCGCCTTGCGCGTAGTCCAGGCCGGGCGCGGCCGAGCAGCCTGCCGCCACCCCGCCCACCGCCAGTGCCGTCACCACGATCACTAGCCGCATGGCCAGTCGGCGCATAGGACTCCATCATGCTAGGGGCCAGAAGGTCAGACCCGATCGTACGGTCTCGGTTAGGTCACGACGTGGCAATTCAGGCAATTCGCACAATATCCGCCACGTAGCGCGAGGGCAGAACATGTCATCACTCTGAGTAACGCTTACCGTTACAGAGCGCTGTACCCGGCGGCAAGGCCGGCCACGCCGCGAAGGGCAGACCGCACGACTCCTGAGGCATCAGCCAGCCCGGTTTCAGGAACGCCTAGGCCTCGCACGGTTGACTCGAAGGCGCCATCGCGAACGTGCACTTCTCCCCCGGGATGCCACCCGCGCAATCCGCCGTCAGGACGTAACCACCGCGAATCAGCCGGTTAACGCCCGACACGGATGCTCTCGATGTCATGGTCGCCCAGCCTAGCGGCCAGCCCTGATAGGTGTTTCTCGATATTTAGCTGCGTAATCGGAGAGCTACGGATTGGGCGGGCAGGTCATGGGAAAACGGGCATACGCGGCCGGGACAGCTGTGCTGGCGGCGGGGGTCATCGCGGTCGGGACCGGGATCGCGGCCGCTTCGGCGAGCGCGCCAGCCGTGCGCGGCGCGAGCAACAGGACCGGCACGGCCGCCCGGTCGCGATCACAGAGCGGCGCGGCGGCGCCGGCGGTGGCCGCCGCCCGGGTCAGCGAGGGAATCTGCTCCGCCCCGGCCGCCTACAAAGCGCTCGCCGCGAAGCTTTCGGCCGACATTCAGGCGGAGCTGCGCGGCCGGGAAGGCCATCACGCGGTCACCGTGTACGACACCGTGACCGGGATTTCCTGCCACACCGGCGCCACCCGGCACTTCGACTCGGCCAGCATCGTGAAGGCGATCATCCTCGGCGCCCTGCTGCGCTGGCACCAGGAAACCGGCACGCCGCTTTCCGCCTGGGAGAAGGACGAGGCGACGCTGATGATCACCGAGTCTGACAACGACGCCGCGACCGCGCTGTGGGACGAGGTCGGGATGACCCGCCTGCAGCACTTCCTCAACCTGGCGAAGATGGGCGAGACGCAGCTGGGACAGGACGGGTACTGGGGACTGACCCAGGTCACCGCGCACGATGAGATGCTCCTGCTCACGCTGCTGACGCGGCCGAACTCGGTGCTGTCGAGCTCCTCCCGCTCCTACCAGCTCGGGCTGATGTCCAGGGTGATCTCATCCCAGCGGTGGGGCACCCCGGCGGGCGCGCCTGGCGACGTCACCGTGCACGTCAAAAACGGCTGGCTGCCGGACGACACCGGCTGGCACATCAACAGCATCGGCGCGTTCACCGGGAAGACGAAGAACTACATGATCGCGGTGCTGACTGACGACAGCCCGTCGGAGCAGTACGGCATCGATACCGTCGAGGACGTCGCGCGGGTGGTGCACCGGGACCTGAACTCCGCCGCCGCCGAGGCGAAGCTGACGGCTAGCGCGGCTCCAGCGGCGACGGCGCAGGCCGCGCTGTCTCTGGGGGCACCGTCTCCGGCGGCGCCGTCTCCTGATGCTCTGGTTGCGGCGCTGCCGGCGGCCGGTTCATAGCGAAACCTGCGGTGTCCCTGAAGACCACCCAGCGCAGCATGCAGTACAGGTACACCGCCTCGCAGCACGCGGCGAGGACCCGGGAGAGCTCGTAGTAGACGCCCACGTGGGACAGCAGGTCGGTCAGGCCGAGCACGAAGATGAGGTAGTTCGACAGGCTGACGGCCACGTACAGCGGGAACTGCCTGCCCACCGGCTCATGGCTGCCGAAGTTCAGCACCCGGTTGAGTACGTAGCTGAGGACGGACGCGGTGCCGTAAGAGAGCGTGACCGCGGCCGGGATGGGCAGCCCGAAGTGCCCGTGAAACAGGCCGAGCAGCCCTACGTCGATGAAGAAGGTGCACAGGTTGATCAGCAGGTAGCCGACCAGGCTCGGCGCGACTACCTCGGAGAGCCCGAACGGAAGCCGCCTGGCGATCCCCGCCGCGATGACGGTGAAGCGTGTTCGGATTCCCATATTGTCCATTGTGCCCGCTGGCCGCGACCGGACTGGCGGCCGGGCGGGGCGGAGCCGTCTTTGAGAAGGTTTTCTCAGGGTCGCCTCATCGGGCAGCACGCGGAACCGGTGTAACGTGGGCCTCGGCTTGTGAAAGCAATCACATGAAGGTGTCGAGATGATATCGCCGCGGGCGGGCGGATGGTGAATTGTGGTTGGCTGCATTGACGGCAAAAAGGATTAGCCGGGCAGACACTAGGCTGGGCCAGGCCTCGTGCACCGGGTAATATGCGCTGAGACCAGCGGTTTTTCGCGTTCTCAGTCGGCAGGAGGTCGGTGACGCCGTTGACCGGGCGTCTGTCCTAACGGGAGGAAATTGATGGCCCTGACGGTGGATCCGCCGCGGCGCGACGGCGCTGACGACCGGACGCCCGCCACAGTGCCGACATCTGCCGCGACCGAGTCCGGCCCTGCGCCCGCTGAGCCCGGTCTGACCGAACGGGGCCAGGCTGAGCCTGGGCAGCTCGCGGGCGGTCACCCAGGCGACGAGCCGCCACCGAACGAGCCGTCAGAACCCGTGCTCACGGCGACCGAGGCAGCCGGGCCAAGACTCGCAGAACCGCCGCTGACAGGCGGCCACGTCGAGGTCCTGATGGGCAGGCTCATCCGGGTCCTCTCGCACAGCCCGCTGGCCCGCCCGCTGCCCGCGGTGATCCTGAGCGCGCTCGGCCTGCTCGGCGTCGCCTTCAACGGGCTGTGCGCCACCGCGCCAAGGCCGAGCGTCGCCACCCCGCCCGTGCTGCTGCCGCTTACCTCGGTCGCGCGCGACCTGGGCGCGCCGCACCTGCCCGACCTGGCCGCCAACCTCATCATGTACATCTCCATCGGGCTGTGCTGCGTGGGCCTGGCGATGATGCTGTGGGCCAACAGCCGCGGCTGGTCGCCAAGCCCGTGGAAGGTGTTCTGGACGGCCGCGGGCGCCGTCGCCGTCCTGGTGAACATCACGCCCGTCGGATCGGGCGACGTCGCCTCGTACGCGGCCTACGGGCGGATCGCGGCGCTCGGCAAGAACCCGTACATCTTCACCCCCAATATGCTGCCCGAGCACGCGAATAACCCGTACACGATGATCGTCGGCGTCAAATGGCAGGCCACTCCCTCGGACTACGGTCCCGTGGCGACGTGGACGCACCTGCTGGCCGCCTTGATCGGCGGCCCCAGGCCGTGGCTGACGATCCTGGTCCTGATGATCATGGCCGGCGTCTTTTTCCTCGCCACCGGGTACGTGCTGCTCCGGACGGCGGAGAACCCGGTCCGCGCCGCCCTGCTCTGGGTCGCCAACCCGCTCCTGATCGTGGAACTGGTGATGGGCGGCCACCTGGACGCTTTCCTGTCGCTCGTCGCGATCGCGGCGATCGTGGTGTCAAGGCGCCGCGTCCGGCTATGGAATGACCTGGCTGTCGGGGTCCTGGTCGGCATCGCCGGCGGTATCAAGATCAACGCTGCCTTCGTCGCGCTCGCCATCGCCATCCCGCTCATCCACGACCGCGCCTGGGCACGGCTCGTGCGCACCGCGGCGGTGGCCGCCGTGACCACGTTCTGCCTGTACTTCTTCAGCTACGGCGTCACCGCGCTCGAGCCGCTGCGCAAGGCGTCAAGCCTGGTGATCTCCCCGACCCTCTGGCGGCTGGCCCAGGTGACCGTGCAGCATTTCTACGGTAACCACGCCGAGGCCACCGTCACCAGCGCCTACGGGTTCATCTGGCCGCCGCTGACGCTGCTGCTCGCCTGGTACCTCTACAAGCGCCTGTCACCCGACGTCCCGACCGTGGTGGCGGCCAGCTGCGCGCTGACGTTCGCCTGGATGGTGGTCAACCCGTGGCAGCTGCCCTGGTACTCGTCCATCGCGTGGGTGACCCTGGCGCTGCTGCCGCGCAACTCGCTGACCCGCTGGCTGACGATTGCGACCGGGACACTAGCGCTCATGCACTTCAATGGTGGTCATCCCACTAACGTCCCGGATGGCCCGACGCCGTAGGTTTCCCGTCATTTCGGACGGCTAGAGACTCCCCATGAGCCTCGGTAACGCCACTTCCCACGATCCCGTCGCTAAGGGCAGGGTCGCCGTCATCACCGGCGCGGCCAGCGGGATCGGGCTCGGGCTGGCCGAGCGGTTTACCGCTGAGGGCATGCACGTCGTGATGGCTGACGTCGAGGAGGCCGCGCTGGCGGAAGCGGCGGCCGCAGTCGCCGGCCACGCGCCCGCCGGCGGCGGGTCCGTCCTGCCCGTGGTGACCGACGTGGCCGACCGGGCGGCGGTCGGTGCCCTGCGCGACGCAGCCCTTTCCACCTTCGGCGCCGTGCACGTGGTGTGCAACAACGCGGGCGTCGGCGGTTCGCACGGGCCGCTGTGGGAGTGCCCGCCTGGCGAATGGGACTGGGTGCTCGGAGTGAACCTCGAGGGCGTCATGAACGGGGTGCGCGCGTTCATGCCAGTGCTGCTCGAGCAGGACACCGCCCACCTGGTCAACACGTCGTCGGTATTCGGCGTGTTCGCCGGGGCGCTCGGACCGTACGGGGTGTCCAAGCACGCGGTCACCGCGCTGACCGAGACGCTCCACTTCAACCTGAGGTCGCTCGGCGTCACGCACGTCGGCGTCTCGGTGCTCTGCCCCGGCGCGGTCAAAACGAACTTCGGCGCCTCGGGCAGGAACCGGCCGCCCTGGGCCGGGCCAAGCGTCGCGGACGAGGCCGAGCGGGCCGCCGCCGAGCAGTTCGACCAGCTGTCGGCCGCGGGCGCCGCGCCCGCCGAGGTCGCGGGGCTGGTGGTGGACGGAATCAGGTCACGCCGGTTCTACATCCTCACCTCCGCCAGCCGGCACGAGTCGGTGCTGCGCCGTGGCCGGGAAATCGTCAGCGGCGTCCCGCCCGAGGCGCCGGTGCCGTTCGCGTGACCCGGTCGGCTGGCCCGCGGTCTAGACTTTGCGGTCATGAGCACCGTGCCGACTCCCCCGACCGCGAAGCAGGTTCCGACCGAGCGCACTTTCCACGGCGACACGGTCACCGACCCGTATGCCTGGCTCGCTGATCCCAAGGACCCCGAGGTCATCGCGTACCTCGAGGCTGAGAACAGTTACACGGAGGAACTGACCGCCGGGCTCGGCGAGCTGCGTTCCGCTGTGTTCGACGAGATCAAGGCGCGTACCCAGGAGACTGACCTGTCGGTGCCGGTGCGCAAGGGAAGCTGGTGGCGGTACTCGCGCACGGTGGAGGGCCAGCAGTACTCCATCCACTGCCGCCGCCTTGTCCGCGACGGCGAGGTCACGCCGCCGATGCCAGAAGACGGCAAGCCGCTGGACGGCGAGGAGGTGCTGCTGGACGGGAACGTGCTGGCCGAGGGCCAGGCGTTCTTCTCCCTTGGCGCGTTCTCCGTGTCACCGGACGGCAAGCAGCTCGCCTACTCGACCGACTTCGCCGGCGACGAGCGCTACACCCTGCGGATCAAGGACCTGGTCAGCGGGGAAGTCCTGGCTGACGAGGTGCCCAACACCGCGCACGGCTGCGCGTGGTCGCTCGACGGCTCTGCCCTCTTCTACGTCACGGTCGACGACGCCTGGCGGCCTTACCGGATCTGGCGGCACATCGTCGGCGCGCCGACGGCCGACGACGTGGTGGTGTTCGAGGAGAGCGACGAGAAGTTCTGGCTCGGCGTGGGCGCCTCCCGCGACGAGAAATGGCTGATGATCCACACCGCGTCCAAGCTGACCAGCGAAGTCTGGCTGCTTGACGCGGCCACCCCTAGCGGTGACTTCTCGGTCGTCGCGCCGCGCCGTCAGGGCGTGGAGTACGACGTGGAGGTCGCCGGGGACCGGCTGCTGATCCTGCACAACGACGGCGCCGAGAACTTCGAGCTGGCCTCCGCTCCGCTGCCCGGCGCGGGCGACACCGCGGCGTGGACCCCGGTCATCCCGCACCGGGCCGACACGCGGCTGCTGTCGGTGGACGCGTTCGAGTCCTACCTGGTGCTGTACTACCGGCGCGGCGGACTGACCGGCCTCTCGGTGCTGCCGCCCTCGGGGGTCGGCGCGGAGCGGCCGATCGCCTTCCCCGAGCCGCTGTACACCGTGGGCCCGGGTGCGAACCCCGAGTACTCGCAGACGGTGTTCCGCCTCGGGTACAACTCGATGGTCACGCCGTCCACGGTGTACGACTACGACCTGGCGACCGGCTCCCTGACGGTGCTGAAGCAGCAGCAGGTGCTGCCGTCGCCGTCCGGCGTCGCGTTCTCCTCCGCTGACTACGAGCAGTACCGCGAGTGGGCGGTCGCCGACGACGGAACCCGGGTTCCGCTCTCGATCGTCTGCCGCAAGGGCACTCCCCGCGACGGGTCCGCGCCGTGCCTCATCTACGGGTACGGCAGCTACGAGATCTCCATCGACCCCGGCTTCTCGATCACCCGGCTGTCGCTGCTCGACCGCGGCTTCGTGTTCGCGATCGCGCACGTGCGCGGCGGCGGGGAAATGGGCCGGTCCTGGTACGACAACGGGAAGATGCTGAAGAAGAAGAACACGTTCACCGACTTCGTGGCGTCCGCACGGCACCTGGTGTCGGCTGGCTGGACCGCGCCGGAGCGGCTGGTGGCACGCGGCGGCTCGGCCGGCGGGCTGCTGATGGGCGCCGTGGCCAACCTCGCGCCGACAGCGTTCGCGGGGATCGTCGCGCAGGTGCCTTTCGTGGACGCGCTCAACTCGATCCTCGACCCGTCGCTGCCGCTGACGGTGACCGAGTGGGAGGAGTGGGGCGACCCGCTGCACGACCCCGCCGTGTACGCGTACATGAAGTCGTACACGCCCTATGAGAACGTGACGCCGGCCGCGTACCCGGCGATCTTCGCGCTGACCTCACTGAACGACACCCGCGTGCTTTACCACGAGCCGGCCAAGTGGACCGCCCGGCTGCGCGCGGTCGCCTCGGGCGGCCCGTTCCTGCTGAAGACAGAGATGGAAGCGGGGCACGGCGGGCGCAGCGGGCGCTACGACGCGTGGCAGGAAGAGGCCCTGGTGCTGGCCTGGATCGTCACGACCGCGGCCGGCGCGGCGGGCTGAGGCGCGGCGCCCGTGACCGACGGCCCGGGGACGGCCACCCGCCAGGCTCCGCTCAGCGGCTCGTTCACCGTGGAGCGCGACCTGGCGGCCTCACCGGGCCGGGTGTTCGCCGCCTATGCCGATACCCGGCTGCGGCGGCGCTGGTTCGGGATACCAGGTAACCCGGCGGACGCCCGGCATGAACTGGATTTCCGGCCCGGCGGGCACGAGATCTCGCGCGGCCGGTTCGCGCCGTCGGGCGAATCGGGGACCGAGGAGCTGATCGAGTACCGCTCGGTCTTCTGGGATATCGTCCCTGACTCGCGCATCGTCTTCGGCTACGAGCTCGTCCTGGACGAGGTGCGGCGCTGGGTGTCCCTGGTCACGGTCGAGCTGGCCGGGCGGCCGGACGGCCGCACCCGGCTGAGCTATACCGAGCAGTACGTACTGCTCGCCTACGCCGGCGACGGCGCGCAGGACCGCGCCCACCTGAAAGGCAGCATCCCGCTCCAGCTAAACGGACTGGCAGCCGCCCTCAGCGCCAACGCCTGACCAGCCCGGTCATTATTCGAGGATCTCGACCCGGTCGCCGGGACGGAGGACGGCGTGCTGTCCGGGGTTGTCGGGGATGAGGTTCACGCCGAACCAGACCTTCCGGTCCCAGCGGCGGTGCTTGGCCAGGGCGAACAAGGGCTCGTGGCCTTTGGCGGCGGTGTCGGGGTCGACGGTGGTGAGCACGCAGCGGTCGCAGCCCTTGACGTTCCTGAACGTGACCGGGCCGATGCGCAGCCGCCGCCAGCCGTCCTCGGCCCAGGCCGGCGCGCCGGAGACCACCACGTTGGGGCGGAAGCGGCGCATCGGGACGGGACCCTCGGCCGCTTTCGGCCCCTCGGCGATCCAGCCGTTCAGCGCATCCAGTGACTCCTCGCTGGTCAGCAGCAGCGGATAGCCGTCGGCGAGCGACACCCGGTCCTCCGCGCGGCTGTACTTGGGGTTGGTGGGCCGGCGCGTCGGGTCGTCCAGGTAGACCAGGCGGACCGGCTCCCCGATGATCTCGGTCAGCCACGCCGCCGCTTTGTCCCCCGCGGGTGAGGCGACCAGGCCGCTCTCCCAGACGCGGACAGGAACGAGTTCCTCGCCCGACGGGACGGAGACGGTCAGGTCGGCCAGGTCGGGGCTGGTGAGCGTGATGTAGTCACCGCCGTCAACCTCGGGCCCGATCAGCACCATGCGCGGGTGCTCGCGGGCCGTCACGGGGTCGCCGGCCGCGTCCACCACCATCCACCGGCGGTCGCCGGCCAGCCCCCAGGGCTCGACTCGCGCCTGCGCCAGCCGCTCACCGCGGCAGGACTTGACCGGGTAACGCCAGATGTCGGTGAGCTGTAGTGACATATACCTATGGTCGCATCGAACCGGTAATGGAACTGCCGGCGCGGAGTCAAAACCGCGGTCGTCGACGGGCCCGCCCTGGACCGCGGGGGCGGCGTCCGGGGATGCTTGCCCTATGGCTAACGCACCAGTCAACCTCAAGGCAGCCCTCGCCTCGTTCAGCGACGTCTACAGCCCGCGCATCGTCGGGCGGGTCAACGACTACGATGTGCGGATCGCGCACGCGAGCGGAGAGCACGTTTGGCACGTGCACGAGCACACCGACGAGTTCTTCCTGGTGCTTGACGGCACGTTCGACGTGTCGCTGCGCGAAGACGGCCGGGAGCGCACCGTCAGCCTGCGGGCCGGCGACATCTTCGTGGTGCCCCGCGGCACCGAGCACAAGCCCTCCTCGGCGGGCGGCGCCATCTTGATGTTCGAGCCGTCGGGCACCGTGACCACCGGTGACCGGCATGACGGCGACATCCCCGCCCATGTCGACAGCACGGCCGGTCACGACTTCAGCGGCTGAGCACGGAAGAAGGCGGCCCCGCCACCGCGGGAACCGGCGGTGACGGGGGCAGCCGCCTCCGTTCCGGATGATCCTGGCGGTGAGCTTTAGATCTTGAGGAGTGACGACGCGTCTGCGCGGGCCCGGGTGTAGCGGTTTTCCGGGATCGGGAGACCAAGGTTGCCGCGCAGGGTGGACGACTCGTACTCGGTCCGGACGATGCCGCGTTCCCGCAGGATCGTAGTCGAAGTGCTCGTCGCGGGAGAAGTTGGCCGCCGCGCCCGCGTCGCCGCTGGTGACCACGTTCCAGCCCGAGCGGCCGCCGGAGATGAGCTCCAGTGAGGCCAGGCGGCGGGCGATGTTGAACGGGTCGTTGCAGGAGGTGGTCATGGTCGCGACCAGGCCGAGGCGGGTGGTGCTGACGGCGAGGGCTGACAGCAGCGTGAGCGGTTCCAGCCGGTTGAGGTAGTGCGGCGGGGAATCTACGGATCCTTCCTGGTCCTGCGCTTCGGATGCTTGCTGCTAGCGGACAGCGGCGGCCGCTCCGGGCTAGGCTCCTTTGGCCCGGGCGAGGTCGTGTGCGGCGAACTCGCCGAGTTCTCGCACACCGAGCAGGCGGCGGAGCCCGTCCGAGACGCAGTCGGACACCGCCGAATTGAGCCCCTGACGGGACCAGACGGCCAAGGGGACGGGCTCCGGCCGTGGCAGGTCCTCCACGCTTACCAGGCCCTCCGGCGTCTGCCCGAGCGTGGCCATCAGCGCTACCCCCAGGCCGGCCATGACCGCCGCCTGCACACCCGCCAGTTGCTGTGCTTCGGCCCCCATGACGACCGGGACGGAATGCCGCGCGAGCGTTTCCAGCGCCCGGCTGCGCAGCACACACGGATTGTCAAACGCGACGAGCGGCACCGCTTCGCCGCCGCCAGGCGCCGTCCAGCCGGGCGAGGAGTACCAGTTCAGCTCAAGGTCGCCCACCGCCGCAGCGCGCGGGTCGTCGGCCGGCCCGAGGAGCAGGGCAATGTCGATCCGCCCGGCGGCGAAGCTCTCCCGCAGCTTGGTCCCGCGGTCGATCCGGAATTTCACCCGGCAGCCCGGCAACGAGCGGTCGAGCGTCCCCGCCAGGTAGGGAAGGAGCTGCGCGGCCGCGTGCTCGGTCGAGCCGATGATCACGGTCTTGCTGGCGTCGTCGTAGAAGCCCGCCAGCATCTCGTCGTGCAGCGCAAGCAGGCGCCGCGCCTGGGTGAGCAGCTGCTCGCCGTCGCTGGTGAACCGCCAGCCGCGGCCCCGGCGCTCGACCAGCGGGCGGCCGATGGCGAACTCCAGGCGGCGGACGTGCTGGCTGACCGCTCCCTGGCTCAGGTGCAGGACGTCGGCGGCCCGCTGGAAGCCTTCGGCATCAGCGACAGCGACGAAACTGCGCAGCGGGGCAATGTCCAGCGTGCGATTCATACCAGCAGTATATCCTACCAATCCTATAGGAAAAGGAGAGGTTAATGGCGGCTAAAGGGGCGAGCAGGTCGGCTGGCTTACCTGGCCGGCAGGAGCTCAGCACGCAGCTCATCGCGCTGACGGCGGTCCAGCGGAAGCCCGGACAGCGTCGGGGCCGACCCGACGAGCAGGCGGGTGTAAGGGTGCCGCGGGCTGGTGACCAGCTGCCGGGTGGCGCCGCTCTCCACGACCGCGCCCTGGTACAGCACCACCGTCCGGTCGGTGATGCCGGCGACCGAACCCAGGTCGTGCGAGATGTAAAGCAGCCCGACACCCTCGGACCGCAGGCTCGTCAGCGAAGCAAGCACCTGCACCCGGTTGACGGCGTCGAGTGCGCTGACCGGCTCGTCGAGGATGAGGAGGCGGGGCTGCGTGATCAGGGCGCGGGCGATCGCCGCGCGCTGGCGCTGCCCGCCGGAGATCTCACCGGGAAACCGGGTGAGCAGCGCCTCGTCCAGGTTGACCCTGGCCGCGTACCGCTGGACGGCGTCGGCGATGCCGGCCCGTGACAGCCCGCCGCGGATGCGCAGCGGCTCGGCGATCGAGTCGGCGATCAGCATGTCGGCGTCGAGGCTGCGCAGCGGGTCCTGGAAGACGTACTGCACCACGCCCCGGCGCCGGAAGGCCCGCCACTGGGAAGCAGAGAACCCGGTCACGTCCTGGTCACCGACGCGGATGCGGCCGCCGGAGACATCGGCCAGTCCGAGGACGGCGCGGGCGATGGTGGACTTGCCCGAGCCGCTCTCCCCGATCAGCCCGACGATGTCGCCGGTGCCGACCGTAAAGCTGGCGGACTGGATCACGTGGTGCTTGCTGCGCCGCTTTCCGTAGTGGACGTCGATGCCGTCGATATCCAGGAACGGCTGAACCTCAGACAACGTCTAGCTCCTTCACCTGGCTGAAGTGATCCAGGCCGTAGCGCTGGTGCTCGGCGATGAGCAGCTTGGTGTACTCGTGCCGGGGCGAGTCGAGCACCTGCCGCATCGGGCCGTGCTCCACGACCTCCCCCGCCCGCATGACGAGGACCTCGTCACACAGCTGCGCGACGACCGCCAGGTCGTGCGAGACCACCACCAGGGACAGCCCCTGCTGCTCCTTGAGCTCGAGAAGCAGGTCAAGGATCTCGGCCTGCACCGTCATATCGAGGGCCGTGGTCGCCTCGTCCGCGATCAGGATGTCGGGTCCAAGGGCGATCGCCGCGGCGATGAGCACCCGCTGCAGCATTCCGCCCGACAGCTCGTGCACGTACTGCTCGTAGACGACTTCGGGGTCACGCAGGTGCACGGCGGCGAAGAGACGCAGCGTCTCCTGCTTCGCCTCCTTGCGAGAGAGCTTTCCCTTGACCCGCAGCACTTCCTGGACCTGCTTGCCGAGCCAGATGGACGGATTGAGGTACGACCCGGGGTCCTGGAAGACCGCCGCGATGACGTTGCCCCGGATATCGGTCCAGTCCTGCTTGGTGAAGTCGGCGGTCCGGCGGCCGAGGATGTCGACCGTCCCCTCCGACAGCTGAACCAGCTTCGGCAAGATGCCCAGGACCGCGCGGCAGGTGAGGGTCTTGCCGCTGCCCGACTCGCCGACGATGCCGAGGGTACGCCCCCGGCGCACGGTGAAGCCGAGGCCCCGCACGAGCTCGGCGCCCGAGACTTCACTGCGGATGGTCAGGTCCCGCACGTCAAGCACGATGTCCGGCGGCGTGCCGTCGGGCTCAGCCAACGTATTCTCCCCCCACGCGGCCGGCTCGCGCGAGCGGCCGGCGTTCTGATCGGGCATTTTTCTTGATGTCACGCGCGTTCAGCAGCTGACGGCCCGCCTCGCCCGAGACGTCCCGCACGGCGTCGGCGAACAGGTTGCACCCCAGCACCGAGACCAGGATGGTCGCGATCGGAGCGATCGGCGCGTACGGCTGAATGGCGATGTACTCCAGGTCCGTGGCCAAGATGCCGCCCCAGGTGGCCGTCGGGGGCTCGACGCCGATGCCGAGGAAGGTCAGGCTGGCGATCACGATCATGCCGATGCCGACCGTCGTGGACAGGGCGATGGTGATCGGCGGCAGTACCTTGGCCAGGACGTGCTTTCTGACGATCCATCTGACGGAGGCGCCGGCCAAGATCGCCGCCTCCACGTACTGCGAGCGGGCCACCGACAAGGTGGCCGTACGGGCGACGCGGTAGAACACGGGAGCGACCAGGAAGCCGACCGCGAAGGTCGCCTGGAAGACGCCGTTGCCCAGCAACGCTGTCATGGCCACCGCGAACACCAGGAAGGGCAGCGCGATGAGCGTGTCGATGACCCGCAGGCTCACCCATTCGAATACGCGCCCCAGGTAGACGGAGGCAATGCCCGGGAGGGCCCCGAACACCAGGGCGATCCCGGCCACGATCAGCGCGCCGCCGACGCTGAGGGCCGAGCCGGCCAGCATCCTGCTGAGCACGTCCCGGCCCAGGTAATCCGTGCCGAGCCAGTGGGCGGCGGACGGGTCCTGCAGTTGCAGCGCGATCGTGTCGTTGGGGGCATCGGGGGCGAGCAGTCCCCCGAATGCGGCCAGAAACGCGATGATCAGCAGCAGCACGACCGCGACGCGGCCGCTGGGCAGCCGCCATACGTTTTTGAGCATGGTCAGACCCCTCGCGAAGACGCCGGGATGAGGCGGTTGAGGATGATGTTCACCAGCATGTTGAAGATCACGACCACCACCACCGAGACCACCAGCACCGCCTGGACGGCGGGAACGTCGCCCTTGATCGCGGACTGGGTCGCGAACACGCCGTAGCCGGACAGCTGGAAGATCGCCTCGGTCACCACCGCGCCGCCGAGCAGGTTCGGGAACTTGAGCCCGAGCACCGCCACCGCGGGCCCGATCCCGTTACGCAGCACGTGGACGAAGAAGACCCGCCGTCCGCTCAGGCCCCGCACTTGCGCGCCCACCACGTAGTTCTGCCGCTCGGCGGTGACCAGCCCGACGCGCAGCTGCCGGGCGACATCGGCCACTGTGTCGAAGCTCAGCGCCAGCGCCGGCAAGATGATGTGGCTCAGCCAGGGCCCGGCGCCGCTGGTGAACGGCACGTACCCGGCGGCCGGCAGCCAGTGCAGTGACACGGCGAACAGGTCGATGAGCACGACGCCGACGATGAACGGCGGCATGACCGAGATCGACGAGGTGAAGACCGTGATGACCCGGTCGACCCAGGTGGACTGGTACCGCGCGGCCAGCGCGCCCAGCGCGAAGCCGAAGACCACGCCGATCAGCAGCGCTAGTCCGGCCGCCGACAGGCTGATGACCGCGCGTCCGGCGAGAAGCGAACTGACCGAGTTGCCGTTGATCCAGCTGTTGCCGAGGTTGCCGGTCAGGACATGGCCGAGCCAGTCGAAGTACTGGACGAAGAACGGACGGTCCAGACCCCACTGCTTATCGAGCGCCGCCACCGCCTGCGGGGTGGCCCCTTCACCCAGCTGGATCGTGGCCGGGCTCAGGTGGCTGACCGCGCCGAGCACGAAGGTGAAGAAGGTGCCGAGCACGAACACCGGGATGAAGGCGGCGAGCAGCCGGCCCGCGCCAATGAGCAGCCGTTGTACCCGGAAGCGAGCCGGCTGGCGCGAGGACGGCACGCGCCCTGGATTCGCGCCCGCCGGGCGCGCTGCGATGGCCATGACCTAGCGCTCCGCGGCGCCGGAGCGCACCGTGAACGCGCCTTCGTCGCGCCGCAGCCGGGGGTAGACCTCGGCGGCGAGCACTTCGAGGCTTTCCCGGAAGGCGGGCGAGCCGCTGGGGGCGAACGGGAAATTGAACAGGTAGTTGGTCGACCGGGTGACCGCCGCGTCGTGGCTGAGGGCCTGCACGACGTCATCGACCGAACCGAACACGATGTCCGACTTGATCAGGTGTCCCTCGACCGACTTGGCGTCGGTGCTCTCGGGGCGGTGCGGGTCGTCGGTGTCCCGTTCTTCGAAGTCCGCGGTGGCGATCTCGATGGCCTCCCGGCGCGATGAGGCCAGCAGCAGCGAGCGCGAGACGCCGATGCGGGGATCACCGCGGGAGGAGTCGAACGCCGCCAGGTAACTGTCGATCAGGGGCGACTGAATGTCCCCCGCCGCGCCCTCCGGCGTGGTGCGGAAGAGCTGCAAACCGTCGCCCGCGGCGCCCGCGGCGGCGGCGGTGGCGTGATCGCCGGTGGCCTGCCAGACCCGGTCCAGCAGGTCCTCGGCCGGCGGGTAGAGGCTCAGCTCTTTCTCGTCGGCGACGACCGATCCGCGCAGCGCGCTCTTCAGAGCGGCCAGTGCCCGTGCGAACAGCCGGTTCCTGTCCCCCTCGTCGAGCCCGAAGGCGTGGTAGGCGTCGGTGGAGAAACCGCGCGGATTACCCTTGCCGACGCCGAGTTCAAGCCGCTGCCCGCTCAGCGCGTTGACCAGCGCGGCGGTCTCCGCCACCCGGAGCGGATTGTCGAACGCGAGCGGGACGACCGCGGTGCCGAGACGGATGCGCTCGGCCACCTGCGTCGCCGCGGCCAGCAGGCTCAGCGCCGCGGGCACTCCGATGAGCGGGGTGAAATGTGCTTCGGCCACCCAGGCGTACGAGTAGCCCAGGGCGTCGGCAAGCTCGACCGCGCCGAGCGCGTCGCGATAGACCTGGCCAGGGTCCTTGCTCGCCGGTGTGGCCAGGAACACCGAGAGATCTCCTCGGACGGCCGACTCTGTCGACATGGTTTGTGTCTCCTCGGGTTCGCGTCGATCGGGTGGCCGCGCCGCGCTAGGCGTTGCTGATGGTCAGCCCGTTCCACCGGAAGGAACCGTCGATCACCGGGAAGGCGGAGAAGCCCTTCGCTGTGACGTACGGCTGCGCCTGGGTCCAGAGCGTGATGTTCGACCCGCCTTCGACGGCGGCCTTGGTCGCCGCCTGCAGCACGGTGTCGTAATCGGCCGCGTCGAGCGGCGTTCCGAGGACCTTCTCCCGGGCCGTCTGGTAGGCCGCGGAGGTCGTCGGCGCGCTCAGGTTCAGGATGCCGCCGGGGCCGAACTGGTCGTCCAGCGCTCCGAGCTTGGAGTCCCGGCCCACGTAGCCGTAGAGGGTCAGCGTGTCGGTCTTGCCGTAGTAGCCCGTGTAGAACTGCCCGACGGTCTGCAGGTCGATCTTCACGTTGATGCCGACGGCCGCGAGCTGCTGCTGGAGAAGCTCCGTTGCCCCGCTGAAGTTGCTGCTGATGGCATCGACCGTGACCGTGAGGGCACCGGGCTTGTCGCCCGCGGCGGCGAGCAGCGCCTTGGCCTTGGTCGGGTTATAGCTGTACTCGCTGTTCAGCGCGGCGTTGTAGGCCGGCGAGGTCGGCGGGAACGGCTGCACCGCGGCCGTACCCAGTCCGAACGTCAGCTGGCTTACCAGCTGCTGGCGGTTGATGGCGTACTGGACCGCCTGGAAGACCTTGGGGTTGTTGAACGGGGCCTTGTTGACGTTGAGGCTCAGGAAGTCGGCACCCCAGTCCCGTGCCGTGCTGGTGACGACGTTCAGGCCGTCGGCTTTCGCACCCGCGACGTCTTGCGCGGGAAGCTGGCTCACGAAGTTGTAGACACCTGTCTGCAGCCCGGACAGGACCGTCGACGGATCGACGCCGAGCGAGATGACGATCTTGCTGACGTGGATGTCCTTGGCGTCCCAGTAGCCGTTCCACTTTTCCAGCGTGATGGAGGAGTCAGGGACGAGGCTGACGACCTTGAACGGTCCCGCGCCCACCGGGTCGTTGGTGTTCAGCGCGGACACGTTCGCCTTGGCCGCCTTCTCGCTGGCCAGCAGGCTGGAGCGGTTGGCCAGGATGTTCGGGATCTGGTAGTCCGTCTCCTTGAGGTTTAGCCGCACCTGGGTGTCGCTCAGCACCGTCGCGGACTTGACGTCCTGCCAAAGGGCCTTGAGGGCCGAATTCGACTGGGTCTGGATCCGCTGCACGTTGTAGGCGACGGCCGCCGCGTTGAGCGGCGAGCCGTCCTGGAACGTCAGGCCCGACCGCAGCGTGATGGTGACCGCGTTGCCGGCGCTGTTGTACTTGTAACCGGTCGCGAGGGCGGGTTCGACCTGGTCCCGCGCGTTCAGGGTAAACAGCGGCTCGTAGATGGTGGACAGCACCTGGGTGGCGGACGTCGCGCCGACCACGACCGGGTCCCAGCTGGGGAAGTCGCTGGTGTACGCCCAGTTGATCACACTTGACGCGGATCCGGACGCGGCGCTTCCGGTGTTTGCCGTGCTGCCGCCGGAACTGCCGCAGGCGGCCAGAACGGTAGTCAGGGCCAGCGCGCCGATCGGCAGCGCGAGCAGACGCTTCAGGCGGCGGGGACTCTGTATCCTCATGCCGGTATTCCTCAACTCTTTCGGTGGATGCTGTGAAGAAGCCAGCCCGTGACGGACTCGCTTCGCTGCGAGCGCGGGCGGCTCGGCGGAGAGAAGATCGATTCAAGACGAACCGAGGGGGCTCAGCCGCTGCTGAGCCCGGGGCTACAGGCCTGCGGTGGATCCGCTGCAGGCGGCGCGTGAGGGGCGACACGCTGCGCTCGGGCAGGTCGGCTTCGTCATGAGGACAGTGTCACCAGGCCAGCGGGGCCGTGTCCAACGACGCTTTGTGATCAGGACGGATCACGTTTGCTTATAAATGCCTACTAATTCGCTCGACATAGTAGAAAATCCGGTCCCCGCACCCGCTGCGGCGATGCTGGCGGCCGGGCCCGCGACCGGCGGATACGGGGCCTCGGCGCCCCAGGCCCGCCCGGCGGCCGGTGCGCGGCGGCCGACGTATTGTCTACTGGTTGACTAGACAATAATCAGGATTCGCGATCAGTCTTGATTACAAAGCGTCGTTGGACATTGTCCGGCTGGCCTGGCAACACTGTCGTCATGGCCAAGCCGACCTCCGCGAGTTCAGCGTGTAGCAGCCGCCGCGCTGCCCGTCGCCACGCGGTGTGCGGAGGGTAATCAAGCCGGGCCCGCCCGTCAGCCCTGCCGTGGGCTGACCCGGCCATCCCGGCCGGTGCTGGCGCCGCTGTGCGCCGGCCGGCCGCTCGCTGACGCGGCCACGGCCGCGCCGTCCGATTTCGTCGCAATCGTCAAGGAGAACCCATGCCCCGCAAGCTTCACTTCGGTTTGCACCCGTACGGGGTCGGTGGCCCGGGCCAGGACGGTCTGTGGAAAGACCCCCGGGTGGCGAACAACGCCAGCATCGACATCAACTACTACATCCAGCAGGCGAAGCTGGCCGAGAGCGGGCTGTTCGACGCCTTCTTCGTCGTCGACAGCCAGTTCATCAACGCCACGTACCCGTCGCACTACCTGAACCGGCTCGAGCCGCTCACGCTGCTGTCGGCCGTGGCCACGCACACCACCAGCATCGGGCTCGTCGCCACGGCGAGCTCGACCTACAACTCCCCGTTCAACCTGGCCCGCCGGGTGGCCTCGCTTGATCACATCAGCAACGGCCGGGCCGGGTGGAACGTGGTCACCAGCTTCGACTCGCAGGTCTCGAAGAACTTCGGGCTGGACGAGCACCTGGACTACGCGACGCGTTACGGCCGCGCGCTGGAGTTCGTTGAGGTAGCGCGCGGCCTGTGGGACTCCTACGAGGACGACGCGTTCCCCGCCGACGTCGAGCGCGGGGTCTTCCTTGACCCGGCGAAGCTGCACGCTCTCGATCATGCCGGCGAGCACTTCCGGGTCGCCGGCCCGCTGAACCTGTCGCGGTCAAGGCAGGGGCAGCCGGTGATCTTCCAGTCCGGGGTCTCCGAGGACGGCCGCAACCTCGCCGCGCAGATCGCCGAGGGGATCTTCGCCCCTGGCGAGTCGTTCGAGTCCACCCGCGAGCACTACGCGGACGTCAAGCGGCGGGCCGCGGCCCTCGGCCGCAACCCCGACCACATCGTGATCCTGCCGAACGGCAGCCCGGTTGTGGCCAGCACCGACGAGAAGGCGCGGGCACGGTCGCGGGAAATCTTCGACGAGGACAACGACTTCGACCGCAAGCTGGCGTTTCTCGGCCGCGCGTTCGGCGCCTACGACTTCAGCCAGCACGACCTGGACGCCCCGTTCCCTGACCTGACCCATCTGACCGAGCGCGGCGGACGCCGCGGAGCCGTTCTCGTCGAGCAGGCGAGAGACAACCAGTGGACGCTGCGGCAGACCGTAGAGGCACTCTCGCAGTACAAGCCCGGCCCGTTCACCGGCTCACCGCAGACCGTCGCGGACGCCATCCAGGCCTGGTTCGAGGGCGGCGCCATCGACGGCCTCAACCTGGCGTTCCGCCTTACCGAGGATCTCGGGTACTTCATCGAAACGGTGGTGCCGATCCTGCAGTCACGCGGGATCTTCCGCGACAAGTACGAAGCCGACACGCTGCGCGGCAACCTCGGCTTGCCGTTCCCGGCCAACCGTTACACCCGCGAGCACGAGCTCGCGGACGTCTGAGAGGACAGCGATGTCGCAGTTGTCGGTCACCGGCGGACGTGACGTCCATACCGTGCACTTCCCGGCCGCCGCCCCGCCCGCGGCGGTAGAGGTGCTGATCGCGGGGGCGGGTCCCGCCGGGTTGTCGGCGGCGATCGAACTGGCCTCACGCGGGGTGGACGTCGCCGTGGTCGACCAGGCCCGCACGGCCACGCTGGTCAGGGCCGGGGCGATGGGGCACACGCCGCGGACCGTCGAGCACTTCCGCCGGTGGGGAGTCCCGCAGGCGATCCGCGACGAGTGGACGTTCCCGCCCGAGTGGAACCACGGGATCCGGCTGCTTACCTGGCCGGCGGTGCCGGGGCCGTTCTCGACCACGTTCCCGGCCGCACCGGCCGCCTCGACCACCGAAAGGCACTCGCATGGCCCAGCTCTCTGACCGGCCGAGGTTCCGCCTCGGCTTCCTCACCCACGTCCAGGGGCGGGGCGACCTGACCACCACGTACCGGAACGCGCAGGAGCTGTTCGTCGTCGCCGACGAGCTCGGCTTCGATGTCGGGTGGGTCGCCCAGCACCACGCGCCGCTGGGAGGCGGCGGTTTGCCGTCGCCGTGGACCTTCCTGGCCCACGCGGCCGCCCGCACGAAGCGGATCAAGCTGTCTACCGCGATCACCATCCTGCCGCTGGAGAACCCCCTCCGGCTCGCCGAGGACCTGTCCGTCGTCGACACGCTTAGCGGCGGCCGGGTCGAGATCGGTGTCGGCAGCGGCGGCAGCGAGGTGGAGTACAGCGCGTTCGGCGCCGATGTCTCCCGCAAGCGGGAGCTGACCAGCCAGGGACTGGAAGTGCTGCGCAACGCGCTGGACGGACAGGAGATCGGCCCGAGGGGCTTCAAGGTCCAGCCGCCGCCCGGTGACTGGAGCGAGCGGATCTGGCAGGGCGTGTTCAGCGCGCCTGGCGCGCAGTACGCGGCCGCCGCCGGGTCCAACCTGCTGCTCAACCGCGCCGCCTACGGTTACGACGAGCCGACCGACGAAGTTCAGCGGCCCTGGGCCGACGCCTTCCTGGCCGGGTGGAACCAGCCCCGGGCCCCCCGTATCGGGCTGTCCCGGTTCGTGTTCCCCGCCAAGGACAAGAAGGCGGCGCTCGACCAGATCGCCGCCGACGTGCACGCCGCCGCGCGGAACTTCGTGCTGCGCGGTGCTTTTCCTGAGGGCACCGACCAGGCCGAGGCGCTGCGCCGGTTCCATTGCTTCTACGGTCACCCCGACGAGGTCATCGCGGGTCTGCAGCAGGAGAAGGTACTGCCGGTCGCCACGGATCTGATCACCCAGTTCAACCCGGCGGTGCCTGACCACGACGCGGCCGTCCGCGCACTGGAACTCATCGCTACCGAGGTGGCGCCCGCGCTCGGCTGGAAGCCGGCTGCGCAGGATGCCGCCACGTCTGAACTGACAGGAGTCTGACATGGCCGAGAGCAGCGACTACTTCGCTCCCGCGGGGCTGCGGGCCAGGGGCACGGTGATTCTCGTTCCCGGCCGCGGTGAGACGCCCGCCACGTACGCGCGTCTTGGCGCGCGGCTGGCCTTCGACGCCTACCGCGTGCGCGTCATCGCGCCGCCGTCCGCGGGAGCCGCGAACGCTACGGCTTTCCTAGCCGAGCTGGCCAGTTCACTGACGGCGGCGGTGGACGGCGTGGCCGGCGGCGCGCCTGACGGGCTGGCCCGCCCGCTGGTCCTCGCCGGGTCTGACTTGGGTGCCGCCGGGATCGCGGCGCTGCTGGCACACTCAGACGCGGCTGCCGCCTGGTGGCCGCAGGCGGTCGTGCTGGCCGGGCTGCCCGGTCACCGCGCCCAGGCGGACGGCGACTGGGACGCCGAGCTCGACGTCCGCTCCCACTGCCCCACGCACCGGGGCGTGCTCAGTGCTAACGCATCGCTGCGACGCGGCGCGCTGAGCGAAGCCGTGCCTGACGAACTGCTGGACGCCGCCTACGCGGAAGTCGCCGAACTCCCGCAGTTGCTGCTTGTCGGCGACTCCGACCCGCTGGCGGACCGCCCCGCGCTCGAGCAGACGGCGAAGGCGCTGCCGAAGGGCCGGCTGACGGTCGTGCGCGGCGCTCACCACGATGTACTGAACGACCTGCAGCACCGGTCGGTCGCGGCTGAGGTCGTCTCCTTCTTGGAAACCGTGCGCAACCAGCTGGCGCCCGTGCTGGCGGTCGGTACGAGCGCCTGGTGAGGTAGCGGAGCGGCCCCCGGGGCCGCTCCGCTAACCGGGGACCCTGATCAGGCGGACGGGCCAGGCGCCTCGTCGGGCCAGAGGCTCTCCAGGTTGACCACGATGCCCTCCTGGCTGCTGCGGGCGATGACCACCACCGCTTCGTCAGCGCCGGGGTTCTCCTCGCGGTGCGGTACGAACGGCGGGACAAAGATGTAGTCACCCGGCTTGGCCTCAAGACGGATCTCCTCGCCGCCCTCGGCGAAGACGAACGCGGGGGTGCCTGAGACGACGTAGATCGCGGTCTCGGCCTCGCCGTGATGATGATTGCCCGACTTCGCACCGCCCGCGACGTGCGTCTGGCCCATCCACAGCTTCTCCGCGCCGACCGAATTCCCTGATACCGCCTCAAGGCGGGTCATGCCCGAGGTCTGACTAGTGTCCCCGGTCAGTTCTCCCGCGCGGATCTGGGAAAGCGGCCGGTGCCAGTGGTCGTCGCTCATCGCGGCTCCTCAGATAACGTTGTGTATCAGCTAATGCCAGACCGGCGCGCCGGAATTAATCGACATATTACCAGTCAATCCGCACTTACCGCTTACCCGCGTCACGAACCGAGATCTCGCAGGCAGGGGGCGCGCGCGAGTCGACAAAGTCACCCCGTAAGCTTCAGTTCTCGGTATCCAGGACAACCGCTGACGACTAATGATCGCAAACCTGAGAAATTACAGTGAAAGCCCGGAAACACCTAACGAATCAGCGCGTCCTTACCATCGCATATTTTACAATGGGGACACAGGGGTAAAAACGTGGACTCTCCCTACAGCCCGTACGGCCAGCCGGGTCCTTACCCGCCGCAAGACGCCCCGCAGGGGTATCAGCCGCAGGACTTCCAGGCGGGCGGCTACCCGCCTGGCTATCCGTCAGAACGGGATTACCTGCAGGGAGGGCCGGTCGACTTCCCGAGCGCGGTCAGGCTGCAGCTGCAGAACCTCACCAACTTCAACGGCCGCGCGTCCATGTCCGCTTGCTGGTGGTACGCGCTCGCCGTGTTCGCCGCCGGCGCTGTCCTCGAGCTCCTCGCGGTGGCGATCGGCTCGGCGCCGCTGGTCTATCTCGTGGCGCTGGCCGCCGGGCTGAGCGGCCTCTCGGCCGGCGTCCGCCGCATGCACGACAGCGGCAAGTCGGGCTGGATGCTGCTGCTCGGGCTGATCCCGTTCGTCGGCTGGGTTATCGCGGTCATCTTGCTGGTACTGCCGGGAACCCCGGGTCAGAACCGCTTCGGCTGACCTAGCGGAGTGCTTTCACCCAGCGCCGCCAGTCGTCTTGCGCCTGGTAACCGGTGGACCGCCACAAGCGCTGCCCGAGGTCGTTGCTGTGCAGCACCATCGCGTCCGCGCGGGTGCCGCCGAGAGCGCTGAAGCGCTCCTCGGCCGACCGCAGCAGCGCCGCCGCGACGCCTCTGCGCCGCCAGGCCGGGTGGACCGCGAGGCGGTACAGGTGACAGCGCCAGCCGTCCCAGCCCGCGATAACGGAGCCGACCAGCTCGCCGTCGTCCTCAGCGACGATCACCGCGTCCGGGTCGCGGCCGAAGAGCGCGGCCACCGCCTCGGGGGTGTCCGGCGGCCGCGCGGCGTTCTCGGCCGCCTGCCGCCACAGCCCGAGCAGCGCCTCAGCGTCAGCGATGGTTCCCGTGCGCAGTACCAGTGGCATCCGCACATTTTGCCAGACCCGTGATCCGCCGGAGTCCCGCCTCAGCGCGCCTTCTCGGCCCGCAGTGCCAGCAGCCAGGGAACCGTGCCGCCGCCGTCTTCTGTCAGCGCGCTGACCGTCATCCCGGCGCCGAAAAGGGCCGTGGTGTAGGCGCTGAGCGGCCGGTGCATGCTGATGAACGTCATCCCGAGGCCGTCACGCTCGACCCGGTCGGTGTACCGGCGCGGCTCCAGGTAAGGCCGTGATACGCGGAACTCGGCCGTGTGCAGGCTGTCCTCGTCCCTGGCCGAGGCGAACGGGTGGACCACCGCCGCGCACAGCGCGCCGCCCGGTCGCAGCACGCGGGCGATCTCCCGCACCGTGGCGGCGAAGTCGTCGACGTCAAGCAGCGACATGCACGCGACCACCAGGTCGGTGCTGCCGGCGGCGAGCGGCAGCGCGGCCGCGTCCGCGAGCAGCACCGGCATTCCGGCGCTCGCCGCGGCCGCGGCCGCGGCGAGCCGTGGTGAGCGCTCGACCCCGACGACGCGGTGGCCGAGCCGCCGCAGTTCCCGCGTCGCCCGGCCCTCGCCGCAGCCCAGGTCGACGGCCGGGCGCGGGCCTGGCTCGGGGAGCATGGCCCGCAGGGCGGGCCAGGTGCCGTTCTCGAATCCGTCGTGGCGCGACGTGCGCGCCCACGCGATCCACTCGTCCGCGTGGTCATCCCACGCCGAGGCCAGGCTCACCGGGGCTACGCTACACGCGGCTCGGGGCCGCCGCGAGCACGTCGCGGACCGTTCGCGGTGCCCGGCCGAGCAGGCGGCCGAGCGCCAGGTCGACAGCGGCGAACCCAACGGAACTGGCCACGGACCGGAGACTCGTGTGCGGCGCCGGGCGGCACCGCAGACGGCAGGGCCGCGCGACTGGCGCACAGTGGGACCGGGCGGCGGCGGGTGGCCGGGCGACTTGCGCACAGCGGGGCCGGGCGGCGGCGGGTGGCCGGGCGAGGTAGCCGGGCGAGGTAGCCGGGGCGGCCGGGCCGGGCCGGCGGAGAGTGAGATGTCCGGACGGCTGGCGCCCCTGCGGGCGGGGCCGGCCGAACGGTCAGCCGGCAGCCCTGGCAAGCCGGTGCCGGGGCGCGACAGCGGGCACGGCAGGGGCACCGGATCACCCGGCGGGCACCCGTCCCGAATGGAAGACGCAGCGATGGTGCCGGGTGCAGCCTCACGATCGCGGCCGGGGGCGCCATGGTGGACCGAAAGTGCCCGTTCACCCTGCTGTGCGACTCGTGGAATCAGTGTATTAGCAGGCAGAGTGATTTACTTTGGATATTTTTCGGGCTCTGGTACATAAATGTTTCCGATTAGATAAAAGTTTCCATCTCATGAGCCCAACCAGTCACATCAGCCGCTTGCGTGGCGCCGACTCTGGACGAGAGTGCTTCGGCCATCCTGGGTTCTTTCCGACGGGTCGCGTGGGGCCTGAGCGTCGAGGGGGACGAGGCTCGCGCCGGAGCCCGGCTCGGACGGGGACCGGGCTCAACTGGGAACCGGGCTCGAACGGGCGGGCCGGGCTCGGACGGGCCGCGCTTGAGCGGGAACGGGCGTGGCGGGGGGTCAGCCGCTCCCGTTCTGGATGCGGTTTTGCGGGTTACTGCTCGAACAGGACGCTGACCGACTCGCCGTCGTGAGTGCGGCGGATGGCCTCGGCCAGCGCCGGGGCGACCGAAAGCACGGTGAGTTTGGGGTGCGAGAACGGGACGGGCACGGAGTTCGTGGTGACG
>DASYAD010000284.1:0-23969 GCA_036501515.1 Trebonia sp. | reverse complement strand
CATCCTGCTGTTCTGCTTCGTCGGGCCGCACATCTACGTGACCAACCAGACCAACACCGACCTGACCCAGTACCTGTGCAAGCCGTCGGGCTCGCACCTGCTCGGCTGCAACGACCTCGGTTACGACGAGCTCGGCAGGCTGATGGTCGGCGGGCAGACCTCGATCGAGGTCGGCCTGGCGGCGGCGATCATCTCGGTGTTCGTCGGGACCATCTACGGCGCGATCTCCGGCTTCGCCGGTGGGTTCGTCGACGCGCTGATGATGCGGATCGTGGACGCCGGCCTGTCGCTGCCGTCGCTGGTGATCATCATCGTCCTGTCGGTGATCTTCCACCCGACCCCGACCGTGATCATCTTCATCATCGCGGTGTTCTACTGGTTCGGCGTCGCCCGCCTCGTCCGCGGCGAGACGCTCTCCTTGCGGACCCGCGAGTACGTGCAGGCGGTCCGCGTGATCGGCGGCCGCCCGCTGCGCAGCGTGATCAAGCACATCGTCCCCAACGCGATCGGGACGATCATCGTCCAGGCCACGTTCGCGGTCGCCGACGCGATCATCACGCTGTCCATCCTGGGCTTCCTCACCCTGGGCATCGCGCCGCCCAACACGGACTGGGGCTCGATGCTGGAGGGCGGCCTCACCTATATCCAGGGCGGCAACTACTGGTGGCTGATCTACCCGCCGGGCATCGCGATCATCTTGATCTGTATCTCGTTCAACTTCATCGGTGACGCGCTCCGCGACGCGTTCGAGACCCGGCTGCAGCACCGGTAGGGGGAAAGTCGTGTCGCTACTAGAAATCACCGACCTGCGGACCGAGATCCAGCTCAAGAACGGCGTGGTGCACGCCGTCGACGGCGTGACGCTGCACGTCGACGAGGGCGAGACGCTCGGCGTCGTCGGCGAGTCGGGCTGCGGGAAAACGATGACCGCGCTGTCGATCATGAGCCTGCTTCCCGGGGGCGGCCGGATCGCCGGCGGCTCGATCAAGCTGGCCGGCCGGGAGATCACCGCGCTCAGCCCGCAGGAGCTGCGCGCCATGCGCGGCGACGAGATCGGGATGATCTTCCAGGACCCGCTGTCGTCGCTGAACCCCACGCACACGGTGGGACGGCAGATCGCCGAGGCGGTGCTGCTGCACCGTGACGTCAGCAAGACCGAGGCCCTCGACCGCGCGGTCGAGGTGCTTGACCTGGTGGGCATGCCCCGGGCACGGGAGCGGGTCAACGAGTACCCGCACCAGTTCTCCGGTGGCATGCGCCAGCGCGTGATGATCGCGATGGCACTGGCCTGCGAGCCCAAGCTGCTGATCGCGGACGAGCCGACGACCGCGCTCGACGTGACCATCCAGAAGCAGATCCTCGAGCTCATCGACACCCTCCGGCGCCGGCTCGGCATGGCGGTGATCATGGTCACCCACGACCTCGGCGTGATCGCCGGGCGCGCGGACCGGGTCGCGGTCATGTACGCGGGCCGGGTGGTGGAAACCACCGAGACGTCGGCGCTGTACGCCAACCCCCGCCACCCGTACACGGAGGCGCTGTTCCACGCGCTGCCTGAGAAGTCGGCCGAGACCAGGGAACGGCTCTACTCGATACCCGGCGCGCCGCCGGACCTAGTCAACCCGCCCAAGGGCTGCCGGTTCGCGGCCCGCTGCCGGTATGCCACCGACAAGTGCCGCGAGGAAGAGCCCGTGCTCGCGGGGGAGACGACGGCACACACCTACCGCTGCTTCTTCCCGGTCGGCGCGAAGGAGGCGACCGTGGCCGGCCACCTGGCGGTGGTCGAGCCCGCGGCCGCGGCCGAGCTTGAGACCGTCACCGAGCAGCCCGTCGGCAGCGTCGTACTCTCGGCTAAGGGCCTGGTCAAGGACTTCCCGGTGACCAAGGGCGCGCTCCAGCGCAAGATCGGCACAGTCAGCGCCGTCGCGGGGGTGTCGTTCGACATCCGCAAGGGCGAGACGCTCGGCCTGGTCGGCGAGTCGGGCTGCGGCAAGACCACCATCGGGCGGATGCTCGTCGGCCTTGACAAGCCGACCAGCGGCTCGGTGCTGTTCGGCGACAAGGACCTGGCCGCCTCGAGCGGACGGCAGTACCGCCGGGAGCGGCGGGACATCCAGTACATGTTCCAGGACTCCTATGCCTCGCTCGACCCGCGCATGCGGGCCGGGTCGATCCTCCGCGAGCCGCTGATCGTGCAGCACGTCGGGTCGCGCCGCGAGCAGCAGAAGCTGGTCAAGGAGATGCTCGGCAAAGTCGGGCTGCCCGAGTCGTGGACCGAGCGCTACCCGCACGAGTTCTCAGGCGGCCAGCGCCAGCGGCTCGGCTTCGCCCGCGCGCTGCTGCTGAACCCGCAGCTGATCGTGGCGGACGAGCCGGTCTCGGCGCTCGACGTGTCGGTGCAGGCGCAGGTGCTCAACATGATGCGCGACCTGCAGCGGGAGCTGCGGCTGACGTACCTGTTCATCTCGCACGACCTGTCGGTCGTCCGCTACCTGTCCAACCACATCGGCGTGATGTACCTGGGCAAGCTGGTCGAGATCGGCCCGGCCGACGAGGTGTACCTGCGGCCGGCGCACCCGTACACCAAGGGCCTCATCGAGTCGGCGCCGACCGCTGACCCGGCGACGGAGCGGGCCAAGGTGCACGAGGGCATCACCGGCGAGCTGCCGAGCGCGATCCACCCGCCGTCGGGCTGCCGGTTCAGGACCCGGTGCCCCATCGCGCAGGACATCTGCTCGTCGGTCGAGCCCGAGCTGAAGTACTACGGCACCGGCACCCGGCTGGCCGCCTGCCACTTCGCCCTGCAGCCTCCCGTCGAGGCGATGGTGCCGCCTACCCAGCAGCAGGTGTCGTAGCGGGCGCGGCGGTCACGCACCGCGAAGAAAGCCAGTGAAGAGGAACGGGAGCGGCTGACAGTAAGCCGCTCCCGTTCCTCGTGATCGGCCTGAAGTACGGTGGTGAGGCCCTGAGCCCGGCCGGGACAGTTCCCCGGATCGCCCGTTGACTCGCCGGCGCTCAGCCCGCCGCCTGCTCGGGGCAGCCCGTCTCGCCTGGACGGCCGTCGTAGGCGGCCTGCGCCGCCTCGATTTCCGGCAGGTGGCAGTCCGCCCAGATCACCAGCTGGCCGATGGCCTCCCGCAGCGTCTCGCCGAGCGGGGTGAGCGCGTAGTCGACGCGCGGCGGCACGGCCGCGTGCACCGTCCTGGTCAGCAGACCGTCACGCTCGAGCCCGCGCAAGGTGACGGTCAGCATGCGCCCGGTGATACCGTCGATGCCGCGGTGCAGCTCGCTGAACCGGCGCGGGCCGGCTCCGAGGCGGTCGACCACGTAGATGGCCCACTTGTCGCCGATGCGGTCGAGCACCGAGCGGACACGGCACGAAGACGCTGCGAACACCGGGGATGCCTCGCCGTCAGTTGCCGTCATGTCACCAGGTTACGCGGTTGGCGGGCGGGGCAACAGTGCTTGACACTTCAACTTTCTCTGGTTACTGTTAGGAAGTAACGCACTTCAGCGTAGTGATCGCATCCATCCCTTTCCCTGGAGGTTCGATGAGCGTGGAGATTCCCGGCTATGTAGCCGGCACCTGGGCGATCGACCCGGTCCACTCCGAGGTTTCCTTTACCGTCCGGCACATGATGGTCAGCAAGGTGCGCGGCCGCTTCGACACGTTCGAGGGCGCCATCGTCACCGCGGAAGACCCGCTGGCCTCGACGGTCACCGCCTCGGTTGACCTGAACTCGATCAACACCGGCCAGGAGCAGCGCGACGCGCACATCCGCAGCGCCGACTTCTTCGAGGTCGAGAAGTACCCGGCGATGACCTTCACCTCTACCGCTATCAAGGGCGGCGAAGAGGGCTTCGTGCTCGAGGGCGACCTGACCCTCAAGGGCGTCACCAAGACGGTCGCGTTCAACCTCGAGGTCAACGGCATCGGCCCGGACGCCTACGGCGGCACCCGCATCGGGTTCTCGGCCGAGACCCAGATCCACCGCTCGGACTTCGGCGTCAACTTCAACGGCCCGATCCCCGGCGTCCCCGGCGGCGTCGCCGTCAGCGAGAACGTCACCATCAACCTCGAGATCGAGGGCGTGCTGCAGGCCTGAGGCAGCACGGGCAAGCGGTCCGCGAGCGCGGCATGTCCCAGGCGGGACTGCCGCGTTCGCTGTTTCCCGCCCCGCCTTAGCTCTTCGGCGGGTGGTTGACCAGGTAGTCGATGTAGAGCGGACGCAGCGCGTCCCCGAGGTTGCCCTCGTGCAGGGTGAACGCGTCCGAGGCGATGGCCGACAGCTTGGTGGCGTCCTCGCCCGCCTCGCGCACGTCGCCCTCCACGGCTTCCGCCGCGGGCAGCGTGCGCAGCAGCTCCCAGAAGAACCCCACGTCGGCGTGGTGCAGCGCCCGGTGCACGGCCCGGTCGTGCAGCTCACGCGAGGTCAGTGACTCAAGCTCGGTCTCGGTTTCCACGACTGGACTCTATCCCTGCCGCACCGTGCGGATCACCGAGGTGACCATCGGCAGCCGGAACTCGCCCTCGGCGGTCTCCGGCTGCGACGCCAGGTAGCCGCGGATGTTGCTCAGCACCTGCTCGCGGCGGGCCGGCTCCATCACCAGGATCTGCGAGTGCGTGCCGACCAGCTGCACCAGCGTCTGTGCCGTCAGCAGCTGCGAATTGGCGAAGTCCGCCCGCTCGGTACCGCCGAACAGCTGGTCGCCGAACTGGTCAGGCCCGAAGCTGGCCGATTCCCGCCGGCGCCGCGACAGCGACGGCGAAGCCGCGCCCTCGGCCGCCTTCTGCAGGCCCGCGACCCAGCCGACCCGGTCGTCGTCGCTGTTCCACAGGCCGCTCAGCGTTCCGCCTGGCACCAGCACCCGGGCGATCTCCGGCAGCGCCTTCGGCATGTCGAACCAGTGCATCGACTGACCGCACAGCACCGCGTCAACCGACCCGTCAGGCAGCGGTATCCGCTCGGCCGAGCCGGCCAGCGCGGCGACCGACGGCAGGCCGCGGCGCAGCTCGGCCAGCATCGCGGTGTCCGGCTCGACCGCCGTGACCTCGGCCCCGAGCGCCGCCAGCAGGGTCGTCAGCTTGCCGGTGCCCGCGCCCAGGTCGAGCAGCCGCAGCGCGGCGACGTCGCGGCCAAGCGGCGCGACGCACCACCGCACCGACTCGGCCGGGTACTCCGGCCGGTACTCGGCGTACGCCTGCGCTACCGCGCCGAACGAAGAACCGCGCCTGGCCCAGTCGTCTCTGTCCACGGTGCACACTCTAGCGACGGCGCCGCGCCCCTATCCGGACGGCACCGGGGCGGCGGGCGGCCGGTGCGCGGGCAGCCGGGCGCCTGACGCAGCGAGTAAGCTGCCGGGGTGCTCGATACTGCCGCCCCGAACCTCGCACGCGCGCGGGACTACCTGCTCGGCGGCGGAGCCAGCTTCGCCGCCGACAGGGCGCTCGCGCGGCGCCTCGAGGAGCTGTACCCCGGGATCAGGGACGTGCTGTTCTCCTCGCGGAGCTACGCCGCGGACGCCGTCGCCCGGATCGCCAGGGCCGGCGTCGACCAGTTCATCGACCTCGGGTCGGGCCTGCCGACGACCCCGGCCACGCACGAGACCGCGCGGGCCTTCCAGCCGGGCGCCCGGGTCGTCTACGTGGACCGCGATCCCGACGTCGTGCAGCACGGCGCGGCGCTGGTGCCCGCCGGGGTTCGTTACGTCGCCGGTGACCTGGCCGAGCCGGAGGCGATCCTGGCCAGCGCCGACGTCCGCGGGCTGATCGACTTCACCCGGCCCGTCGGCCTGGTCCTCGCGCTGATCGTCCAGGCGCTCGACCCCGGCACCGCCCGTGCCGTGGGCGGCATCCTGGTCCGCGCCCTGCCCGCGGGCAGCCACCTCATCGCGACCGCCGTGCCTGGTGAGGCCAGCATGCCCGGTTTCACCTGGACCGGCGCGTTCACGGCGGACGACCTGGCGTCGTTCTTCGCCGGCCTCGAGCTGGAACCGCCCGGGGTCAGCCAACGGCAGGGGACGCCGGGCACGCAGCCGGCCGGCCAGGGGCTGACCCTGTGCGCCGCCGGCGTCAAGCCGGCCAAGCGCGGATGAGCGCACAGCCGGCCGAGGTCGCGCCAGGCGTCTACGTCGCGACCGCGCCGATGTACACCACGACCACCACGATCGTGGCCGGCGCGGACGGCGGCTGCCTGCTCGTTGACCCGGCCGTGAGCGTCGCCGACCTGACCGCGCTGGCCGGCTGGCTGAGTGAGCGCGGCCTGCGGGCGGCGGCCGCCTGGTCGACCCACCCGCACTGGGACCACCTGCTGTGGTCGGCGGCGCTCGGGACGGCGCCGCGGTACGCGACGCCGGGCGCCTGTGCCGTCGCCGTGCGCGAGCGGCGCGGGCTGGTCAGCGCCGTGGAAGAGGCCGCCCCCGGCCACGACCTGGGGTTGTTCGCCGTGGTGGAGCCGCTGCGAGGGGTTGAGATCGACTGGGCAGGCCCGCGCGCCGTCGTCTACCCCCACGATGGTCACGCGCCGGGACACGGCGCGGTCTTCCTGCCGGGCACCGGGCTGCTGATCGCGGGCGACATGGTCTCGGACATCGAGATCCCGCTGCCCGACCTGGAGACGGCGGATCCCTTCGGCCGCTACCGCGCGGGCCTGGACCTGCTGGCCGGCATCGGCCGTGTGCGGACGGTCGTTCCCGGACACGGTCAGGTCGGCGACGAGCGCGAGTTCCGCCGCCGTCTCGCCGCCGACCTCGCCTACCTGGACGCGGTCGAGGCGGGCGCCGACATCGCCGACGCCCGCCTGACCGAAGACTGGCTACGGGCCGACCACGCGCGGGCCCTGGCGTTCGCCAGGGCCGCCCGCTAGCCGCCGCCGGGCCGAGGCTGGTCAGCCGGCCCGGTGCGGACCTGGCGTGGTCAGGTCCGCTCGAGGACGAAGACCGGGATCAGCCGGTCCGTCTTCTGCTGGTACTCCGCGTACGGCGGGTAGGCCGCGACCGACCGTTCCCACCAGAGCGCGCGCTCGTCGCCGGTCACCTCGCGCGCCGTCATCTCCTGCGTCTGGGCCCCGTCCTGCAGCACCACCCGCGGGTTCTTGCGCAGGTTGTAGACCCACACGGGGTTCTCGGCGGCGCCGCCCTTCGAACCGATCGCGGCGTACGAGCCCTCGTGCTCGACGCGCATCAGCGGCGTCTTGCGCACCGCGCCGGTCCTGGCGCCGCGGTTGGTGACGATCACCACGGCGAGCCCGGTGTCCCGCAGGGTCGTCCCCGCGGTCCCGCCGGATCCCTCGTACTCTTCCACCTGGTCCCGGACCCACGCCGCCGGGCTCGGCACGTAATCACCGTCGATAGCCATGTTCCTATCCAACACCCCGGACGGTCCCGCTCTTCCGGTTTCCCGGCAGGCACGGGAATCAGCGGCGGCGCTGGGAGCGCCGGCCGCACCGCGCCGCCAGCCGTCAGCCGCCGTCAGCGTGGCGCGCCGGGTTACTTGACCAGGCCCGCGAGGACGTCGTCGGGCTCGGCGCCCGGGGTGAGGGCCGCGGTCTGGGTGATGCCGTTGGCGTTGGTCGACGGCCGCGCGGACCGTCCGCTGGCGGGCCCGGCGGGCGTCGCGGCGGCTGACCCGTTCGTCTTGGCCGTGGCCGTTTTGGCCTTGGCGCCCTTGCCCTTCGCCTTGTCGGCCTTCGCCGCCTTCTTCGCCGCCTTGCCGTGCTTAGCCGACCCGCTCGCCTTGGCGTCGCCGGCCTTCGGGCTGTCCGCCTTGGCGGTCGCGGCCGATCCGGCAGGCTTTGCGCCGCCAGCGGTCGCGCTCGCCGACTTGGCGGCCGGCTTAGCGCCCGCGGCCCTGGCCGCGGTGCCCGGCATCGCGGCAGCGGACCCGGTCCTGGCCGGAGCGGCCTTCTGCGCGGTCCTGGCCGTGGCCGTTCCGCCCACGGACCTGGCCGAGCTGCTCCTGGGAGCCCCGGTCCGCGCGGTGCCGGCCTTGGCGGCGGTGCCGTTCTTGGCGGCGGCGCCGGTCCTGGACGTGCTGGCCTTCGCGGTGCTGGCCTTCGCGGTGGCAGTCCGCGACGCGGTGGCCCGCGGTGCGGCGGCCGGCTTGGCCGGCGTGGTGGCCAGCGTCTTGGCGGCGTTGTTGAGCGAGGTCACCGCCGTCTCCAGCGCCTTGGTGGCCGTGCTGATCGCGCTGAGCGCGCCGGTCAGCGACTTGGCCGAGACCGCGGCCTGGGACGCGGCCGTGTTCAGCTTCGACGCGGCGGACGTCACCCGCGTCGCGGCGGTGGACACCGTCCGGGGCGTCACCGATGCTGACGTGCTCCGCGCGGTCGTCCGCCTGGCGGCGGTGCTCCCCGTCCGCGTGCTGGTGCTCCGCGCCGTGCCGGCGGTCCGGGCGGCGGTCGCGGTGCCGGCCGGGCTGGTCGCCCGGGCAGGACTGGTGCTCTTGGCCGCGGTGTTCTTGGATGCGGCGGTCTTGGCGGTCGTGGTCCGCGCCGGGCTGGTGGTGCGCGCCCCGCTGGTCGGCCGCGCCCCGCTGGCGGTCTTGGCGGCGGGCCGCGTGCTGGCCGCGGACTTGGCGGCGGCGGGCTTCGCGGCACGAGCGGTTTTCGCGGCGCCGGCGGTCTTGCTCGCGCCGGCTGCGGCGCGGCTGGAACCCGCGATCCGCACCGGAGCGGCCTTGGCCGCGGTGCTCTTGGTGGGTGGCACTGATCTTCCCCCGATCTGGCTCAGATAACGGGGGGGTCATTCCACGGAGAGTAACGTCCTACACCTGCGAATGGCGGAAAAACCGCAGGATAATAGGGGATAATCGTTACTTTTGGCTACTACTCGCTAGTAGAAACGCCTGCGACTAGCTCGGTTACGATGCGTAGCGCCTCCTCTGGCGCGGCGCCGCGGCCCACGGCGACCCCCATCAGGTAGCTCGTCCAGGGCACCGCCGTCCGCACCACGTTATGCGCGATCTCGCCCGTCAGCCCGAGCATCGCCTCCCGCATTTCCGGCGGCAGCACCTCCGCCGCCGGCACCCCGAGCGCGAGTCCCACGTCCCCGAGCCACGCCTCAACGTCAGCCACCGAAGCTCCTTCCGTCCGCCGGGTCAGCGGTCACCAGTCAGCGATCACGGGCCAGAGATCACGGGTCAGTGATCACTGTTCAGGGATCAGCGGAGACGATCCCGGCCCGGTGCCACCTTCTCACGCCGGTGCGGCCGCCCGCGCGGTGCCTGCTCCGGCCGGCGCGTCCAGCAGCCCGCGGGCATTGCCGACGATGTACTTCGCGTAGGTCCGCAGCAGGATGCCGACCCGTCCGGCAATGGCCCGGCTCGGGATCAGGTACATGGTCATGTCCCCGTCGACGATGAAGAACAGGTCAATCTCATCCGGGTCATAAGCCATCACCCGTCCCTTCTTGGAGTGGGTGTCGGGGTGGTGGCCCACCCCGACTTGCCAGCCATCTTTGGACGTGTACGTCGTCGTCTTGACCTGGACCCGGCTGATGCCGACAGCGGTATCGACCAGCAGATCGTAGGCCGTCGGCCTGGTGGGCAGGGAAACCGCACAACCCCGCAGCGAGAACCAGGTGGCAGCCAGGGTTTCCGCGGCAACGCGCAAGTATTTAAGCTGGGCCGGCAGTCCGGTTTCAGAAGCGAGCGGGGCGGCCGGCGCGCGGCCGGCGTGGCTAACCCGGTCGAGGTGACTGGTCTCCAAACCGAGTCGCACGGCATGGCTCTTAACGTGAGGCTTGGGATTGCCGCCGCCCACGGTTGATAGCCCCAGCCGCGACAGGACTTCCTGCCACGACTGGCTTTCGGTGACGGCATCTCTGAGCTCGGCATCCGACCACAGGCGCTTACCGCGGAAATGCGACGAGTCCAGGCCAAGTTCATCCGCGCGGCGCCGGACGACGCGAACCGCGTACGCAGAGCGTGAACGATCCCCGAACCCCAGCAGGAGCAGCACGCTTCGCCAGTTCGTTGACGACTTGACCGCGTCAGCGAGCTGGCTGTCGCTCCAGGGCGGCTGCGGAACGGAAATTGGCCGGTTCATACTGGCAGCGTAACGATGAGCTACGACATTACGCTTATGCGTTCGAAAAACGTCTGCCACGTGGTCGGGATGACAGGATTTGAACCTGCGGCCCTCTGGCCCCCAGCCAGATGCGCTACCAAACTGCGCTACATCCCGATCGCCTGCCGACAACGCCGACCAGCGTTCATACGATAGCGCATCCATCCCCCTTTCCGGTAACCAGAACGGGATGCCGGCCGTGACCACTGGCAACGCCCGGCTAGCATCGGGGCCGATGGGTACGACGAGGCCGTTTTCCCGGCAGCCGGCGCAGCCGGCTGAGCCGGTCCCGCGTGGCGGGCGTCCGCGGCCGGGCCGCCGGCGCCGGTACCTCAAGCGCGCGCTGGTCGCCCTGGCGACGCTGATCGTCGTGATCGCGCTGCTGGCCGGCGGGCTGTGGCTGGTCACGCCGTCCGCCAGCGAGGCCACCGCGCTCGCGGCCGCGCAGGCGAAGGAGCACGGTATCGCCTACCCGGGCCCGAACGTGCCGGAGAACTTCGCCCGGCCCCTGGTGGCCACCGAGGACCACCGGTTCTACAGCGAGCCTGGTGTCGACCCGCTCGCCATCGGCCGGGTGATCTGGGCCGCGATGACCGGCGGCACCGACCAGGGCGGCGCGTCCCTCGAGCAGCAGCTCGCCAAGCTGCTCTACACCCCGGGTGAGACTGGTTTCCGGGCCGAGGTCAAGCAGGTCGTGCTCGCGTTCAAGCTGAACGTCACCTACTCCAAGCAGCAGATTCTCGACTTGTACGCCGAGGCGGCCTACTACGGGCACGGGTTCTACGGCCTTGAGGCGGCGAGCTGCGGTTACTTCGGCCACCCGGCCGGGGACCTGACCGTCACCCAGGGCGCGATGCTGGCCGGGGTGGTCAACGCGCCCAGTGCCGACGACCCGATCAGCGACCCGGACAACGCCAGGATCCGCCTCGAGCACGTCATCGCGCGGATGGTCGCGGTCGGCGACCTCACCAGCGCCCAGGGCCAGCAGGCGCTGAACGCGCCGCTCGGCCTGACTGACGGCACCAGCAGCTGCTAGGTGCGAGCGGCTACTGGCTGATGACCGACACCGCGAGCTCGGCGGCCTGCTCGTCGGGCGGCGGGGGCGTCGAGCTGAAGACGAACTTGCGGTAGCAGTACAACCGGAACAAGGTCGCGAAGAAAATGCCGACCACGGTCGCGACGTTGAACGAAAGCCGGTCCGTGTTGTGCAGCAAGTAGTGGTTGGCGTCAACGAAGGCCGTCTGAATCAGCGTGCCGACCACGTTGAAGAACACGAACAGCACCGTCTCGCGGCGCATGTTCGACGTCTTGCGGTGCTTGAACGCCCAGTAGCGGTTGCCCAGGTAGGCGAAGACCGTCGCGATCGCGTTGGCCACGATGATCGCGGTCGTCGGCCCGGTGTGCCCGTACATCGCGTTCAGGATGACGTACGTGAGGATCGTGCTGCAGATGCCCACGATGCCGAACTTGCCAACCTCGTGGATCAGTACCCGGAACCGGAGATAGAGATCGCGGATCACACTCAACTGGCTCAGTTCCTCTCGCGGGAGCGGACGCCGACGCTGCGAACGGGGCCGGCCAAACGTGATGTTGTTGCACTTTACCCGGGCTAACTCGCTTCACTCAGGTCAGACCGCAAAACCATTCGGAATCCCCCCGGCTGCCGGGTAGCCTCTTCGGGTGCCCGAGGTACTTGTTCGCGCCCGAGGACTGACGAAGAAGTTTGGCGGCTTCACCGCCGTGGACGGGATCAACTTTGATCTTTTCCGTGGCGAGGCGTTTGGTTTCCTCGGCCCGAACGGCGCCGGGAAATCCTCGACCATGCGCATGCTCGGCTGTGTCTCTCCGCCGACAGAAGGTGATCTTACCATTCTGGGTGGCGACCCCGTGCGAGACGGGGCCGCGATCAGGTCGCGGCTCGGGGTGGTGCCCCAGGAGGACACCCTCGACAACGAGCTCACCGTGCGCGAGAACCTGCTCGTCTACGGGCGTTACTTCGGACTGCCGCGCCGCGTGATCAACCAGCGGACCGACGCGCTGCTCGACTTCGTGCAGCTCGCCGAGCGGGCCGACGACCGGGTGGAACCGCTGTCAGGCGGCATGAAACGGCGCCTGACCATCGCCAGGAGCCTGGTCAACGAGCCCGACATCCTGATACTCGACGAGCCCACGACGGGGCTCGACCCGCAGGCCAGGCACGTCGTCTGGGACCGGCTGTTCCGGCTCAAGCAGCGCGGCGTGACGCTGATCCTGACCACGCACTACATGGACGAGGCCGAGCAGCTGTGCGACCGCCTGGTTGTCATGGACCACGGCAAGATCGCCGCCGAGGGCGCGCCGCGCGACCTCATCGCCGAGTACTCCAGCGCTGAGGTCCTTGAGCTGCGGCTCGCGCCAGGGGAGCAGGACGACGCGACGGCGAAGATCAAGGACCTGGCGCCAGAACGGATGGAGCTGACAGCGGACCGCGTCCTGCTCTACGCGGCCGACGGCGACAAGTTCCTCGACCGGGTGCACGCGGCCGGCGTGCACCCGGTCACCGAGCTGGTCCGGCGGTCGACCCTCGAAGACGTCTTCCTGCACCTGACCGGCCGGACCCTCATTGACTAGGGCCGGGTCGATGAGTGAGCAGGGTCGACGGGCGAGCAGGGCCGGTTAGATGACCGAGCAGACGATGGCCGCGCCGCACGCGGCCCTTCCCGCGCTGCCCCGGGTCCCCGGCCCGTGGACGCAGGCGGTCCGCGCGTTCCGGTTCTGGCTGCTTGCCTACCGCCGTACCTGGCGCGGCTCCGTCTGGTCGTCCGTGCTCGGCCCGCTGTGCTACCTGGGCGCGATGGGGTACGGGCTCGGCTCGCTAGTCGACAAGCACGGCACCGCCGCCATCGGCGGGGTGTCCTACGTGGAGTTCGTCGCCCCGGCGGTGCTGGCGGTGCAGGCGATGAACTCGGGCCTGTCCAACGCGCTGTACCCGGTCTACGGCGCCACCCGCTGGACCGGGGTGTACCTCGCCTCCCGGGCGACGGCGCTCAGCCCTGGCGACATCTACCGCGGCCACCTGCTGTTCATGGCGATGTCGATCACGCTGAACTCGGCCTGCTTCACGGTCTTCATGGCCGCGTTCGGGCTGATCAAGTCGCCCTGGGCGGTGCTGCTGCTGCCCGCCGCGGTGCTGCTCGGGCTGTCGTTCGCCGCGGCGACGGCCGCCTGGACGGTCAACCTCGAGCACGAGACGGCGATGAACTACCCGATCAGGTTCGGCGCGATTCCGCTGATGCTGTTCTCGGGCACGTTCTTCCCGATCAGCCAGCTGCCCGGCTGGATCAGGCCGCTCGCCTACGCCACGCCGCTGTGGCACGGGGCCGCCCTGTGCCGCGGGCTCAGCCTGGGCACGCTCGACCTGGGCGCGGCCGCGATCCACGTGGGCTACCTCGCCGCGCTGGCTTGCGCGGGCTTGTGGTGGGGTAACCGCGCTTACCGGAGGCGGCTCTATGTGTGAGCGGCGACTGGGTGAGCGGCGACTGGGTGAGCGGCGACTGGGTGAGCGACGGCCGGCGATCGAGGGGAGGCGGGCGTGACCACTGTCAGCCGCCCCCGTTCGGTATCGGCATCGGGGTTTTCCCGGTTCGTGCCGGGGGTGCTCGGGCTGCGGCTGATCGAGCGGCACGCGCGGCTGTACCGGCGGATGTGGCTGCTGGTGGTCGCGGGGGTCGCGGAGCCGCTGTTCTACATGCTGTCGGTCGGTGTCGGGATCGGCGGGCTGGTCGGCACCGTGACCGGGCCCGGCGGCGGGCCGGTGCCGTACCGCGAGTTCGTCGCGCCCGGACTGCTCGCGGTCTCGGCCCTGAACGGGGCGCTTGCCGACTCGACCTACAACATCTTCGGCCGGCTGAAGTTCGACAAGCTCTACGACGCCGTGCTCGCCACCCCGCTTGGCGCGCGGGACGTCGCGTTCGCCGAGATCGGCTGGGCGGTGCTGCGCGGGATGATCTACTCGTTCACGTTCCTCGTCGTGATCGCCGCGCTGGGGCTCGTCGAATCGCCGTGGGCGCTGCTTGCGCTGCCCGCGGCCGCCCTGATCAGCTTCGCGACCGCCTCGATGGGCGTGTTCTTCACCACCTACATGAAGTCCTGGCAGGACCTCGACTACGTGCTGCTCGTCTCGGCGCCGCTGTTCCTGTTCTCAGGCACGTTCTACCCGCTGTCTGTCTACCCGCGGGTCGTCGCCGACATCGTGCAGTGGACGCCGCTGTACCAGGGCGTGGTGATCCTGCGCGACCTGGTGCTCGGCGTGCCCTCACCCGACCTGGCCTGGCGGGCCGCCTACCTGCTGGCACTCGGGGTGGCGGGGCTCGCCCTGGCCGGCCGCCGCGTCGCCAAACTGCTGCTCGTCTGAGGCGCGTCGATGCAGGCCGGCCACGGTAGGCTACGGGGCGTGCTGGGGGAGCGCCGCGAGCGGCCCGTGACGGGCGCGCCGCCAGCGATGCGGCCGGGCCCTGCCTGGCGTGACCCGGTGACCTGGGCGGTCGCGGCGACGGTGTTCTGCGCGTACTTCGTCATCTCGCTCTTGCGGCTGCTGCGGCTGTCGCCCACCTCGTGGGACCTGGCGATCTACACCGAGTACGTCAAGCAGCTGTCCCAGCTGCACGCGCCTGTCGTCGACGTCCGCGGACCGGGGTTCGACCTGCTCGGCGACCACTTCCAGGTGGCGGTCGCGGTGCTGGCGCCGTTCTTCCGGCTGGTCCCGTCGCCCGCCACGCTGCTGTTCTTTCAGGCCGCCTTCGCCGCGCTGTCGGTGTTCCCGGTCACCGCGGCCGCGACGGCGCTCACCGGGCGGAACACCGGGCGCCTGATCGGCTTCGCCTACGGCTTCTCCTGGGGCCTGCAGCAGATGACCGACTACGACTTCCATGAGATCGCCCTGGCCGTGCCGCTGCTCGCGTTCTCGCTGTCGGCCCTGGTCCGCCGCAAGCCGCTGGCCGCGGTCGGCTGGGCCGTGCCGCTGGTGTTCGTCAAGGAAGACCAGGGGTTCACGGTGGCCGCGATCGGGCTGCTGCTCGGCCTGAGCGCGCTGGTCCCGTCGGCCACGGGCGGCTGGCGGGCGCGGCTGACGTACTTCACCGTCCACGACGGCGAGCACTCGGAAGGCCAGCACGTCGACGGCCAGTTCAGCGACGGCAGCTGGGGCAGCGGCCGGGTCGCGCTGTGGGGCGGGCTGTTCCTCGTCGGCTGGGGCCTGCTGTGGTCGATGCTCGCGATCACCGTGATCATCCCGCACTTCAACCCGCTGCACGACTACTACTACTGGAAAGACGGCGGGGTCGTCGGCGGCAACCAGTCGTTCACCGTCGGCGGGCTGATCGGCCAGACGGCGGCAGGCTGGCCGGTGAAGCTGCAGACGCTGTTCCTGCTGCTGCTGCCGACGGCCTTCGCGGCCCTCGGCTCGCCGGCCGCCCTGCTCGCGCTGCCAAGCCTGGCGCTGCGGTTCACCTCGACCAACACCGCCTACTGGGGCACCAGCTGGCACTACAACGCGACGCTGATGCCGATCCTGTTCATCGCGGCGGCCGAGGCCATCGCGCGGCTGCGCGCAGGCCGGTCGACGGCCGGCGCGGCGGCGGGCGGCACGGTGCTGGAAGGCGCCGGCGGCACGGTGCTGGGCGGCACCGGCGGCACGGTGCTTGGCGGCACCGGCGGCACGGTGCTGGAAGGCACCGGCGGCACCGTGCTGGAAGGCACCGTGCCTGGCGACCGGGTGCCCGCGGTGCGCGGTGCGGTCGCGGCCGCGCGCTCCGGCCTGGCCAGGCACGGCGGCGCGATGATGGCCGCGGTCACCGTCGCGCTGGCCTTCCAGTTCCCGCTGAGCGGCCTCTGGCAAGGCTCGACGTACCAGCTCAGCCCGCACGTGGCGGCCGCCGACGCGGCGATGGCGGTCGTGCCGGACGGTGTCACCGTGCAGACCACCCTCGACCTGCTCGCCCCGCTGGCCGCGCGCACCGACACGTTCTGGATCGGGAACGCGGGCAACCCGCTGACCAGGTACGTCGTCTTCGACGGAGCCGACAGCGGCTACAGCCCGGCGATCGGCAACGTGCCGGCCTTCATCCAGACGCTGTACCCGCACGACGGGTACGTCGAGGTCTTCGACAGGGACGACGTCTACGTCTTCCGCCGCGCCTGACGCCCGCGCCCGACGCCGCGCAGCGGCGGCCACCGAGTCGGCGCACCGGCGGCAGGCGGTTCCCGTTACGCTTGCGTAAATGGTGACCACGCCCGCCGCGACCTCGCCCGACCCGCTCGCTTCACCCGGCTCGGCCGGCTCGCCGGGCTCAGGCGGCTCAGCGGCATCGCCCGCGGAGCTGGCGGCCGCGCTCCGCATGGCCGGGCTGTCCGAGGTCGAGACCGGCACCAGGCGGCGGGCGGAGTACTCCTCGGACGCCTCCAACTACCGGGTGGTGCCCGCGGTCGTGGCCTTCCCCCGGTCGGCCGACGAGGTGATCGCCGCGCTCACCGTCTGCCGCGAGCTCGGCGTGCCGCTGACCGGGCGCGGCGCGGGCACCTCGATCGCCGGCAACGCGCTGTCCGCGTCCGTCGTCCTCGACCTGTCGCGGCACCTGAACCGGGTGATCTCGGTCGATCAGGAGGCGCGCACCGCCGTCGTCCAGCCGGGCACCGTGCTCGACGCGGTCACCGCCGCCGCGGCGCCGCACGGCCTGCGGTTCGGCCCCGACCCGTCCACCCACTCGCGGGCCACGATCGGCGGCGCGATCGGCAACAACGCCTGCGGCTCGCGAGCGCTGCGCTACGGGCGCAGCGCCGACAACGTGGTCGAACTCGACGTGGTGACCGCGACGGGAACGCGCTTCACGGCCCGCCGCTACGGCCGCGAGCGGCCGCCGGCCGGCGCGCCTGAGGCGGCGCTGCTGTCCGCGCTCGACGCCCTCGCCGGGCGCGGCCTGCCGCTGATCAGGACCGAGTTCGGCCGGTTCACCCGGCAGGTGTCCGGCTACTCGCTCGAGCACCTGCTGCCGGAGAACGGCTTCGACGTCGCCAAGTTCCTGTCAGGGACGGAAGGGACGCTGGCGCTGACCCTCGGCGCGACCGTCCGGCTGGTGGACGCGCCCCGCGCGACCGCGCTGGCCGTGCTCGGCTACCCCGACATGCCCGCCGCCGCCGACGCCGTCCCCGGCCTGCTGCCGCACCTGCCGGTCGCCCTCGAAGGCCTGGACTCGCGGATGGTGGACTTGTTCCGCTCCCGCCGCGGCCCGGGCGCGGTGCCCGGCCTGCCGCGCGGCGAGGGGTGGCTGTTCGCGGAGACCGCGGGCGCCACCGCCGACGAGGCGGTCGAAGCGGCTAGGAGGCTCGCCGCCGACGGCGGGTGCCTGGACAGCGCCGTGTTCACCGGCCCGCAGGCGGCGGCGCTGTGGCGGATCCGCGAGGACGGCGCGGGCCTCGGCGGCCGCACCCCGGCCGGCGCACCGGCCTGGCCGGGCTGGGAAGACTCGGCCGTGCCGCCCGCGTCGCTGGGCCCCTACCTGCGCGAGCTCGAGGCCCTGATGGGCGCGCACGGCCTCGACGGGCTGATGTACGGGCACTTCGGGGACGGCTGCATGCACGTGCGGATCGACTTCCCGCTGCGCGACCGTCCCGGCGTACTGCGGTCGTTCACCGAGGACGCGGCGAAGCTGGCCGCCTCCTACGGCGGCTCGGCGTCCGGCGAGCACGGCGACGGGCGGGCCCGCAGCGAGCTGCTGCCGCTGATGTACTCGGCAGAAGCGGTCGGGCTGATGGGTGCGGTCAAGCACCTGTTCGACCCGGACCGGGTGCTGAACCCCGGCGTCATCGTCGACCCGGCGCCGCTCGACGCCGACCTGCGGGTACCGCTGGCGCTGCCGCTGCGCCGCGGTCTCGGCTTCGGCTACGCCCTCGACGGCGGCGACTTCAGTACCGCCGTGCACCGCTGCACCGGCGTCGGCAAGTGCCGGGCGGACAATACCGCCGCAGGCGGCGTCATGTGCCCGTCGTACCTGGCGACCAGGGACGAGAAGGACTCCACCCGCGGCCGCGCCCGGGTGCTGCAGGAGCTGGCCAACGGGACGCTGGTGTCCGGCTGGGACGACCCGTCGGTGGCCGAGGCGCTCGACCTGTGCCTGTCCTGCAAAGGCTGCTCGGCCGACTGCCCGGCCGGGGTCGACATGGCGACCTACAAGGCCGAGGCGCTCCACCAGCGCTACCGCCGCAAGCTGCGGCCCGCGTCGCACTACTCGCTCGGCTGGCTGCCCCGCTGGGCCGGGCTGACCACCCGGTCGCCGTGGCTGGCCCGGCTGGCGAACGCGTCACTGCGGCTGCGGCCCGCGGCGGCGCTCGCGAAGCGGCTCGGCGGCATCGACGCGCGGCGTGACCTGCCGCGGTTCGCCCCGCAGAGCTTCCGCCGCTGGTTCGCGGCCCGGCCGTCCGGCGCCGCGCCCGCCGGCGCCGCGCCCGCCGGCACCCCGGTGCTGCTCTGGGTCGACACGTTCACCAACGCCTTCGCCCCCCAGGTCGGCCAGGCGGCGGTGCGGGTACTCGAGGCGGCCGGCTACCAGGTCCAGGTCACCAGCGAGAACGTGTGCTGCGGCCTCACCTGGATCTCCACCGGCCAGCTCGACGGCGCCCGCCGCCAGCTGCGCCGCACGCTGCGTGCCCTCGGTCCCGCGCTTGACGCGGGCATTCCCGTCGTCGGACTCGAACCGTCCTGCACCGCCGCGCTGCGGGCCGACGCGGAAGATCTGCTGCCTGGCGACCGGCGGGCGGCTGCCCTCAGCGGCGCGGTCAAGACCCTGGCCGAACTGCTCACCGCCACCGACGGCTGGACGCCGCCTGACCTGTCCAGTGTTACCGGCGTGGCCCAGCCGCACTGCCACCAGCACGCGGTCATGGGCTGGTCGGCCGACGCCGCGCTGCTGCGCGACGGCGGGGCCGCGGTCAAGGCCGTCGGCGGGTGCTGCGGGCTGGCCGGCAACTTCGGGGTCGAGCGGGGACACTACGACGTGTCGGTCGCGGTGGCCGAGACGGCCCTGCTGCCCGCGGTGCGGGACGCGCTCGCGGACAAGGGGGGCGAAGGCGCGACCGTGCTGGCCGACGGCTTCTCCTGCCGGACCCAGCTCGACCAGCTCGCGGGCATCCCGGGCACGCACCTGGCCGAGCTGCTAGCCGCCCGCCTGCCCGGCTAGCTGCCGAGGACCGCTACCGCCGGCTGCCGCTTCATCATCTCCCAGACGATCGACGCGTTGCTCGGCACCGTGGGCACCGAGGTGTCGCTGACCCCGACGCTCGCCGCGCCGAACACGGCCACGCCGCTGGCGCACAGCAGCGTGTCGAGCACGAGCTTGTCGCTGCCCAGGGTGCCGGATTCGTCCAGCTCGACCGTGGGGTGACCGCCGACCGGGGCGCCCGTGGCCGCCTTCAGCGAGAACGTGCCCGTCTGGCCGTTGGCGGACGCCTTGAACGACGCGCACCGCCCGGCCAGCGCCTGCACGCCGGTCAGGAACGAAGATGCCCCCGATGCGGCCGCGAACTGGTAGATCAGCTGGTCGTAGGCCTGGCCGGAGGAAGAGACGCCGCTGGACACCATCGCTGTCTCGCCGAACCCGGTCGTCCCCAGGTGCTGGATGAACAGCGCGCAGGACATCGTGGCCAGGTTGTAGGTGGCCTTACCCGGGGTAAGCGAGCCGCCCGAGCTGACCGGCCCGCTGGTCGGGGTGGCGAACCCCTCGGGGAAGTCCGACTCTGGCAGCAGCACCGACTCCAGCTGGGTGCCGGTGAGCTGGCCGGCCGCCGCGGGGAGCGCGGTCATCGACGCCGACGGCACCGGGTCGGACGCGGCCGCGGTGGGCGAGGCCACCGCGTACGTCGTGGAGCTGCTCGACGACGACGAGCATCCCGCGACGGTGGCGACCATCCCGGCGACGGCCGCGAGTGCGGCAAGAGACGGGCGTATACCCCGAACGACAACAGATGGCACTGTGCTACCAACCCCCAGATCTTGGCTCCCGACACCTGACACGGTACCGGTCCTTGTCACGGCACCCGTTCGTGTCGGGAACGCCATCCGGAATAATGGCGCGAGAACACCGGCGTTCGCCTCTCGACGCGTCGGGCCGAGGAAGGGAAAGTTAACGTTATGCCACAGCGAATCGCTATCGTCACGGGGGCCGCCCGCGGCATCGGCGCGGGGACCGCCAAGCGCCTGGCCACCGACGGACTGGCCGTCGGCGTGCTCGACCTGCACGAGGACGACGGCGCGCGCACCGTCGGCGAGATCGAGGAGGCCGGCGGCAAGGCGATCGCGGTCGGGGCTGACGTGTCGGACGCCGACCAGGTCGCCGCGGCGGTCGAGAAGGTGGCGGCGGAGCTCGGCGAGCCGACCGTGCTCGTCAACAACGCGGGCGTGACCAGGGACAACCTGCTGTTCAAGATGGGCGAGGCGGACTGGGACACGGTCATGAACGTCCACCTGCGGGGGGCGTTCCTGATGACCCGTGCGGTCCAGAAGTACATGGTGGCCGCGAAGTGGGGCCGCATCGTCAACCTCTCGTCGGTGTCCGCCGTGGGCAACCGGGGCCAGGTCAACTACTCCACCGCCAAGGCCGGCCTGCAGGGCCTGACCAAGACGCTCGCGCTCGAGCTGGGCAAGTTCGGCATCACCGCCAACGCGGTCGCCCCCGGCTTCGTGGTGACCGACATGACCGCCGCCACCGCGGCCCGCCTCGGCCTGTCCTTCGAGGACTTCCAGGCCGGCGCGGCCAAGGAGATCCCGGTGCAGCGGGTCGGCCAGGTCGAGGACATCGCGAACGTCATCTCCTTCTTCGCCAGCGAGGGGGCCGGCTTCATCTCCGGCCAGGTGCTGTACGCCGCTGGCGGCCCGATTTCGTAACCCGGATCCGGCCGGGCGCCCCCGCCCGGCCGGGCAGCGCAAAGGAGCGTGGCGTTGAGCGGTACACAGGCAGAGGCGGACCTCAGGGAGCAGGTCCGCGCCTTCTGCGGCGAGCATGATCCGGCGGTCACCCCGCGGGCCGCGTTCTTCAGCGCCAGGTTCGACGCGGGATTGGCCGTCGTGCACTGGCCCGTCGGTCACGGCGGCCTCGGCCTGGCCCGCGGGCTGCAGCGGGCCGCCGACGAGGAGTTCGCCCGGGCGGGCGCGCCGCAGCCCGAACTGCGGCGCAACCCGATCGGGCTCGGCATGGCGGCCCCCACGATCATCGCGTTCGGCACCGACGAGCAGAAGTCGCAGTGGCTGAAGCCGCTGTGGCTCGGCGAAGAGATCTGGTGCCAGCTCTTCAGCGAGCCCGGCGCGGGCAGCGACCTGGCCGGGCTGGCCACCCGGGCGGTCAGGGACGGCGACGACTGGGTGGTCAACGGCCAGAAGGTGTGGACGTCGCTTGCGCACCACGCCCGCCGCGGCCTGCTGCTCGCCCGCACCGACCCCGACGTGCCCAAGCACGCGGGGCTCAGCTACTTCATCGTCGACATGCACGGCCCTGGCGTGGAGGTCCGCCCGCTGCGCCAGCTGACCGGCGAGGCCGAGTTCAACGAGGTGTTCCTCACTGACGTGCGCGTCCCCGACGCCAGCCGTCTCGGCCAGGTCGGCGAGGGCTGGAAGGTGGCGAACGCCACACTGATGAACGAGCGGGTCTCGATCGGCAACGCCACCGCCGTGCCGCGCGAGACGGGCACCATCGGGTTCGCCGCCAGCTCGTGGCGCAAGAACCCCGAGCTGCGCACCCACGACCTGCACCAGCGCCTGCTGTCACTGTGGGCGCAGGCCGAGGTCGCGCGGCTGGCCGGCGAGCGGCTGCGCCAGCAGATCGCCGCGGGCGAGCCCGGCCCTGAGGGCTCGGCCGCCAAGCTCACGTTCGCGCTGCTCAACCAGGAGATCTCCGGGTTCGAAACCGAGCTGCTCGGCGTCGACGGCATGACCTACGACGACTGGACGATGCGCCGCGACGGCTCGAGCGACTACGGCCGCAACGCTGCTTACCGCTACCTGCGCTCGAAGGGCAACTCCATCGAGGGCGGCACGTCGGAGATCCTCCGCAACATCATCGCCGACCGCGTGCTGCGCCTGCCGTCGGAGCCGCGCACCGACACCACCGTCCCGTGGAAGGACCTGCCGCGCTGATGACGACCGTCAGGGAAGACCAGAAGCAGTCCGCAGAACGAGGGCGGCTGACCGCGCCAAGCCTGCTTTACTCCGAGGACGAGCGTGACCTGTCGGCCGCGCTCGCCGACCTGCTCGCCCGTCAGGCGTCGGCGGCGGACGTCATCGCCCGCATCGAGGGCCAGGAAACCTATGACAGCGCCCTGTGGCGGACCGTGGCGGCCGAGATCGGCGTCGCCGGCCTGCTGATTCCCGAGGCACTGGGCGGCGCGGGCGCCTCGTACCGCGAGCTGGCCGCCGCCGCCGAGCAGTTCGGAGCGTCGGTCGCCCCGATCCCGTACCTGGGCAGCGCGGCCGCCACCGCGGCGCTGCTGTCGGCCGCCCGCAGCGCCGCCGCCGACGCGCCGCCTGACGCCGCTGACATCGACGCCAGCCAGCCGCTGTCCGGTCCCGCCGCGGCGGTCCGCGACGCGGCGCTCCGTGGGCGCTCCGGGTCAGGCAGCCTGTCAGGGAGCGGCGCCGCGGCCGGCGGCAGGCCAGTCTCGCCCGCCGCCGGGCTGCTGCGCCAGCTGGCGGACGGCAGCGTCACCGCCGCGATCGCGGTGACCGCCACGACCAGGCCGGGCAGCCCGTTCCCGAAGGCCGCCCGGGTCGCCGGGCGTGACCAGGCGGCAGGCACGGTCAGGCTGCGCGGCACGATCAGGGGCGTGGCCGACGCGCTGCCCGCCGACATCCTGCTGGTGCCCGCCGACGGCGTGCCCAGCGCCCTGTACCTGGTGGAGGCCGGCGCGCCGGGCGTGCACCGCACCCCGCTGGTGTCGCTCGACATGACCAGGCAGCTGTGCGACATCACCCTCGACGACGCCCCGGCCAGGCCGGTCGTGGTCGGTCAGGCGGCCGAGGCGGCACTGGCGGCGGGCCTGTCGGCGGGCGCCGCCATCCTCGCCGCCGAGCAGCTCGGCCTGGCCCAGCGGTGCCTGGACATGACCGTCGCGTACGTCAGGGAACGCCGCCAGTTCGCCCGGCCGATCGGCTCCTTCCAGGCGCTCAGGCACCGGCTGGCCGACCTCTGGACGGCGATCGCGCTGGCCAGGGCCGCCTCCAGGTACGCGGCGGCCTGCCTGGCCAGCGAGGACAAGGACACCCCGGTGGCGGTCGCGCTGGCCAAGTCGGCCTGCTCTGACGTCGCCGTCCTGGCGGCACAGGAATGCGTCCAGCTGCACGGCGGCATCGGTTTCACCTGGGAGCACCCGGCCCACCTCTACCTGAAGCGGGCCAAGGCCGCGTCGGTCGCCTTCGGCAGCCCCGGCGCGCACCGCGCCGCCCTGGCGGACCTAGTCGACCTCCCGGCGCCCGACGCCTGATCAGCGCCGGCCGGGATCGTCGTCCTGCGGGGCGGCGGTCCCGGACCGGCTCCGTTCGGCCTGGTCGGCGTCGCCGCTGCGCTGGCCCGGCATCGCGTGCTTGCCGGGGACGGCCGGCAGGTCGGGCAGCGTCGGCGCTTCGGCCGCGAGCGTCTCAGGATCGGTCCGCCGGTGCCGTCCCGCCGACGACTCGGCCGCGGCCTGCTCGCTTCCGCTCTGCTGGCCGTCGGTCTGCTCGTCCCCGCTCTGCTGGCCCCCGGTCTGCTGGCCGTCGGTCTGCTGGCCCTCGGTCTGCTGGCCCCCGGTCTGCTGGCCCCCGGTCTGCTGGGCTGCGGTCTGCTGGCCCCCGGTCTGCTGGGCTGCGGTCTGCTGGCCCTCGGTCTGCTGGGCTGCGGTCCGCTG
>DASYAD010000283.1:0-6281 GCA_036501515.1 Trebonia sp. | reverse complement strand
GGCCGGGTTCTGGTCCACTCCCGAACGCGGCGGAGCAAATTGCTGCCGCACGTTCTTGGACCGGCTCGGAAGTTTCCGGAATACGAGGATCCCGTACACGGCGCCCGTGACGATGCCAAGGTAGGGAATCAGGCCGCAGATGTTGATGACGACCCATTTCCACTGGCCGGGTCGCGATCAGGTCGCCGAGTCCCAGCGCTCATTGGCAACTCATGCCAGGGCGTTCCGGAGAGCAGTTCGCGCTTCCTCACCGAGCACGAGGTGCACGGTCATGCCCGGCAGGGTGGGCAGCGCAGCCCAGTGGGTGACGGGCTCGGCGCAAGGCCGACCGTAGGGCAGGCGGACGACACCGTCGGAGTCGACGAAGCAGTCACGGTACTCCGTCCCGTCCTCAGCGACGTGGCGGGCTGTGAAGTACATGGGCCGCACCAGCCAGAACTCCTGCTCGGACTCTTGCGGGTCGTCGGGCGGGTAACCGGGCGCCGCCGGGTCGTCGGGCGGATAGCGGCCCGATATCGCCGCTGCCACGGGCCACCCGTCGCTGTCCCTGGGCAGCCGTTCGCGCGCGTCCACCCACTCCACCACTGCGTCCACGTCCACTCCCCCGCTGAAGGCTGTTCCGATGTCATCCGCGGCGGGGAGTCCGGCGGGACGCCGCCTTGAAGGCCGCCCGGCGGGCTGCCTTGGCGATCTTCTTCTGGTCCGAGTGCTTGCCGAGCATGGAGAGCACGGCTTCCGCATCTGGATGCTCGAGCCGTGCCATGGCATCGAAAACCGCCTCGTGGGTCACGGTCCAGCCCGCGTCCCAGAGTTGGGTCATGTCAAACGGGAACGTCCCGCGTCCAAGATCGAGGCCGGTAAGCGGTGCGAAGGTGTCCGCGACGAGCCATGCGAAATCCTCCGTGCCAAGCTTGAGTTCGGCGGGTACCGCCGAACCCGGGCTGCGGTCGGCAAGCTGGGCAAGTAGCGCCGGCTTCGCGTAGCAGCTGAGTTCCGGGCGGTCGAGCGCTTCTCGCCACGCTGGCTCGGCCGCGGCCCCGAGCCGGGACACGACCGCTATCGCCGCCGTCCGGACCGCCGCGGACTCGTCCGCGGCGAAGGCGAGCAGTTCCCGCGCGGCGTCCTCGGAAGTGCGTTCCGCCAGCCAGGAAGCGAGCTCGGCCTCGAGGTCCTCCTCGGTCCCGAGCATGCTCACCAGCACCACGTCGTCCGCGGTCATCTCGCCGGGTGGCGGGAGTTCCGGGACATGCACGCCGGACGCCCGCAGCTTGGCCTCGACCGCGAACAGGGCGAGCGGCGCCAGGAACGCCACCTCCTCGGCGAGGGTGACCGCTGACAGCTTCGCGAGCTGCCCGAGCAGCAAGCGGGCTGGATCGCCGTGGGCGCCGACCCATCCCTCCCACTGGCGCCCGGCCACGTCCTGCGAGAGCTCGGCTACCGCTGCGCTCTTCAGGCTGGCAGACAGCTCCGCGACGGGAACGCCGGCTCGGCCGCTGAGGAACAGCGTCGTGACCATGGCTATGCCGTGGCCCGTCAGGTCCAGGTCCTCGCCGACGTGCGGCTGGGTCAGCCCCGCCGCATCCAGCGTCGTGTCCAGGACCTGCGCGAACGTATCGCCCCAGGCCTCCAGGACAGCGACGTCGTCGGCAAGGTCGTCCAGCCACTCGACATTCTCGCCTGGGACGAGGGTGCCGCCGTCCTGCTCCACCAGTCCGGTTTCCACCGCTAGCCTGCCGAGGAGGGGGTCCACGTCGGAGGTGCGCACCGTCGTCTCGCGGACTTCCCGGGCCAGGCCGCGCAGCTCGGTCAGGAGCGGTGCGGTGCTCGCCAGCGCAGTCAGTGCCTGCTCACCAGGCAGCCGGAGCGGCGGGAGCACGTCGGGTATACCGAAGGCCTCCTTGAGGTCGGCAGCGTCCCAGGTGAGCGGGCCGGCTTTGCCGCCGGCGAACGTGCCCGCGCTCAGGAGAACACCCGCACGTACTTGACCTGAACGTTGCCCGCCGTTCCCTCGCCGCCCGCGACGCACTCGTTGTTGGCGCCGTTCACGCAGCTGCCCTCGCTGAAGACGAGGTGCATCGGGTCGGCCGTCTTGCCGGTGGTCACGCTCTCGTGGATCGAGACGTAGAGCTGGCCGTCGTAGTAGATCTGCAGGCCGTTGGTGCTCCAGGCGACGTCCATGATGTGCCAGCCCGGCGCGATGTTCTTGCCGGTCGGCTTGATCGTGGTCTTGCAGTCGTAGGCCCAGGGGTTGGTCGAGACCTCGCTGTCGGACCGGGATGAGCTGCAGGTGGCCTGGTGCCAGGTCACGTAGTTGACGCCGAAGTTCGGCTCGGCCGCGTCGAGTTCACCCTGGTTCGGCCAGGAGTTGCCGATCATCCAGAAGCCGGGCCAGTCCTTGTAGTTGCTGAAGTAGACGTCCGCCTCGTAGACGTAGCCGGCCTTGGTCGGCATGGCCGTCGGGGATTCGATCCAGCTGCAGTTGTTGGCCGCGCCGGTGGTGGTCAGCTCGGCGAAGCCGCTGGCGTTGAGCGAGACCGCCGAGGGGTTGGCCGGGCAGCCGCCGGGCGCGTCGCCCGTCGTCGTTTTCCAGGCCGCACTGGTCATCGTCTTCGGGGTGATCGCCTGCACGAGCGGGTGGCCGCTGGCCAGTCCATGCGGGTACGGGACGACCTTCGCGGCGGCGGGCGCGGCCGCGGCGGTCACGCTCGCTCCGGCGGGCGCGGAGTGCGCCAGGAACGCTGCCGCCAACGTCGCGGCAGCGACGGCTGCGCCGGCGTAAGCGGCCAGGCGTGATCTCACGCGGGCCTTTCCAGAAGCGGGGGGACGGTTGACCGTTTCGCTCTTCAGGATTGGCAGCACGTACTTCAGTCAATCAAGTCTGGCCGCGGGTCGGGGGCTGAATCCTAGACTGGGCCCGAAAGAACGGCCTGTGCGGTGCTGTCTGGCTGAGTGCGGATGCCGTCAAGGGTGAACTGGAGGGTGCGGCGCCAGCCGTCGTCTCCTGCCGGGTGGTCGCGTACGAGGTAGGCATTGACCGCGAAAATGCGCGCGAGGTCACCGGCGGAGAAGCCGGGCCGGAGCGCGCCGCAGGACTGGGCGTCGCGGATGAGCTCGGCGCCGAAGGCGAGTGACTTGTCGCAGACCGCCTGCAGGCGGGGGGCGTCCGGGTAGCGGCGGGAGAAGACGTCGTTGAAGACGGGGTCCGCGGCCTGCTCCTCGCACATCCCCTCCACGAAGGCGGCGAACCGGCCCCATGCCGTGCCCTGCCCGGCGGCGCGGTCGATGACCGCTCGCAGCCAGCCGGCCGCGACGTCCGCGACCACCGCGTCGAGCAGCCCCTCCCTGCCGCCGAAGCGGTTGTAGATCGTGCCCGCGCGCACGCCGGCCCGGCGGGCGATGTCCTCCAGGGGAACGTCAAGCCCGTCCCGGGCGAAGGCCTGCGCCGCGGCCTCCACCACCTTCTCCATGTTGCGGCGCGCGTCCGCGCGCAGGGGCCGTTCCCCGGCCAGTCCCTCTCGGCTGCTCATGCAGGCAACCCCATTATCTTGACATGCCATCAACTTAAGATAGGCTCGCCATCGTCCAGACAAATTGACGATATCTCAAATTAGGAGTTTTCGCGTGAGCATCATCGTCACCGGCGCCAGCGGCCAGCTCGGCCGCCTGGTCATCGAGGAACTGCTGGCAAAGGTCCCCGCGAGCGAGGTCACCGCGCTCGTCCGGGACCCCGGCAAAGCCACCGGCCTGGCCGCCCGGGGCATGGTCATCGCGGTCGCCGACTACAACTCACCGGAATCGCTCGACGGGCTGCTGCGGGCCGGGGACCGGGTCCTGCTGATCTCGGGCAACGAGTTCCACCGCGACCGGACCGCCCAGCACAAGGCCGTCCTCGGCGCGGCCGCCAAGGCAGGCGTCGCGCTGTTCGCCTACACCAGTGCCCCCGGCCTCCAGAGTGGCCCGGTCACCGACGACCACCGCGCCACCGAGGACGCCATCCTCGCCTCCGGGATCCCCTACAGCCTGCTGCGCAACGGCCTGTACCACGAAATGGCCACGATGAACATTCCGGCCGCGCTCCAGCACGGCGCGGTGGTGCGCGCCGCAGGCAACGGCCGGCTCGCCTCGGCAGCACGCGGCGACTACGCCGCCGCGGCAGCGGCCGTCCTGTCCGGTGACGGCCACGAGGACACCGTCTACGAGCTGACCGGCGACACCGCGTGGAGCTTCGCCGAGTTCGCCGCCGAGGTTAGCAGGCAGTCCGGGCGCGACGTTCCCTACCGTGCCGTCACCGGCGAGGAATACGCGGGGATGCTGTCCGGCGCCGGGCTCCCCGACCAGCTCGCGCACATCATGGCCGGCATCGACGCCTCCATCGCCGCCGGGGAACTCGCGCACACCACCGGCGACCTGTCCCGCCTGGCCGGCCGGCCCACCACCCCGGTAGCGGACGCGATCGCCGCCGCCCTGGTCAGCTGAATCGGCGGATGAACTCCAGTGCGGTACCGGCGACCTCTTGCCACCCGTCGTCGATGGTCAGCGCGCATCGGCCCCCGGTCGGGGTTCTTCGTGTCTACCTTGTCCTCGGTGCGCGGGTTGAAGTTCGCCGCGGCCGCCTGCGGGGTCGACGTCATCGGACCTCTCTCGTGGACAACTAAAAAGGCCGTAACTGATCACGAACCGCGACGACCGCTTGCCCCAGGCTGATGCCACCGTCGTTGCACGGGACGCGGGAGTGCGTCAGCACGGCGAAACCGGCTGCCTCCAGGCGGACGACGGTGCGGTGCAGGAGCAGCTGGTTCTGGAAGACGCCACCGGACAGGGCGACCGTGCTCAGGCCCCGGTGGTCACGGACGAGCTTGCAGGCGTCCGCGATCAGGACGGCCATCGCGTTGTGAAAGCGGGCGGCAATGAGTTCGCGCGGTACGCGGCGCTCTAGGTCGCCGACGCATGCGGAGATCAGGTCTTCCCCGCTGATGAGGAACGGAGCGGCTTCCCCCGGACTGCCGCCGGGTGTCCCTGTGCCCGCACGGTACGCACCGGTCTCAGTCGGGTCGGCTAGCTGCTCGAGTTCGATCGCGGCCTGACCCTCGTAGCTGATCTCATCCCGAACGCCCAGGAGCGCGGCAACGGCATCGAAGAGGCGGCCGGCGCTTGATGTCAGCGGTGCGTTGACGCCGCGGCGGGCCAGGCTGAGCACCGCGTCCCAGCGGTCCGCATTACGCCGCGCCACGTCCAGGCCCGAAGCGTCAACGCCGGCCGCGTCGAGGTAAGCCGCCGCCATCCGCCACGGCTGCCGGATAGCAGCGGCGCCTCCCGGCATCGGGACCGGCGCAAGATGCCCCGCCCGCTGAAACGATGAAAGGTCCGCGACCAGGAACTCGCCACCCCAGATTGTCCCGTCCAACCCGTAGCCAGTCCCGTCGAACGCGACCCCGATCACCGGCCCGTCCGCGCCGTTGTCGGCCAGGCACGAGGCGATGTGCGCGTGATGATGCTGCACGCCCACCAGCTCAACGTCATTTAGATCGAGCGCGTACTTGGTCGACAGGTACTCGGGGTGCAGGTCGTAGGCGACGACCTCGGGCACGATGTCGAACAGGCGACGGTAGTGCTCGATACCTGAAGTAAATGACTCAAGGGTCTCCGCGTTTTCCAGGTCGCCGATGTGATGCGAGACGAAGGCACGCTCCCCCGAAGCCAGGCAGAAGGTGTTCTTCAGCTCGGCGCCGCACGCGAGTACCGGCCGGGCGAAGCCGCCGCGCACCGTGACGGGTTCCGGGGTGTAGCCGCGGGAGCGGCGGACCAGCTGGGGACGGCTGGCGAAGGCCCGGACCACCGAGTCGTCGGTCCTGACGTGGATGGCCCGGTCGTGGGTGAGGAACGCGTCGGCGATCCCGGCGAGGCGCTCGAGGGCGTCGGAGTCGCGGTAGGCGATCGGCTCATCGGAGACGTTGCCGCTGGTCAGGACCAGCGGGCGGCCGACCTGGGCGAGCAGCAGGTGGTGCAGCGGGCTGTACGGCAGCATGATCCCGAGTTGCCGGTTGCCTGGTGCCGTCGCCGCGGCCACATCCGCGTCCGGCCGCCGGGGCAGCAGCACGATCGGCCGGGCCGGGCTTTGCAGCAGGTCGGCCGCCGCGTCGTCGACCGCGCACAGCCGGCGGGCCTCGGCCAGGCCGGCGACCAGGATCGCGAACGGCTTGTCCTCCCGGTGCTTGCGGGCGCGCAACGTCGCCACGGCGTCGTCGGACTCGGCGTCCGCGGCCATGTGGTAGCCGCCGAGT
>DASYAD010000282.1:0-17431 GCA_036501515.1 Trebonia sp. | reverse complement strand
GATCCGCCGTGCCATCGACCTGATGAGGAAGTCATGACGGGCCGTACCGCGAGCCGTTCCCTGCGCAAGACGGTGTGGTGGTCCATCGGGGTCAGGGTGGCTGGGGTACTGCTGCTGGCGCTGTGCGCCGCGGCCGGAGTCCGCCTCGGGTCCACGGCCCTCCTCGCCCTGGAACTGGCGATGACCGTCCCCCTCATATTCCTGGTGGCGAGGTTGGCCACGGCCTATAGCCGCTACCGGCGCGGCGGCCTGACCAGGCGGGCCGCCCTCTACGCGATCGCCGCGGACGTGGTGTCAGTCCCGGGGCTCAGGCTCATGATCCACGAGTTCCGGCTCTACACCAGCATCCTGCGGTTGCTGGCCGGCCGCTGGCGGCACGGCGTGCGCAAGGGTGACATCGCGGTCCGGTACGCGTCCGGCGGTGCGGGCCTCCTGCTCACCCTCGTCTACCTTTCCGTCATCGAGACGGTAGTTCTCGCCTTTCTCATCCCCTGGCCGCTGGTCCGCGAGATCACGCTCGCCCTCGACGTATGGGGCGTGCTCTTCCTGTTTGGCCTGTTCGCTTCCTTCGTGGTCCGTCCTCACGTCATCGGCGCGGACGGCTCGCTGCGGCTGCGCTCCGGCGCCCTTCTCGACATCCGGATCCCAGGGCAGGACATCGCCGCCGTCCGGGTCGAGCGCCGGACCGCGCGCGGGAAGAAGGGGGCAGTCGACGATGACGGATGCGCCGACCTCACCCAAGGCGGCCAGACGACAGTCACCGTGGAACTCGGCCGGCCGGTGACATTCACGCGTCCGCTGGGCAAGCAGGCCCGTGCCCGCGTCTTCCGCTTCTACGCCGGCGACCCCGCCACCGCCGTCGCCGCCCTCCGCGCCCGCGCCCCCGAACTGCAGAGGCCCACCAACGCTGGCATGCCTACGCCGACGGAGTGCCATAGCCGTAACGAACTACAGCTGCCGTAACAGTGCTTGTGGCGGTGCAGGACATCCAGCACCGCTCCACTGCCTACCGGCAGAGATAAGCCAGTCGGGGTTTCGCCTCTCCGCGTGCCGAGCTCCTCATGATGCTGCTGAGGCTAGAAACCGAGCCTGGACAGCAGAGTCTCGCTTTCCGCCCACAGCCGCCTGGCGGCGGCGTCGTCCTGGGCGCCGGGAGCGGGCGTTTCTTCTGCCTTCCGGTAGAAGTAGCGCCCGCCGTCGCGGCCCCCTTCGGGCTCGGTGGCAAGCCAGACCAGCGTCTCGGCCGGCTCGTCGGGCGGCACGGTGTCGGTCGTAGCCATGTGCGTCCGCAGTACCTCGTCGCCGTGCGAGGCGAAGTTGCTGGCGACCGTGCCGGGATGCATGGCCTGGGCGACGATTCCGTCCGGGCCGCACCGGCGTGCCAGCTCACGGGTGAAGAGGATGTTGGCGAACTTGGCCCGGCAGTAGGCGGGGGTGGCGCGGAAGTCGTCCAGACTCTGCAAGTCGTCCCAGTTGAGTCCCTTGACCACCCGGTGGGCGCTCGACGACACGGCGATCACCCGCGTCGTCCCCGGCGGCTGGCTGGCCGAGCTCGCCTTGAGCAACGGCATCAGCTCCCGCGTCAGCAGGAAGGGAGCGAGGTGGTTGGCGGCGAACGTCGCCTCAGTGCCGTCGGCGGTGATGACCTGACGGTCCCGCACGCCGCCCGCGTTGTTGACCAGGACATCGAGACGCCCGGTTCGGGTCGTTACCTCGTCGGCCACGCGTTTGACCTCAGCCATCACGGTGAAGTCGGCGCGCACCATCGTGAAGCCGCCGTCTGGTGCCGCGGCGGCGATTTCCGCTTCGGCGGCGGCACTGCGCTCCGGGTCGCGGCCGACGCCGATGACCTGCCAGCCGAGCGCCGCGAGCTTGACGGCGGCCGACTTCCCGATGCCTGAACTGGCTCCGGTGACGAGCGCCACGTGCCTGCTCGCATCGATTCTCACGGTGCTTTCCCCTGATCGTCTTCGCGCGGCCGGAGGCCGTCGAGCAGCAGGTGAACAGTGAAGCGGACCTTCCTGTCCAGTTCCGCCTGCGTCGGTACGCGACCGCTGACGATCGCGCGCACCTGACCGCCGACCACCATGCTCATGAAGGCGGAGGCGGCGGAACCGGAGTCGGTGGGTGAGATTCGGCCGGCCGCGGCAGCACGGTCGAGGACGCCGGCGACGAATTCAAGCACCGGCTTGGCGCTCTGCTCGAGGTTGGCGGTGAAGATTTCGGGGAAGCGGTAGCTCTCCGTGTTGATGATGCGCTGCAGGCGCAGGCCGTTCGGCGTCATCACCTGGGCGATACGCAGCCGGGCGACCCGTTCCAGCGTTTCCGTGAGGTCGCCTTTGTCGAACCCCGCCAGCGTGTCCTGCGGCACGATCTGCCGCTCGATGGCGCGTTGCACAGCGGTGCGAAACAGCGCGGCCTTATCGGGATAGAGGGCATAGACCGTGCGCCTGGTCATGCTGACCCGCGTGGCGACCATCTCGATCGTGGTCAGCTCGAAACCGCGCTCGAGGAACAGGTCCAGTGCGGCGTCAAGCAGTTCCTGATGGCGCGCTTCGGCCTGCTCGCGGGTGGGGCGCCCTGCCCCGCGGCGCATGGTGGGGGTTACCTGGGTCAAATCGGCCTCGCCAAAGTCTCCTCTTGCGCAATCATCCGCTACGCCCATAATGATACACATGCGTTGCCATTTTTCCAGTCTGGCGACGACCCCACGGAAGGATGGCTCAGTGAGTTCAGCGACCGAGAAGCTGCTGGGGCTGGTTACCGCTGAGGACCGCTTTGACTACTCGGCCGCCGAACTGCGCGAGACGCAGGTGGCGGCGCTTAACGAGCGGTTTCAGGAGCGTAAGGACCGCATCAAGCTGCTCGGCCACCGGGCGCGCGAGGCAGGCATCACCGAGGTACGCGGCCGTGCGGACATCGTGCCGCTGCTGTTCCCGCACACCGTGTACAAGAGCTACCCGGAAAACTTCCTGATCGAGGAGCGGTGGGATCGTCTCGGCAAGTGGCTGGGCACCGTCTCGCCTTATCCGATCAGTCCGGTCGAGATCTCGGACGTCACCGGCATCGACGACTGGATCGAACGGCTGCAGGCCAAGGGGCACTATGTTTCCTGCTCCAGCGGAACCACTGGCAAGTCGGCCATGCTGCTGGCTTCTGACAAGGACATGGACTGGTCGCGCAAAGACACGGTCAGCGTCTTTTCCTGGGGCTCTGGCGTGCAGCCGACGCGGGACCGGCGCATGATGGGCCTCGCGCCCACGGCCGCTGTCCCGAAGAACCTGGTCATCGGCGAGGCCCAGCAGGAGGCTTTCGGTGACCCGGCTAAGGAGAGGTTCCGGCTGCCGGTCCCGGCGATCACCGTCGGGTCGCTCACGAAGATGATCGTGCTCCGCAAGAAGATCGCCGACGGCACCGCACTGCCCGCGGAACTGGCCGATTACGAGCAGACCGCCAAGGTGCGGCAGGAAACGCTCGACAAAGCGATGATCGCGGGCGCGCACGCGCTCATCAGGTACCGGGACGAGAAGCTCTATATCGCCGGGCTGTGGAACGCGCTCTACCAGGTGGCCAAGATCGTCCGCGACATGGGGTATTCGGCCAAGGACTTCCACCCCGATAACTGCATCTATGTCGGCGGCGGGCTCAAGCGCGCACAGCTGCCCCCGGATTACCAGGAGTTTGTCCACCAGACGTTCAATATCCCGGCCAGCCGGGACTTCCAGAACTACTCCATGCAGGAGCTCAATTCCGGCATGCCTAAATGCCAGAAGGGCGACCGCTATCACGTGCCGCCGTGGCTCGTTCCCCTGGTCCTGGACGAGGAAGGCGCTAACCTGCTGCCGCACGAGAGTGGTGAAATCGAAGGCCGGGCGGCGTTCTGCGATCTCTCCCTCGACGGGCGCTGGGGCGGAGTCATCACCGGCGACAAGATCTCCCTCGATTTCAGTCCCTGCGCCTGTGGCCGCAAGGGAGCGTCGGTGCGCAACAACATCGTCCGCTACGCGGACGTCAAAGTGGGGGACGACAAGCTCGGCTGCGCTGGCACCGTTGACGCCTACGTGCGAGGCCTGTCGTGAACGCGATGAACACCGACCTCAAGCCCGTGGACGCGGTAGTCTCGGCGCCGTTCTTCGCGCGCGGCGAACTGCTCGAGGGCCAGGATGCCGTCCACCGCTCACGCGACCTGGGCGTCGCCTTCGCGACGCCACGGATTGATCTGGACCGGCTGGTGCACCCGCGGACCCAGGTGCCGCCGCTGCTCAACGTCCCGCTGGCGGAGATCATTGATTTCCTGGTCGAGACCGGCCAGCGAATCCAAGACCCCGGCAACCCCTTCGTGCGGGAATGCGTCGATCGCATGGCCGTCACCCACGTGCTGCCCCGCGCGGTACTGGAAGAGCAGGTCAAGAGCGCGGCGGCGTACCTCGACAAGCGGCTGCTGCAAGCGGTGGTCGAGCAGAACTTCCCCGATCCGAAGGCTCTGGACGGGTGGGTGCCCAAGCGGGATTTCACCGGGCGCAAGAGCTTCGTTCGCGCGTTCGCGCCCAGGCTGGTCCACGTGCTCCCAGGCAACTCCCCGGGCGTCGCGGTGAAGTCCATCGCCCAGGGAGCGATGGTCAAGGCGGTCAACCTGTTCAAGATGTCCTCGAGCGACCCCTTCACCACCGTCGCGGTACTGCGGACCATGGCCGCCATCGACCCCGGCCATCCCGTCGTGACGTCGATGTCGGCGGTTTACTGGCGCGGTGGCGACGACGCGGTGGAGGGGGCGCTTTACCGGCCGCAGTATTTCGACAAGATCGTGGCCTGGGGCGGCGGCGACGCGATCAGCAACGTGATCAAGTACCTCGGGCCGGGTTTCCAGCTGGTCTCGTTCGACCCGAAGACGTCGGCCTCGATGGTCGGCAGGGAGGCGCTCGCCTCCGACGAGGCGCTCGGGATCGCCGCCGGCCTCGCCGCCGACGATGTCATGGTCCTCAACCAGGAGGCGTGCGTCGCCAGCCGCTTCATCTTCGTCGAGGCGGACCAGCGCGGCGCGGACCGGTTCTGCGAGCGGCTGCACGCCCGCATCGCCGAGAAAGCGGCGGCCTCGGGCGACGCCAGGCCGCTCGACACGGACCTGCGCGAGCAGATCGACATGCTGATGATGCTCGACGACGATTTCCGCGTCTGGGGCAAGACCGACGGCAAGGGACTGGTGATCCGGTCAGACGAGCCGGTGGACTTCCATCCCGTCAACAAGACCGCCAACGTGGTCCGGGTGGACGCGCTGGACGATGCCATGCGGTACGTGAACGTGGCGACGCAGACCGTCGGGTTCTACCCGTTCGAGCGGATGCCCGACTACCGCGACCGGCTCGCGAGCTGCGGAGCCCAGCGCATCGTCCGGCTGGGCGAGGCAGGGCCGAGTACCGTCGGCAACCCGCACGATGCCATGTACCCGCTGCACCGCTTCGTGCACTGGATGGCGCACGAAGACGGGGTGGAACCGCGGTAGTCACGGGCGGGCGGGTCCACGGGCTCCGTTTATTTGTCCGGGCAGGACTGGGCAACGGCTACAGTCGTCATGGAATCAGGGCCGGCAGGCCGGCCCTGATCCGTGCGTGGCCGCGTCCGGGGTGCACTGGGGGCACCTGGGGCAATCGCCGCCCGCCCACAGTTACTGACGGAGGATGAGAGTCCCGTGCTGATCCGCCTGTTGCGTGTCTACCTGCGCCCGTACCGCAAGCAGCTGACGTTCCTCCTGGTGCTCCAGCTGGCGCAGACGCTCGCCACGCTGTACCTGCCGACGCTGAACGCGGACATCATCGACAACGGCGTGGTCTTCCACAACACGCACTACATCCTGACGACCGGCGGCGTGATGCTCGCGATCACCCTGGCGCAGATCGTGTGCGCGATCGGCGCGATTTACTTCGGCGCCCAGGCCGCGATGGCCCTCGGCCGCGACGTCAGGAAGGCGATCTTCGGCCGGGTGCTGATGTTCTCCGACCGGGAGGTGAACCACCTCGGCACCTCATCCTTGATTACCAGGACCACCAACGACGTCCAGCAGGTGCAGATGCTGGCGATCATGACGTTCACCTTGCTGCTGTCCGCGCCGATCATGTGCGTTGGCGGCATCATCCTGGCGCTGAACCAGAACGTGCCGCTGTCGTCGCTGCTGCTTGTCGCGGTGCCGCTGCTCGCCGTCATCCTGGGGCTGATCATTCGCCGGATGCGGCCCCTGTTCCGGCAGATGCAGGAGCGGCTGGACAGCATCAACCGGGTGCTGCGGGAGCAGATCACCGGCGTCCGGGTCATCCGCGCGTTCGTGCGCGATCCCCAGGAGCGGGAACGGTTTGACCAGGCGAGCACGCAGCTGTTCGACGTCTCGCTGGGCGCCGGCAAGCTGATGGCGATGATGTTCCCGTCGGTGCTGCTCGTGCTGAACCTGTCCACCACCGCCGTGGTGTGGTTCGGCGGGCACCTGGTCGCCGACGGCACGATGCAGATCGGGGCGCTGACCGCGTTCATCACCTACCTGGCGCAGATCCTGACATCGGTGATGATGGCGACGTTCATGTTCATGCTGGTGCCGCGGGCCGAGGTCAGCGCGGAACGGATCATGGAGGTCGTCGACACGGAGCCCGGTGTCGCCGCGCCGTCCAGCCCGCTGCCTCCTGGCCCGCAGCCCGGACGGCTTGAGCTGCGCGGCGCCGAGTTCCGCTACCCGGGGGCCGAGCAGCCGGTGCTGCACGACATCAGCCTGACCGCGCTCCCCGGCCGGACCACGGCGATCATCGGCGGTACCGGCAGCGGCAAGACGACGCTCGTCAACCTGATACCGCGGCTGCTCGACGTCACCGCCGGGTCGCTGCTGGTGGGCGGCGTCGACGTGCGGGAACTGGACCCGGCGGCGCTGTCGGCGGCCGTCGGGCTTGTGCCGCAGAAGCCGTACCTGTTCTCCGGAACCGTGGCCACCAACCTGCGGTACGGCAACCAGCGGGCCACCGACGACGACCTGTGGCACGCGCTGGAGATCGCCCAGGGACGCGATTTCGTCGAACAGATGCCTGACGGGCTGAATTCGCGGATCGCGCAGGGCGGGACGAACGTGTCCGGCGGCCAGCGGCAGCGCCTGGCGATCGCCCGGGCGCTGGTGCACAAGCCGCAGATCTACCTGTTCGACGACTCGTTCTCCGCGCTCGACTACGCGACCGACGCACGGCTCCGGTCGGCCCTGGCGACTCAGGTCACCGGCGCGACCATGATCATCGTCGCGCAGCGGGTCGCGACCATCAGGCACGCTGACCAGATCCTGGTCCTCGACGCGGGCCGGATCGTGGCGCGCGGCACCCACGACGAGCTCATGGCTTCGAGCGAGACCTACCGGGAGATCGTCCTGTCCCAGCTGACCGAGCAGGAGGCCGCGGCATGACCGCCGGAGCTAACGAGGAACGCGCAGTGCCTGAGCGCGGACCGGGCCCGGCGGCTCCGCAGCGCGGTCCTGCCCGCTTCATGAGCGGTATGTCGACCGAGAAGGCACTGGACTTCAAGGGCTCAGGCCGCCGGCTGCTCAGCCTGCTGAGGCCGTACCGCCTGCTCACGATCCTGGCGCTGATCCTCGCGGTCGCCAGCGTGACGCTGTCGGTGCTCGCGCCCCGGCTGCTCGGCGAGGCGATCAACCTGGTGTTCGACGGCTACGAGTCGCACCGCGGCGTGGACTTCGGTCACGTGGGCCAGATCGTGGTCGTCGTGGTGGCGCTCAACGTCGGCGCCTCGGTCTGCGCGCTGTTCCAGGGTCGGCTGACCGCGACGATGGTCCAGCGGGCGGTATTCAGCCTGCGGGAGCAAGTCGAGCACAAGCTGTCGCGGCTGCCGCTCAGCTACTTCGACCGGCAGTCCAGGGGCGAGATCCTGAGCCGGGTCACCAACGACATCGACAACCTGCAGCAGTCGGTGCAGCAGACGCTCAGCCAGCTGGTGACCTCGATCCTGACGATTGTCGGCGTGCTGGTGCTGATGTTCGTCGTGTCCTGGCAGCTCGCCCTGATCGCCCTGGTCACCGTGCCCGCCTCCGTGGTGGCGATGCGCAAGATCGCCAAGCGGGCGCAGCCGCAGTTCATCAACCAGTGGAAGTACACCGGCCGGCTGAACGGCCATATCGAGGAGATGTACACCGGGCACGCGCTGGTAACCGCGTTCGGGCAGCGGGAAGAGGCGATGGCGACCTTCACCGAGCAGAACGAGGCGCTGTATGCGGCCAGCTCCCGGGCCCAGTTCATCTCCGGCACGATCCAGCCGCTGATGATGTTCATGTCGAACCTCAACTACGTGCTCGTCGCCGTCGTCGGCGGCCTGCTGATCGCGGGCGGCACCCTCACCCTGGGCGCGGTAACCGCCTTCATCCAGTACTCGCGGCAGTTCAGCCAGCCGCTGACCCAGGTCGCCAGCATGTTCAACCTCCTGCAGTCGAGCGTGGCGTCCGCCGAGCGCGTCTTCGCGCTGCTTGACGCGACGGAGCAGGCGCCGGACGACGCCGAGCCGGTCCGGCCGGCTGACGTCCGCGGCCGGGTCGAGTTCGACGACGTGTCGTTCAGGTACGCGCCCGACCGGCCGCTGATCGAGCACGTTTCGCTCACTGTGGAGCCGGGGCACACGGTCGCCATCGTCGGCCCGACCGGCGCGGGCAAGACGACGCTGGTCAACCTGCTGATGCGGTTCTACGAGATCGACTCGGGCGCGATCCTGCTCGACGGCGTCAACATCGCGCAGATGAGCCGCGGGGAACTGCGCGGCCTGACCGGCATGGTCTTGCAGGACGCCTGGCTGTTCGGCGGCACGATCGAGGAGAACATCGCCTACGGCTCGCTCGGCGCCACCCATGAGCAGGTCGTCGAGGCAGCGAAGGCGACATACGTCGACCGGTTCGTGCGGACGCTGCCCGACGGTTACGACACCGTCCTCGACGACGAGGGCACGAACGTCAGCGCGGGGGAGCGTCAGCTGATCACGATCGCCCGGGCCTTCCTCGCCCGGCCTGCCGTGCTCATCCTTGACGAGGCCACCAGCTCGGTCGACACCAGGACCGAGGTGCTGATCCAGCGGGCGATGGCGTCCCTGCGACAGGGCAGGACCAGCTTCGTGATCGCGCACCGGCTGTCCACCATCAGGGACGCCGACGTGATCCTGGTGATGGAAAACGGGCACATCGTCGAGCAGGGCACGCACGCGGACCTGCTGACGGCGGACGGCGCTTACGCGCGGCTCTACCAGGCGCAGTTCGCCCAGCCCATGGAAGAGGTCGCCTGACGGACCCGGCCGCGGCGTACGCCGCGGGCCCGCCCGCGATCGAGCGGACGGGCCCGGCGGCTTGCCCCGTCAGCTCACGTGGACGGTGACCGTGGCGGTCTTGACCACGGCGGGCAACTTGGTCGTGTTGACCTTCAGGATCTCGCCGTTGTCGGGCTGACCGGTGGCCGGCAGCACCTTCTGGTGCACGGTCCATGTCCCGTCGGGGTCGACGGCGATGGTGTCGATGCCGAAGTCGTCGTCGTTGGACAGGTACAGCGTCTTGCCGCCGTCGGTGGTGGCGACCCCCTCGGTCTTGTCGTGCCCGAACAGCGCGCCGGCCGGGTCGAGCTGGGTCACCAGCGTGCCGACCTCGAGGTACGGCTGCTTGTTGGCGACCTGTACGCCCGCCTTGGTGAGCACGGCGAGAGCGTCGCTCGTGCCGTCGGCTCCGACGAAGCCCTCAGGCGTCTTGCCGTCGATCGTCAGGCCGCTGACGTCCGTGGCGCCCTTGAGGCTGATCTCGTACAGGGTCTTGTGCGCATTCGGCTCGAAGTTGCCGTCGCGCTCGTCCACGAGGAACTTCGTGTTCGACAGCGCGGTGATCTCGCTGTTGGCGTCCCCGGTGGTCGCCGGGTCGTCGAGCAGGTAGAGGTACTGCTTCGTCTGGTACGTGCGCAGGTCGACCGTGACGATGCGGGTCGCCGCGACCTTGCTGGCCTTCGTGGAGCCGAGGTCCGGCGTCTGCAGCGCGGACTGCATGATCCCCACCAGGGTATTGCCGTCGGGCGTGATCGTGAGGCCCTCCATGCCCTTGTTGGTCAGACGGTCGGCCAGTTCAGCCGGCAGGTAGCCGATGATCTTGTGGTCCTTGTTGTCCGGGCTGTCCTTGTAGGGGGTCAGCCTGCCGATCTCGTAGCCGCTGGCGCTGAAGTGGGTGATGTAGGGGCCGTACTCGTCCGACACCCAGAACGTGCCGTCCGGCAGTGCTACCAGGCCCTCGGAGTCGTAGCCGTACGGGTCGCTCGCGACCGGCCGCGGGGTGACCTTGCCGTCTGCCAGGGTGGCGTTGGTGGCGGCCACGTCGTCGATGACTTCTTTGGTGTCGTGCGGCGGGCGCCCGCTGTAGTTCACGCCGCCAAGGCTCTCAGGCCCCTTCAGCGTGACCGTCTTGAGCAGCTTCGCCTTGCCGTTGACCAGCTTGAACTCGCCGATCTCGGGCGTGAAGTTCAGCACCGTCTCCGACTTGTTGCCGTCCGGAGCGTCGGCGTTGGGGCCGCGGTCTGTCAGGCCGTAGAAATAGCCCGGCCGGCCGGGCACCGGGGCCAGCGAGGACCCGAAGCCCTCACCCGAGATCGTGGTCGTGCTGCCGTTCGGTCCGGCGACTGTCGTCAGCGCAGGCAGCGGTGCCCCGCTGGCCGAGGTGTCCTTGAACAGCTGGACGGCGTTGGTCGCGCTGTAGGTGAAGGTGTCGGTGCCCTTGAAGCCGGCCTTCGGGGTGTACGTGAACGTGCCGTCCGCGTTGACCGTCACCGTGCCGTCGGACGGGCTGGTGTGCCGCACTACCGCGGTGGCGCCGTTGTCGTTGCCCAGTACGTTGCCGGTCACCGTGCCGTGGCCTGAGAAGGAGTCGCCGCCCACGGTGAAGCCGGGCGACGCGGCCGCCGCCGGCTGGCCCGCGGCCTGGGCGGCGGCGGTTCCTGTGCCCGCCAGGGCGACCGCCGCGCCGACCGCGAAGGTGACCCGGGTGCGCTTACGAGATCTGAACGTTTGTGAAGTCACATAGTTAAGTTGTCGTTCAGATGCGAACCTCGAGTTAGTCCTCGGTAAACCCTCGGCAGCCGGCGAAAGAACGCTGGGCTGATCCGCGGGGAGTCGTTTGCTCAGCTAACGATATTGTTGGGCTGTGCCGCCTGACGTGACCGGGGAGTTCCGCCTCCGCTCGGTGGCCGTTGCCGCCTTCGCGCCGGCGACCCTGTTCGGGCTCGCCCAGGGCTCGATGATGCCGGTCATCGCCCTGAGCGCCGTCGACCGCGGTGCCAGCACCGCGGTCGCCGCTCTCGTCGGTTCGCTGCTCGGCATCGGCTCGATCGTGACGAACATCCCCTCAGGGATGCTGGCCACCAGGATCGGCGAGCGCAAGTCGATGCTCGTCGCCGCCGTTCTCACGGTGCTCGGCTTGTCCTGCTGCCTGGTCAACCTCGGGCACGGCCCTGTGTCGCTGCTCGCGTACGCGCTCGGGGTGCTGCTTATCGGCTCTGCCAGCTCGGTCTACACCCTGGCCAGGCAGTCGTACCTGACCGAGATGGTGCCGAAGCACATGCGGGCCAGGGCGCTGTCGACCCTCGGCGGCACCCTGCGCATCGGGATGTTCCTCGGTCCCTTCCTCGGGGCGGGGGCGATAGCACTCTGGGGGCTGCCCGGCGCCTACTACGTCAGCCTGGCCGCGATCGCCGTCGCCGGCGCCATCGTCTGCTTCGTGCCTGATCTCGAAGAGAGCGACGAGCACAAGGCGGCCGCTCTCCAGGTGACCACGCGCGGCGTGGTGCGGCAGTACTGGCGCACCTTCCTCACCCTCGGCACGGGGATCGTCCTGCTCTCGGCCATCAGGCAGACCCGGCAGGTGGTCATACCGCTGTGGGCGGTGCACATCGGGCTGTCTGCCACGACCAGCTCTGTCATCTACGGCGTCGCCGGGGGGATCGACGCGCTGATCTTCTATCCGGCGGGCAAGGTCATGGACCTCTACGGCCGCCGCTGGGTGGCCGTGCCCTGCGTGCTGATCATGGGGATTTCCTTCATGCTGATGCCGCTCACGCACGGTGCCGTGACCCTTGCCTGCGTGGCGATGATCATGGGCTTCGGCAACGGCATCGGGTCGGGCATCGTGATGACGCTCGGCGCCGACCTGTCCCCGCCGATCGGGCGCCCGACGTTCCTCGCCATCTGGCGCGAGCTGGCCGACAGCGGCCAGGGCCTCGGCCCCGTTGTGCTGTCCGCGGTCACCGCGGTCGCCGGACTGGGGGCCGGGATTGTCGTCAGCGGCGCGGTCGGCTTCGCCGCCGCGGCGGCGCTCTGGGCCTGGATACCGCGCCGTCGCTTACCGCGCGTCTTCCGGCAGCAGGTGCCAGCGGACGATACGGAAGCCGTGGCTGATCGCGGCGCTGAGCGCGGCCGGTTCAAGGCGGCCGTCCGGACGGCGGGGGATCGGGATGAACCGGGTGGCGCGCGGGTTCCCGGCCGCGATGACGCCGAGCAGCCGCTCCACCTCGGCCGGGTCGGCGACCAGGTCGGCGCGGGCCGGGACGCCGCGTCCGCGCAGCCGGAGCCGGACCGCCCGGCCGCCCGTCAGGTTGAGCGTCCAGCGGCCGCCGCCCGGTGAGAGCAGCGTGTCGCCGTCACGGACATAGCTGACCGGCTGCAGGTACGCCTTGCCGGTCTTGCGGCCGGTATAGGAGATCAGCATCAGGCTCCCCGACAGCGGGGTAGGGAACGGCAGGCTGAGCACGGCCCGCATGGGCACGTTGACCGCCCGCATGATCCGGGCCCTGCGCTGCATCGAGGCCGCGTTGACTGGTGACTGACTGGTCGCCATGGCGGTGGTTCCTTTCTCTCGGGTTCTCGGTTACCGGTTCATCCGGGTGTAGACGCGAAGCGCGAGCATGCTGAAGACCAGCAGCAGGCCGCCGCTCCAGGCCAGCGAGATCAGCACGTCGTGCGCGGCGGGCTGGCCGAAGATCAGTGCCCGCTCGGCCACGACGACGGCGTTGACCGGCTGGTGCGTGCCGAACGCCTGCAGCCAGCCGGGCATGTCGGCCGACGGCACGAAGGCGGCGGAGGTGAAGACGAGCAGGAAGACGAGCGGAACGCCGGCCGCCTGCGCCGCTTCCGGGTCGCTGACCCGCAGGCCAAGGGCGACGAAGCCCCAGGAGACGGCGTAACCGAACACCAGCACCAGGCCCAGGGCCGCGAGCAGTGCGCTCGCGCCCGCCGGGCTGCGGAAACCGACCGCGTAGCCGACGCCGAGCATGACCGCGACCACCAGGACATTGCGGGCCAGGTCGGCTAGCGTCCGCCCGGCCAGCACCGCGATCCTGGACATCGGCAGCGTGCGGAAGCGGACGAGCAGCCCGGACCTGAGATCGGCGGACATCCCCACGGCCGTGCCGATCGCGCCGAAGGCGACAGACTGTGCGAACACCCCTGGCATCAGGAAATCGACGTAGCTCACCCCGGGCACGGTGATCGCCCCGCCGAACGCGTACCGGAACAGCAGGACGAAGATCACCGGCTGGATCGTGGCGAAGACCAGGGCCTGCGGCGTGCGCGCCAGCGACCGCAGGTTCCTGCCCGAGACGTCGGCGGTGTCCCAGGCCGCGCCGGCCAGGCGGCCGAGGACGGGCTCGCGGCGCCGCCCGGCGGCGACGGGGACGGCGGTCATCGGCGCGTGCCTCCCTGGCTCGCGGGGACCCGGCCGTTCAGGGTGAGGAACACGTCGTCCAGGGTCGGTTCCCGGACGCCGACGGAGACCGGGTCGGGCAGCGGGCCGAGATCGCGCAGCAGACCGGGCAGCGCGCCCGACCCGGAGTCGGACGTCACCGTGACCCCCGCGCCGTCGGCCTCGGCCCGGTGGCCGGCGGTGGCGAGCTGCCGTGACGCGGCCGCCGCGTCGGCGGACCGGGCGAAGTCCAGGGTGAACACCACGGCCCCGAACCGCTCCTTGAGCTGCTTCGGTGTTCCGGTGTCGGCGACCCGCCCGTCGGCGATCATCACCACCTGGTCGGCCAGTGCGTCGGCTTCTTCCAGGTACTGCGTCGTGAGCAGCACGGTCGTGCCGGCCCTGGCGAGGTCGCGCACCGCGTCCCAGAGCTGGAACCTGCTCTCCGGGTCAAGTCCGGCGGTCGGCTCGTCGAGGAACAGCACCGGCGGCTGGTGCACGAGCGCGGCGGCCAGGTCGAGCCGCCGCCGCATGCCCCCCGAGTAGCCGCGTACGAGCCGGTCGGCCGCGTTAACCAGCCCGAACTGCTCGAGGAGCTGGACGGCCCGGATGCCGGCCAGCCGTCGGCCGACCCGGGAAAGCCGCCCGATCAGCGTCAGGTTCTCCCGGCCGGTCAGGTTGGGGTCCACCGCGGCGTACTGCCCGGCGAACCCGATGACGGCGCGTACCCGCGGCGCGTCGGCGACCACGTCGAGGCCGTGCACGACGGCACGCCCGCGGTCGGGTCGCAGGGCGGTGGAGAGGATGGAGACGGTCGTGGTCTTGCCTGAGCCGTTGGGGCCCAGCAGCCCGGTGACCGACCCGGCGCGGACATAGAAGGTGAGCCCGCGCAGCGCGGTCACCGGCCCGAATGACTTGTGCAGTCCCTCGATCTCGATCGCGAACTCGTTCATGAGCAAAGCATAGATGTCTAAGCGTTAGATATCAAATGTTTAGGCATCAATGAATAGTGTTACGCTGGCGAACGTGCCTGAACCGTTTCCCGCCCCGACCGGGCTGCGCCTGAGCCAGGCGGCCCGGGTCGTCGAGCGCGCCTTCGATGACGCGCTGGCGGAGGCGGGCGGCACCGTGCCGGTCTGGCTGATCCTGCTCAACCTCAAGATCCGCACGCCGGGCACGCAGCGCGAGCTGGCCGAGGCGGTCGGGATCCGCGAGGCCACGCTCACCCACCACCTGAACGCGATGAACGCCAGCGGACTGGTCACGCGGACCCGTGACGACGCCAACCGGCGGGTCCAGGTCGTCACGCTGACCGAAGCGGGCGAGGCCGCTTTCATCCGCCTGCGCGCCGCCGCGATCGCCTTCGACGCGAAGCTCACCGCTGGCCTGGCGGCCGGCGACCAGGCCGCCCTGGCGTCCCTGCTCACCCGGCTGGCGGCCAACGTCAGCGCGGCGGAACCCGCCGCGCCCTGGTCTGGCCTGGCCGAACGCCCGCAATAGCTGTGCCCTGTGCGGCCGCGACCGCTGTCACACCCGCTGGATGCGGAGGATCTCGCTGGCCACCTCGTCGGGGTGGTCGAGTGAGAGGAACGTCCGGCCGCCCGGCACCGTGGTCAGGCTGCCGCGCGGGAACGCCTCGCTCAGCTGGCGTCCGAGCTCGGCCGGGAAGAAGGGGTCGCCGTCTCCCCAGAGGATCCCCACCGGGCCGGGAAACTGGCTGAACCGGCTGGCGGCATCGAGCAGCACCCCCCGGCGGACGCCGGCCGCGAACGTGGCCAGGTCGTGCCTGACCGCCTTGCTCGCCAGCGCCTCTACCCAGTCGCGGGTCAGCTGACGGTCGAGGGCCCCGCTGCTGAGCAGCCCGTAGGCGAGGGGGCCGTGCCGCACCGCCGCCGACCGCATTCCCGGGACGAGGCAGGCCACCAGGCCGGGATGGCGCAGGGCGCGGAACAGCGGGGCGAGGGCCCGGGGCGGGAACTTGCCGAACGCGTCGCCGTTGGTCAAGACAGCGGCGCCGACCCGGGTGGTGTCACCGCCCAGGATCAGCTGGCAGATCGCGCCGCCGGTGTCGTTGCCGACGATCGTCACGCCGCTGAGGCCGAGGGCGGCGGTGAAGTCGCGGACGAGCTGGGCCATTCCCGCGGGTGACAGGTCGGCGCCGGCGTTCATCGGGAGCTGGTGGGCGCCGAGCGGAAGCGTCGGCGCGTAACTGCGGACGCCGCGCGCCGCCAGCCGCTCGGCGACCGGTTCCCAGAGCCGGGCGTCGACCAGGATTCCGTGCACGAACACGACGGGGGGATAGGGACTGTCGGCGGGCCCCGCCGCGCGGTACGCGAGCCTGCCCTGCGGCAGGTCTACAACCGTGAAGCCTGCTTGAGCGAGATCGGTTATCATGTCTAAAACATACAGTCAGCATGTATGTATGTCTAGATCACCTGACAGGATTTGACGACGGCGGGGAGAATCGGAACATGACACCCCGGACTTCCGCCGCGCCGCGGGCGCGGCGCACGCAGGCCGACCGGTCTGCCACCACCCGTGACGCGCTGATCGCGGCGGCCCGTCAGCTGTTCGCGGAGCAGGGGTTCGCGGACGTGCCGACCGACGCGATCGTCGCGGCGGCCGGAGTCACCCGCGGGGCGCTCTACCATCAGTTCGCGGACAAGACGGCGCTGTTCGACGCGGTCGTGGAAGCCGTCGAGGCGGACATCGCCCGGCGGCTGGCCGACGAGGTGGCCGCCGCCGGGATATCCGACCCGATCGAGGCCATGCGGTGCGCCGTCAGCACGTGGCTGGACATCTGCGTCGAGCCGGAGATCCACCGCATCGCCCTGATCGACGGCCCGTCGGTGCTTGGCTGGGCGCGCTGGCGCGAGGTGTGCAAGCGGCACGTCTTCGGCCTGGTCCAGGCGCTGCTGACGCAGGCGCTTGAGCTCGGGGCGATCCGCCCGCAGCCCGTGCAGCCGCTCGCGCACGTGCTCATGGGAGCCGGCGACGAAGCCGCGCTCTACGTCGCCGAAGCGGCCGACCACGCCCAGGCCAGGGCTGAGATGATCGCGGTCCTCGACCAGCTCGTCGGGGGCATGACGGCGTAACCGCGGGGCCGCGCTAGGGTCCGCTAGGTGCCCACCGCACTCCCGCCGGGCCAGGACGACAGGAGATCTCATGACCGCGGCCAGTCCGGAAGACTCGCGGACCGCGTTCCTCGCGCTCGACTTCGTGACGTACATCGTGGCGAACTTCAGCCACGACCCGCTCGTCGCGGAGCACGCCGCCGACGCGCTGGGGGCGGCCCGCGCGGCCGGGATCCCGGTCATCCACGTGGTCCCCGGCCCGATGCGCGACCAGATCCACCCGCTGCTGGCGCCGGCTCCCGGCGAGCAGGTGCTCGGCAAGACGTCGATGAGCGCCTTCGCCACCACCGACCTGGACCGTGTGCTGCGGGAGGCGGGCGTCGGCCAGCTGATCGTCGCGGGCGTGGCGACCTCAGGGACCGTCCTGTCCACCACCCGCTGGGCGGCTGACACCGGGTACCAGGTCACGGTCTGCGCTGACGCCTGCGCCGACCCCGACCCGGGCGCGCACGCGGCCCTCCTCGACGAGCATGTCTTCCCGCAGAGCTGGCTCGGGCTCTGGCGCATCGCCCGGGTGCTGCCCGCTGCCCGGATCGGTCAGCTAGCCGGCTGATACGGGCGGCAGGCGGCCAGGCGCCGTTGC
>DASYAD010000281.1:0-28849 GCA_036501515.1 Trebonia sp. | reverse complement strand
TCGAAGCCGGTGACCATCCACCCGTGGATGACCTCGTTCCACACCACCCGGCCCGCCGCCCGCGCCTGTTCGTACAGCGGCCACGGGTTCTCGATCGCCGACCGATCGAAGAAGTTGACGTCCAGCTGCTTGCGAGACATTGCGGTCCTCCCGGTTCTTCGGCATGCGCCACGCCAAATAAGTAAACGCACACTCAACGATGATGGTAGGTCCGGGAGCTCTGGCACACAACACCCTGCGGCGGCAACACCGGCGGGACTCGAGAGCCTCGTCAGCGATCGTGTCAGTCGGGCAGTGACCGCGCGTCGAGGCCGCGCTTGGCCAGGAACGTCTCGAAGTTCGCTTTCTGCTGAGCGGTGGCCCGTTGCGCGGCCTGGCTCCGCGCGGGGCGGCCAAGGCCGGGCCTGACCAGGTTGACGGCACCGCCGAGTTTCGGGTCGGGTTCTGCGTTGAGGCCGTCGGCCAGGGCGAGGCGCCGGTTGAACTCATCCTGGGACGACCCCAGGGCGGGCATCACCCAGAAGGAGCCCTCGACGCCCAGCCGGTAGGAGCAGTAACTGCCGCCCCAGGACCGCGCCGCGGACTCGATTCCAGCGGTGACCGCCGCACTGTGACCCTCGACCTCGACCTCGACCGCGTCGCCGCTGAGGGTGGCGCTGAAGGCCTGGCGGCCCTGGGCGGTGACGGGATGCCCGGCGAGCGCGGACGACTCGTGATTCTCGGTCGCGCGGTCCTCCAGGTAGAAAGCGTGCAGGTGGGCGTGCTGCACCTCCTGCCGCGGATTCCTGGTGACCGCCGCACCAGGTCCGCCGCCGGGAAAGCGGCCGCCGGCCGCCTCCTCGTCGCGCAGGTAATCGAGGTTAGGACCGCTGTCATTGGCGCAGAACACAACCTGCCCGCCGTCCAGGCTGAGGTACCACGCGGCGATCAGCGTCATCGCCGCATGGCAAGCGGCCAGTTCCTGCCGCGTGGCCGACGACCACCCCTCGCGACGGGCGCGGGGCACCGTGAGCGCGTGCGGCCTGGCCGCCCGCTGTGGCCCGTTGGCGAGCATAAAGGGATTGCGGTCGAGTACCAGGTCCGCCAGCGCGGCACCGTCGGACGCGGTCACCGTGCCCAGGTAACCAGGAAGGGCGGGTACATCAGCGAACACGTCGACCGGGCGGAACCGGCGGGAGAACTCCCCCGCCTGGATCATGCCCTCGACGTTCCCCGTCGCCTGGTCCACCAGGACCCAGTTTCCGGCGGCGCCCGCACCGACGGGCGACCAGTACGCCCTGACCGCGCGGCCGCCGTCGCTGTAGGCCCACATTTGGCGCATTTCGACCTGGGTGAACGGGGAGCGCCTGTCCGCTGGCTGATCGGTCACGCCCCTATGGTGGCCGGCCCATCCGTTCCTCCGGGCCGGGAACCACGCCTAAGAGGCCTCGACCTTCGGCAGGATCTCCTCCTTGAGCCGCTTGAGGTCGTCGAGCGTCTTCGCCACCGGCACGTCGGCGAACGGCGGCCAGATCATCGGCATCGTGAGCCCGGCCTCCTTGTACGCCTTGAGACGGTCGGTGACCTGCCCGGCGGTTCCCACCAGGAGGTTGGTGACCTTGCCATTGTCCGACTGATCGATCTCCTGGTCGGTGATGACGGTCCAGATCATGCTGCTGATCTCGAGGTCGTCCACCGAACGGGAGCTGCCGAGTTCGTCCAGCTCCTGCTGGATGGCACCGCGCCAGCGGCGGATGTCGTCGGGCGTGTCCTGGATCCCGATCCAGCCCGCCAGGTCGTACTTCGCGATGCGGGCGGCCGCGCGCTTCGGGTCCCTGAGCCCGCTGAAGAAGATCGGCGGGTGCGGCTGCTGCAGCGGCTTGGCCCCGAACCCGGACGGTCCGAAGTCGGCGAACTCACCGTGGTACTCGAAGACATCGTTCGTCCAGATGCCCTGCATGATCTCGATCGTCTCGCGGACGTGGCTGTGCCGCCTCGGGTAGATATGGGCGGCGCTGGCAGCCGCGAACTCCTCGGGCATCCAGCCGGCGCCGACGGCGACGTTGAGCCTGCCGCCTGACAGGTGGTCGATCGTCGCCAGCTCGGCCGCGAGCACGCCGGGGGCTCGGAACGGGGTGTCGATGATGCTCATCCCGATCCGCACCTTGGTGGTCTTCGCCGCCAGCCAGGGGATCAGCGGCATGCCCTGGAACCACTCACCGCGTGAGGAGACCGGCAGGGCCTTGGGCAGCTCGGAGATCAGGCCGAACGAGTTCTGCATCTCCTGCCGGTCGGAGGCTTCTGGCACGATGATCCGGTCGAGCGTCCAGACCGAGTCGAAGTCGAGGTCCTCCGCGAGGCTGGTGAGATCTTCCAGCTCCTTGACGGTGACTTTGTCACGGAAATTCGGCAGGTAGAGAGCAAGCTTCATGAAAGACGGCCTCCTTGCCGGCCACGGATGGATCAAGACACCAGGTAACAGGGACGTTCCCAGACTGAGGGGCGATCATCACACCGTCGCCAACAGAACCTCAACGCTTCCTCAACCGCGCAGCGCAGCCGCATTCCTTGCCCTGCTCTCGCGGCGGCGGCACTATGGAGACGGGCGACGCTGCGGTTGCCCCCGGCCGAGGAGTCCGCGCGTGCCCGACATCGCCTGTTACAGGGTCCTCATCGTGGATGACGACCAGCGGGTCCGGACGGTGGTGTCCTGGCAGCTTGAGGCCGACGGGTTCGCGGTCACCGAGGCAGGCGACGGCGCGGCCGCCCTCGCCCAGATCGAGGACGACCGGCCCGACCTCGTGGTGCTCGATCTTTCCCTGCCGGGCGTCGGCGGGCTCGACGTGCTCCGCCGGGTGCGCGACACGGAGGGGACTTCGCCCCCGCTCCCGGTGATCGTGCTGTCCGGCCGCAGCGGCGAGACCGACCGGATCATCGGGCTCGACCTCGGCGCCGACGATTACCTGGTCAAGCCGTTCTCGCCCGGTGAGCTGGCCGCGCGGGTCCGGTCGGTGCTGCGGCGATCGCGGGCCTGCGGCGCCCAGGCGAAGCCGGCGGACGGTCTCTGGGTCGATGAGACCAGCCGCGACGTCACGCTTGACGGCTGCCCGGTCGACCTGACGGCCAGAGAATTCGACCTCCTGGCCTTCCTTGCCCGGCATCCCCGCCAGGTGTTCACCCGGGCGCAGCTGCTGCACCACGTATGGGGCAGCGATAAGGGCTGGCAAGGCGAGGCCACCGTGACCGAGCACGTGCACCGGCTGCGACAGAAGCTCGGCTCGGCCGCTGACGGCCGCCCGATCGTGCAGACGGTGCGCGGCGTCGGGTATCGCATGGAGCCGGCCAGTGCGCACGGATGAGGTTGACCTCGACCTGCTCCGCCGCCAGACCTCGGTGCTTGAGCTGATCGCTTCAGGCACTCCGCTCGCCGAGGTGCTGAACTGCGTGGTCCTCGCGCTTGAGGAGCTGATCGAAGGCAGCCGCTGCTCGATCCTGTTGCTTGACAAGCACACGGCGACGCTGCGCCACGGCGCCGCCCCCTCGCTGCCCGCGGCCTACCTGGCCTGCATCGACGGGGCGCTCACGGGTCCCGAGGAGGGGTCCTGCGGTGCGGCCGCCTACCTCGGCAGGCCGGTTGTCGCGGCCGACATCCGGGTCGACGCCCGCTGGCGCAGGTACCGCGCGCTCGCGGAACCGCACGGGATGCGCTCCTGCTGGTCGAGTCCGATCCAGGGCCGCACCGGTATCGTCGGCACGTTCGCGGTCTACCACGACCGTCCGCACCGTCCGCCGCCGCGCGAGCGCAGGCTCGTCGACCGCTTCACGCACCTGGCGTCGGTCGCGATCGACCACGCCGGGCTGTTCGGCGCGCTCGCGGAGAGCGAGGACCGGTTCCGCCGTGCGTTCGAGGACAACGCCACCGGCATGGTGCTGGCCGGGCTCGACGGCCGGATGGTGCGGGTGAACCGCGCGCTGCGGGACATGCTCGGCCGCACCGAGCTGCAGCTTCTCGGCCGCGCCCTCGACGAGGTCGCGGCTCCCGCGGACGGCGCGGCGGGGCAGCTCGAGCGGCTCGCCCGCGACCAGGCGGGCAGCGTGCACTACGAGGCGACGGCCTGGCATACCGACGGCCGCACGATCGAACTCGCCGTGGCGGCGTCGGTGGTCAGCGGTGCGGACGGCCTCCCGGTGAACCTGAGCGTGAACCTGCTCGACATCACCCAGCGCCGGGCCGCCGAGCGTGAGCGGCGGGCGCGGCGCGAGGCCGAGGTCGCCCGCGCGGCCGCGGAGGCCGCCAGCCGGGCGAAATCCGAGTTCGTGGCGGCACTCAACCACGAGCTGCGTACGCCGCTGCAGGCGATCACCGGGTTTACCGAGTTGCTGCTCACCCTGGACCTGCCGCCCGACCGCAGGCAGGCCGCGCTCGAGCACATCGGCGCCGCGACCGAGCACGTGCTGTCGATGGTCGACGACCTGCTCGACATCGCCAAGATCGAGGCCAGCGCGCTGCCGATCCTGGCCGAGCCGGTCGAGCTGTGCGGCCTCGTCGACGAGGTGCTCGCGCTGCTGGCGCCGCTGGCGGCCGAGCACGGCGTGAGCCTGCGGCCCGCCGTCGTGGCCGGACCCGGCGCGGTCCGCGCCGACCGGCGCCGCCTCTGTCAGGTGCTGATCAACCTGGTCACCAACGCCGTCCGCTACAACCGGGCGGGCGGCTGGGTCGAGATCCTGGCAAGGCAGTCCGGCCCGGCCACGGTGACGGTGGCGGTCAGCGACTCCGGCCGCGGTATCCCGGACGAGCTGCTGGCCCGGCTGTTCACGCCGTTCGACCGGCTCGGCGCGGAAAGCTCGGCGGAGCCGGGCGCCGGCCTCGGCCTGGTGGTCGCCCGCGCCCTCGCCCAGGCTATGGGCGGGACGCTGGAAATCCGCAGCGCGCCGGAAGCGGGCACCACCGCGGAGATCAGCCTGCCCGCGGCGACGCCCCGCTGAGCGCATCGCGTGCGCGCCGTTCAAGGACCGCGGGCAGCGAACGCAACGGCTGCGGGAACAGCTGTCACCCGGCCCCCGTTCTGGACCTCGGACTGAGACCACCGCCGACCCGCGGTTGACCGGGACGGCCGCCTGGCTCCTCGATGAGTCCGAGCTCGCGGTCGAGACACTAGGCCACTACCTCGACCGGAGCACCGGCTGGACCGGACGGGGCCAGGGCGGCGGGCCCGCGATCGCACTGGCCGGGGCCTGCTTGTCCCACGCCCGGTGGCTCAGCGGGTAGCCGTGGATGAGGATCACCGGCGCGCCGCTGCCGTAGTCCTCGTAGTAAAGCTCGACGGGGCCGGAGTTCTCGGTCCCGACAGTGATGACTGGCCTGTGGGCTCCGCGGACCTGATCCTGGTACTGATTCAAGCCGAGGCTTGACCTCAGTCGTCCAAGCGGGCTCGTCAGTTGATGTCGAACTCGTTGCCCTCGGGGTCCTTCATGCCGACCGCGTAATGATCGAGGCCGTCGTCGTCGCCGCCCAGCGGGCCGGTGACCGTGGCACCGAGACCGGCGAGCCGCTGGGCCTCGGCGTCCACTTGCTGCTTGCGAGTCGCGAGCGGCAGCGACCGGCTGCCGCTGGCGCGGATGTCGATATGGAGGCGGTTCTTGACTACCTTGGCGGCCTCATCCGCACGGAACCAGAAGCGGGGGCCGCCACCACTCGGATCGATGATGCTGTCTGCGTCCATTCCCGGGTACTCGCCAGGAAGCCCGATGTCGCGCCGCCAGTCGTCCCAGGTGGCGAAGCCTTCGGGGGGCGGTTCAAGCACGTATCCCAGGGCGGCGGCCCAGAAACGGGCAAGCAGTTCGGGGTCTCGGCAGTCGAGGACGATCTGGAACGGTGCAGACATCGTGCTCCAATCAGCCAAGCGGCGACTCTCGGGCTCGAAATCCTACACGATTAAAGGTCAGCTGCTGGTGCGACGGCGGCAGCCGATATCGCAGCCGCGGTAAAAATCGCGGGCAAAACGTCACTGGCGGGTCCGCGGGAGGCGGCCCATCAGGTAGAACTCCTCGTTCGGCATCGTGCGGGTCAGGTGGGCCAGCCGGTTCGACATGGCGAAGAACGCGCTGATCGACCCCACATCCCAGATGTCGTCGTCGGTCAGCCCGTGCGCGCGCAGCGAACCGAGCACCTCGTCACTGACCGTCCAAGGCGCGACCGCGAGCTTGACCGCGACCCCCAGGATCGCCCGCTGGCGGTCGTCGAGCTCGGCGCTGCGCCAGTCGGTCGCGACCTGGTCGGCGATCCGCGGGTTGCGGCTCCGGATGCGGGCGATCGCCCCGTGCGCCACGACGCAGTACAGGCAGTGGTTCTCCGCGCTGGTGGCCACCACGATCAGTTCCCTGTCGCCCTTGCTGAGGGCCGGCGTCTCCTTGTCCATCAGCGCGTCGTGATAGGCGAAGAACGCGCGCCACTCGGCCGGCCTCCTGGCCAGGGTGAGGAAGATGTTAGGGACGAAGCCGGACTTCTCCCTGACCTCCTCGATACGGGACCGCAGGTCTGCTGGCAGGTCTTCAAGCGCCGGTACGTCGAACATGCGTCCCAGCCTAGAGTCTGCCCGCCGCACCGCCGCTCACCGCGGCCGGGGAGCTGCTGCACCGGGCGGCGCTGGAGGGGCTCGTGCAGCCGGACGTAACCGTGCCCGACCTGCTCACCCTGATCACCGGTATCGCCCTGGCGACCCAGCATGACCCGGACCCGGCGGCCGCGGCCGAGCGCCTGCTGCGGCTGGCGGTGCGGGGCATCAGCGGTACCGGCTTACTGGTCTCCGCGGCGCTCGTCGCGGTGCTGTGGCAGCTTGACGGCGAGGACGACGGCGAGGGCCGCCACCGGCGGCAGCAGCGCGGTCTGCGGCGCGTGCTCGATCAGCACCGCGCTGCAGGCCGCGCCCGCGACCAGCGCCAGCAGGCCGGCCACGGCGGAGACGTCCGCGGACCGGCGCCCGCCGGTCGACAGCGCCTCGACCAGGGCGGTGAGCGCGCCGGTCATGTAGGTGGTGGAGGGGTTGCCCTTGATCGCGCGGGCCGCCGCGCCCTGCATGCCGAGCGCGAGCGCGGCGGCTACCAGCAGGAAGTCGGTGGCGGCCGCGGGCGGGCGGGCTTGGTAGCCGATCCAGGCGATGTTGACGGCGACCATTACGCCGCACTCGACCGCGAGGACCAGTGTGGCCGACCGTGGCCACGGTGCCTGCGGACCGCGGCGCCCGAGCAGTTGCCTGAGCCGGCTGCCTGCCGCCACGCCGAGCACGTACCCGGCCACGGCCATGATGGCGTGCAGGGCCGGGCTCAGCGACGAGGTGCCGATGGCCCGGCCGACGAAGATGAGGTTGCCGGTGATGACGCTGGTGAACGCGCCGCCGATGGCCATCAGGGACACGACGTCGACGCAGCCGCTGGTAAAGGTCAGCAGGCCGACCAGGTGCGCGTGACGCGGGCGCTCCGGTGGCTCCGGCACGGATTTCACATCCAGCCGGCTTGCTCGCCGTTCGTCGGGACACCAGGCAGAATCTCGCCGATCTTGCGGCTCAGGGTGATGAACGCGAGGCACAGGATCGTGCCGACGACCAGCGCGGCCAGCACCGTCGACGACTGGAACAGCTGCGCCGCGTTCGACAGCGTCCCGCCGATCCCGGTCGCCTCGGCCGAAAGGAGGATCTCCGCGCCGATGGAAATGGTGACGGCGTGCGGCGCCGACAGCGTCAGGCCGGTGGCGATGTACCGCAGCGCATTGGGGAGCAGCAGCTTGAACGCCACCTGCCAGCTGGAGGCGCCCATCAGCCGCATCATCTGCACCCGGTCGGGGTCCACGGTCCTGACGCCGGTCACGGTGTAGAGGAAGATCTGCGGGAACAGGCTGATGACGACGAGGAGCACGACGGGGGCGAAGCCCTGGTGCAGCCAGAGGACCAGCAGCGGCACGAGGACGAATTTCGGCGCCGCGTACAGCGCCGTGACGGCGGGCTCGATGACCTCACCGACCAACGGCGGCAGCAGGGCGACTGCCAGGGCCAGCAGGATACCGACGGCGCCGGCGATCACGAAGGCGAGCAGCGCCTCGCCGAGGGTGTGGCCGGTGATGCTCCACAGCGTCCCGTCTTTGACCCACTGGCTGATCGTGGTCCAGACGCTGGCCGGGGTGGCTATGACCGCCCTCGAGGTGCCAGGGACGACGATGAACTGCCAGACCACGTAGAACACGCCTAGCGCCACCGCCCACTGAAGGACCTTGGCTGCGACTCGCTTGATTGTCATATCCCTGCGCCAATTGACTTGGTGTACTTCAGGATGTACCGCCCGAGGACAACCGCGAGCAGGTAGCCGAGCAGCGCTCCGACGAGCATGATCGCCACCGATCCGCTCGCGTCGGCGTTATTCTGGTAGATGCCGAGGATGACGCCGAGGCCCGACCCGCCCGCCGGCACGGCGATCTCCGCGAAGATCTCGAACGCCAGCGCGAGCGGCAGCGCGATCCTGGTCGCGGCGAGCAGGTGCGGCACCGACGATGGCAGCAGCAGCGAGCGGCCGACCTTCCAGGTGCTCGCGCCCATCAGCCGCATGGCCGTGACCTGGTTCTGGTCCACGTCGTCGAGGGCCTGGCGGGCGGCGTAGTAGTAGATGAACGAGACCGTCAGCACCACCAGCGCGACGTGCGCCTTGCCGTTGACCCCCAGGATGAGGATGAGCAGTGAGATAACGCCCAGCTTGGGGACGGCGTAGAGCAGGGTCATGATCGGCTCGAGGACCCACTCGAGGAACCGGACCTTGGACAGCAGGCCGGCCGCGACGCCGACCGGGAGCGCGATGATCATCGCGTAGAAGACCGCCAGCGCGGTCGCCCCGATCTGGCCGAAGATCTTGCCCGAGCTGACCAGGTCCCACAGTTCCCTGGCCACGCTGGCCGGGCTGCCGAACGCGTAGACAGGCAGGAAATGGGCCGGGTTGACCTGCCAGATGACCAGCACCAGGGCGATGACCGCGAGCCTGACCGCGAAGACGGCCTGCCGGTGACGGTCGACGACGCTGGCCTGACGCACCGGGGCCGCGGCGGTCAGGGACGGCGCGGCGGTCATCGGCGTAGCTGCTTCTCGAGGGCGTCCCAGAGGATGCCGTGGGAATCCCTGGCCTCAGGCGTGGTCAGGAAGCGGGCGACGTTGCGGGGGTGGGGAGTCGGGATTTCCTGTTCGAGGTAGAGCCTGCCCGGCCGCGGGCTCATCACGATCACCCGGTGCCCGAGCGCCACCGCCTCGTTCAGGTCGTGGGTCACGTAGATGACCGTCTTGTGGGTCTCCTCCCAGATGCTGACGAGGAGCTGCTGCAGGCGCAGCCGGCCGAGCGCGTCGATCGCCGCGAACGGCTCGTCCATCAGCAGGATGTCGGTGTCGCTCAGCAGCGAGCGGGCCAGCGAGAGCCGGCTGCGCATGCCGCCTGACATCTGGTGCGGCCGGAGGTCGTCAGAGCCCGCCAGGCCGACTCGCTCGAGGGTCTGCCTGGCCTTCTCGTGACGTTCCTTCTTCGGCATCCCGCGGATCTCCAGCGGGAGGGCGGCGTTGTCGAGCGCGCTCCGCCAGGCGAGCAGGGTGTCCTTCTGCGTCATGTAGGTGACGCGGCGGTTCAGGCCGTTGAGGGACTTCCCGCCCGATTCCATCGTGCCCTGGGTCGGCTTCAGCATCCCCGCGATGAGGTTGAGCACGGTCGACTTCCCGCACCCGGACGGGCCGATCAGCACCAGGATCTCGCCCTCGGCGGCCGTGAGGCTGATGTCCTCGAGGATGACAGGCGAACCGGGGCGGTAGCTGAAGCTCACGCTGGCGGCGGCCACGGCCGCCTGGGAGCCGGAATCCCGGTTCCCAGGGGCCGTCGCGCCGACCTTCGGCGCCGTTTCCGACGCCAGCAGGCCTACTTTCGGCTTCATTCGGTCACCCATTTGTCTTAACGGCGTTTTGGGCGAAGGAGTTGTCAATCCATGAGCTGAACGCGACCTTCACCGGAGTTGTCGGGTTTGCCAGGTTACCCATGGCCAGCGTGTTGTTGTAGGCGCTCTCCAGGATCACCCGGCTCGGCCCGATGTGCGCCGCCTGCTCGGTGGCGAGGTACTTGACGGTGGCCGCGTCGCTGATGCCGTCCGCCTTGAACAGCGGCGACAGGGCGGTGACGACCTGAGACGGGTTCTTCTGTATCCACTCGGCGCCCTCGGTCACCGCGTTCACGAAGGCCTGCACCGTGTCAGGGTGCTGGCTGACCATCGTCGAGGTAGTGGACACGAGGTCGGACAGCGCCGCCGACACCGGCGGCACCTTGTCGAGCTCGATGAGGTCCGTGCCCGCCTGGCTGGTGACCGGCGGCGAGTTCACGATGCCGTCGACCTGGCCGGACTTGAGCAGCGAGATCTGGACGCTGCTGCTCGGCTCCGTCTCGACCGTGACGTCCCCGGTGCTCAGGCCGTACTGGTGCAGGACGGCCTGCAAGATGATGTAGGAGTTGCCCGACTTGGAGGTGGTCGCGAGCTTGATGTGGCTGCCCTTGAGCGCCTTGAGCTGCGCCTCGGTGCCGGCCGCGGTGGTGGCGGAAGCCGGGATGCCCTTCGCGGCCGCGACCGACGAGCTGATCGCGATCTGCTGGATCGGCGCGAAGTCACTCTGCATGACCGCCTTGATCGGCGCCCCGCCGCTGACCGCGAGCGAGGTAGCGCCGGCGGCGACCACGAGGAACTGGCCGGTTCCGCCGAGCAGCGCGGTAACGGCACCGCTGGCGCCGCCCGTGTTCAGGTCCTTCAGGGTGACGTTCAGGCCCTGGGACTTGAAGAAGCCCTCGCTCTGGGCGACCCAGAGCGGAGCGAACCCGGTGGCGAAGTTGCCGACCACGGTCACCGAGTTGAGGCTGAGGCTCTTGCCGCTCGCGCCCGCCGCGGTGGCGGCGGACGTCGCCGCCGACGTGGCCGACGACGTGCCGCCGCTGCTGCAGGCCGCCAGGGCCGTCGCGGCGGCCAGGGCCGCCGCGGTGAGGCAGAGCGCCCCGGCCGGCCTGCGTACCCGGCGCCTGATCGTGCTTTCCTTGCTCCCCATAGCATTTTTCCTGTCCATGGCGGCTCCCTCCCTAGTGGCATCTGCGCCCGATCGGGTTGGCGTCGCCCCAATGAGACGGCGGCGGTCACGCCCGACTTATGCAGCCAGTGGATTTCTCAAAATGATGACTAATGGTTGAACCTCTGTCAAGGGGCTTAGAGGGTCCTTGACATCTCCTCGCGATAACGGATTGCGCGCGCTCTACCTGGGTTGACGATGCGAACGGGCGATCCCCGGGCACCGGGTGAAGACGGCCGTCAGGGCTCAGGACACCGCTCTGGACGCCCCGGATTGCCCGGCCGGGACGCCGAGAGCATGCCTGCCAAATGGCCGCGCGCCAGCCCCGGCGCGCGGCCATCCCCGGCTACGAACAGAACGGCACCCTGCTAATCACGGGGGTTGCGAAGCAGTCAGGAATTGACGTCAACTCGTCCCCGGCGGACGCCAGGGCGGTCGATTCCGGATTGCGGCTAATGTCCCCCTTTACGACATCAGTAAGCCGGCTGGTTGCTCGCCCGCACCGGCAGGAACAGGTCCTCGATAGCGAGTTCTGATTTCGTCAGGCCCTGCTCCACCAGGTAGCGGGTGAATGTCTTGAGGACATCCGCGTTTTCCTCGAGCCCGTAGGTCCACGGGTTGCCGCCGAACGCCGCCCGAGACCGCTCGACGGCATCGACCAGGTCCGGAAGCATGAAGGCGAGGGACTGGGCCCGGTAGAGGTGTGCCAGGGCGTGCTCGCGGGCCTCGCAGAAGCCCTTGTAGAGGCTGCGGGCCAGCCACGGGAACTCCTCGTAGGTGCTGCGGCGGAGCACCAGGGTGTGCATGACGGGGAAAATGCCAGTCCTGGCGAAGTAGTCCCGTTCGGTCGCCGCGTAGTCGGGGAACAGCCTCCTGATGCCGTGGCCGAGACGCCGCGGGATCGCCGCGTAGGTCAGCGCGTCGATGCGGCCGTCGATCAGCGCCGCCTCCAGGTCGATGCCGGGCTCACGCCGCACCCGGATCGCCTGGTCGTACGGTATGCCGTCGATCTTCTCCTGCCGCAGCGTCACCCACTCGACGTCCGACGGGCTGACGCCGTAGTCGTCGGCGAGGAAGCCCCTGGTCCAGACCCCGGCCGTCATCTCGTACTCTGAGGTGCCGACCCGGCGCCCGCGCAGCTGCGCGGGGTCGGTGATGCCGGAGTCCTCGGTCACGAACAGGGTGCCGTGCCGGAACATCCGGGACAGGAAGACCGGGAGGGCGATGAACCGCCGGTCCCCCTGCCCCACCGCGGTGGAATACGTGGACAGCGACATCTCGGCGACGTCGAACTCTTCGTACTCGAACATACGGAAGAAGATCTCCGACCCCGGGTCGATGCTGATCACCCGGTACGGCGCCCCGTCCAGGCTGATCCGCTGACGGGCCAGCTCGGACGTGCGGTCCGAGGTGCAGCAGGCGATCGTTATCTCACGCATGAGACGGCGGTCAGCCCACGGTACCCGTGCACCACGGGACGACCGAGCGCATCTGGCACTCGACGCCGTTCCTGGCCAGGTCCTTCTCGAACTCCTCGTGCACCCGCTTGTCCTCGTCCTCGAACTCGATCTGGGCGCCACCGAGCTTGATGCTGACGTCCGGGTGGTACTTGCCGCCTTCGCGCGGGTTGGTCAGGCTGCGGTGCTTGCGGCTGTCGAAGCGCAGGGCGAGGTACCCGGCGGGCGTGTTGCCCGTGTTGAAGTGCTGGTGGAACCACTTCTCCGGCGGGACAAGCAGGCTGCCGTCCTGCCAGTCGACCCGCTGCGGCTCGCTGTCTCCGTCCTCCCACAGGTTGGAGTAGCCGGTGCCGCCGATGATCAGCACGTGCGCGCCCGGGCCGTGCCAGTGCGCCTTCTTGTAGGAGCCGACCGGGAACCGGGAGATGTGCGAGCCCATGGTGTTCTCGGCCGTCTCCAGCATGATGTTGGTGGCCTTCGCCCCGCGCTGCGACCACGGGTAGAGGTCGATGGCGCGGACGTCGGGGATGAAGTTGGAGTCCCACACGTGCGTGTTGCGCTGCTTGTACAGGATCCCGTCGCCGCTGAAGTAGCGCTCGACCGTGTCATCGAAGCGGTCGGTGAACCGGAAGTCGCTGTCGAAGATGAAGCTCTCGTTATGGAAGAGCCTGATGACGGTGGGCGCGCTGGTCATTGACATCAGCCGGGCCGGCTGGCCCCTGTCGCCGTTGGTGTGCAGGTAGCTGGCGTTCAGCGGGATCGCGAACAGGCTGCCCGCCTTCCACTGCACCGTGTGCTTACGCGCCTCGTCATACCAGATCTCGGTCGACCCGTGCCCGGACAGGATGAAGACGACCTCTTCGTACAGGTGCTTCTCCGGGTTGCTAGCCCCGCCGCCGGCTAGTTCTAGCACGTGCGAGTCGTTGAAGCCGCCGGTGCCCTGGAGGCTGACGATGGCGCCGTCCACGCCGCGGCGGTCCCACGCCCCGAGTTCCAGTGTCTTGAGGTCCTGCACGGCGAACCCGGAGATGACCGGGACGCCCTGGGCCTTCTGCCACTCGGCGTACGCGTCGACGCGTTCGACTTCAGCGGGGACCTGCAGGTCGCCGTTCGGCGTCCTTACTTGCTCTTGCTCTGCCATACTGCTGCGCCTTTCGTTGCCCGGCTCTGCTGTCATGCGGTCTGTTCGTGTCATGCGGTCTGCTGGTCTCAGGAGGTCGTGAGGTAGCCCGCCACGGTCCGGGTGCGGGTGTACTCGAGCAGTTCCTCGAAGGAGTGCTCGATGCCGATTCCGCTGTGCTTCCACCCGCCGAACGGCACTCCGGGGTCGCTGCCGCCGTGCTTGTTCAGGTAGATGTAGCCGGCGTCGATCTGGCGCACGGTGCTCAGCACGTCAAGCGACCGGCTGAAGACACTGGCCGTCATCCCGTACGGCAGCCCGTTGACGGCGGCCAGCATCTCGTCCCGGTCCCGCCACTTGATGACGGAAAGCACCGGCCCGAAGATCTCCTCCCTGGCCACCGTCATCTCCGGCCGCACGTCCGCGAAGACGGTTGGCCGCAGGAAGTGCCCGCCGGCCAGCTCGGCGTCGGCTGGCTCGTCGCCGCCGGTGACGAGCCGCGCGCCGTCGGCCTTGGCGCCGTCCACGTAGGACCGCACTCGTGCGAGGTGCTCGGCGGTGATCAGGGGCCCCATCTGTGTCTTCTCCTCGACTGGCAGCCCGATCCTGATCTGGGACAGCCGGTCCGCCAGCTGCGTGAGGAAGATGTCGTGCACGTCCTCGTGCAGGAACAGCCGGGTGCCGGACTGGCAGGACTGCCCGGACACGCCAAGCGACATCCCGCTGACCGCCCACTTCACCGCGTTGGGCAGGTCAGCGTCGGGGAACACGATGTTCGAGTTCTTGCCGCCGAGTTCCAGCACCACCGGGGTGACGTTCTTCGCCGCCGCCGCCAGGATCGCCTGTCCCGTCGGCACGCTGCCGGTAAACGAGATGCGGCCGATCCCCGGGTGCGCGGCCAGCGCCGCGCCTGCGCCGCCGAGCCCGGTCACCAGGTTCAGCACCCCGGCGGGGAGCACCTCGTGCACGTCGCGCATCAGCTCGACGCTGGACAGCGACGCCTGGTGCGGCGGCTTCATGACGACCGCGTTCCCCACCGCCAGCGGCGCGGCCATCTTGGACAGCGCGAACATGAACGGGTGGTTGAACGGGTTGATCACCGCGATCACGCCGTACGGCTCGGGGATCGTCATGATCAGCCGCTCGTGTTCCGCCGGGTACGTGCGGCCCTGGAGCTCGACCGCGATCGTCGCGAAGTACTCGAGCCGCTCGATGCCGCGGGTGACATCGGCGCGGGCGGTGGCCAGCGGGATGCCGGCGTCCACGGCTTCGAGCCAGGCGAACCGCTCCGCTTTGGCGCGCAGGCGGGCGGCCAGCTCGAGCACAAGCCGGGTGCGCTCGCGCTGGGCGAGCCGCCCCCACGGGCGGGCCGCGTCCGCGGCCGCCGCGACCGCCTGGTCCACGTCGGCGCGGCTGGCGTCGGGCACGTCGGCCAGGTGCGCGCCGGTAGCCGGGTCGCTGGCCGGGAAGGTGGTCCCGGCCGCGGCTTCGCACCACTGCCCGGCGATCGACATCCGCACCGGGCGGTTTACCGCAGGCGTACCGAGGCTGGTCATTGCTCGCTCCTCGCCGTTGTCCTAGAGGTTGCCGCGTCCTTGATGAACGAGATGATCAGGTCCATTGACCGTCGGGCGGCGGGCTCGGCCGGCCGCCGCTTGATGAATCCGTGCGGTTCGCCGGCGAACAGCTCGAACCTGACGGGGCCGCCCGCCTGCTGGTACCGCCGGGCGAAGTCGGCCACGATCTCGGACGGGATGTTCTGGTCAGCCGATCCCTGCACGATCAGCGCGGGCGGCAGCGGTGCGTGGCCGCCGTGGTCGAGCAGCAGCCGCGGGTTCCCCTCGGCCATCGCGGCCTCGGTGCCCCAGTAAGCGTCGTGGCGGTCGACCAGCTTCTGTTTGCCGTTGGCGCACGCCCACTGGTACCGGGCCAGCGGGTCGACGATCGGCCAGCACAAGGTGAGGAAATCGAGCCGGGCGGCGGCTGCGGGCGCCTCGGGCAGCGAGAGCGCGGCGTACCGGGGATCGTCGGGACGCATCGCCACCAGGAGCAGCTGGTGGCCGCCGCTCGAGGTGCCGAGTCCGCCCAGCACGGACGGGTCGCCGCCGAACTCGGCCGCGTGCGCGCGCGCCCAGCGGACGGCGAGGTGCACGTCGGCGATCGACGCCGGGTATCCGGCCTGCGGGGGCTGGCGGAAGTCAATCCCCACCACCAGCACGCCACTCGCCGCGATGACCTGGTCCAGCATCTCGCCGGTGGTCCGGTCACCCGAGTTCCACACTCCGCCGTGCACATCGATCAGCACGGGATAGGGTCCGGTGCCTGCTGGCTGGTACACCCGTGCCTGCAGTGACGGGTCGTGCGCGGCGTAGCCCCGGTCGAAGACGGTGATGTCCATGCCGGCGCCTAACGGGGTGCCGTGACGACATCGACGAGCGCGGGGGCGCCGTCCTGTACGACTACCTTCAGCGCCCGGGCCACGGCCGCCCGCAGCTCGCGCGGGTCGGTGACCGGGCCCTCGCCGTAGACACCGAAGCTCCTGGCCAGCGCCCCGAAGTCAACCGGCGGGTCGTTCAGCTGGGTACCGATCCCGGTCCGGCCTGTCGGGCGTCCGCGGTGGGCCGCGGTGGCGATCTGATGCTGCTCGGAGTTGTAGTACGTGCGGTTGTTGTGCATCACCATCAGGATCGGCAGCTTCTGCTGCGCCATGGTCCACAGCGCGGAGGTGCAGTAGAGCAGGTCGCCGTCGGCCTGCAGGTCGACGATGATCTTCCCGTTGCCGCGGTTGGCCAGGGCAACCCCGATCGTGCCGCCGATTCCGTACCCGATCCCCCCGCCGCTGGTGCCGCTGGCGTACTGCCAGGGGGAGTCGAAGTCCCACAGGCGCGTGGGCCACGGGTTGAAGCTGTGGTAGCCGAGCACCCACTCGTGCCCCTCGAGCAGCTGTCCCACTTCGCTGGTGAGAAAGGCCAGTGAGACGGGCGCGTGGTCGCGTTCGGCCGCAGCCTGCCGGCGCCAGCCGTCACGCAGGGCTTCGTGCCGGTCCCTGGCCGCCGCCGTTCGGCGCTCGGCGACCCGGTGGTGTTCCGGGCTGGCCTGCCGGCGCAACTCCTCGGTGAGCATCGGGATGGCCAGCGCGGTGTCGGCGAGGATGTCGGGCTCGGCCGGGAACAAGGCCTGGAAGTCGTGGGTCCAGGACCGCACCGAGAGGTCGGTGAGCCCGATCCGCGCCGTCGCGGTGCCGGGCGTGAGCAGGGACTGAATCTCGTGGGTGGTCCTGTTGACTTCCGACGTACGGCCCTGCAGGTCGGTGACGTCTAGTCCGAGGATCAGGTCAGAGCCGCTGAGTAGGCCTTTCTCGGCGCCGCGCTGGCACAGCGGGTGGGTATTGGGGATGTTCATCCGCTCTTCGCCCGGCAGCACCGGCGCGCCGAGCAGCTCGGCCAGCTCCACGAGGGCGGGCACACTCTGCTGGTCGCGCCCGACCGAGCCCGCCAGGATAACCGGATCCTGCGCGGCCAGCAGCCGCGCGGCAAGCTCTGCGAGGGCTCCGGCGTCAGGCGCCAGCCTGGTCGGCGAGACGTAGTTGCGCACCTGCGGCACTGTCAGCCCTGCCGGGGCCGGCGCTTCCTGCAGTTCCGCGTCCAGGCACACATACACCGGTCCCTGGGGCGTGGTGTTCATGGTCCGCCAGGCTCGGAGCATGGAGTCCTGGACGGCGTGGACGGACCCGGGCTGGTCGTCGAACTTCACGTAGTCGCGGACCAGGTTGCCCTGCACGTTGGCGGTGTGCATCCACTCGATGTGCGGACGCCGGCGGGCGGAGTCGACCGGGCCGGTCGCGCCGATCACGTAGACCGGGATCCGGTCAACCCACGCGTTGAAGATCGCCATGCTCGCGTGCTGCAGTCCGACCACGTTGTGCACGACGGCGGCCATCGGGGTGCCGCTCGCCTTGGCGTACCCGTGCGCGATGGCGACGGATATCTCCTCGTGGGTGCACTCGATGATGCCGATTGACGCGCCGGCCTCGAAATTGATCAGGCTGTCGTGCAGTCCGCGGAACGACGCGCCGGGATTGAACGCGGCGAACTCGATACCGAGGGCGCGCATGAGCTCGACGACATAGTCCGAGCCGTACTCTGCCCGGGACGGCTGGCCGCCGGACTCCGGCAACGGTTCCTCAGGACGCAAGGTCGTTCTCCTCTCTGCTGCGGGGCTTAACCCGTGCTGCCGGGCTATACCCGTCCGATGACGTGCAGCTGGACGAGCTCTGAGCGCTGGCTGTTCAGCTCGAGCCCGACGAACTGGTGCGTCGGCTGGTCGGCCGGGTCGGGGAACAGCTCGCGCCATACGCTGAGCGCTTCCGCCTGGTCGTCGTAGTCGCGCAGGATGATCATCACGTGCCCGATGCCGCTGGCGGTTCCGCCGGCTCGCTCAAAGAGCGCCCGCAGGTGCGCGAAGGCCCAGTTGCACTGGCTGGTGAAGTCACCGAGGCCGCCTTGCCCGTGCGGCGGGTCGCCGCTGATGCCGGAGGAGTAGAACAGGCCGCCGACGGACGCGGCCATCGTCCCGGTGTCGTGCCCGCGGACGTTGTCCAGCACGTAGTCGCGCCGCTCGCCCGCTCCCAGGTTGGCGATGAGCTCGAACTCGAGGACGGTGCCGGTGCCGGCCAGCGGGGCGTAGTTGATCGCCTTGCGGGCGGGGCACAGCCCGTGCGCGGGAAAGATCTCCTGCCAGATCCGGTGCATCAGCGGCTGGTCGGACTTGCGGTCCCTGAAGTACACGTAGACGTGCAGTGCGTCGTCCCACGAGCCGCCCGCGGCGGCGAGGATCTCCGCCAGGTTCGCGTACGCCTGCCGTACCTGCGCCTCCGGGTCACCCGGTAGCTCGCCGGTGCCCGGCACCCGGCCGTCCACGAGGGAAGTGAAGAGCAGGCGGCCCAGCCGGACGGCAAGCGGCGCCAGCCCGTGGACGGTCCCCTCGCCGATGCGCACCGGGCGCTCACCGCGCACTCCGATGGCCTGCAGGGCGACGTGCTGGCCGGCCGGCTGCGGGAATACGTTGATCTTCAGCGCCGGCCTTGCGTCCGGGTCGGGAAACAGTTCCGTCCAGGGGCCGGCGACCAGCTCGGCCAGGTCTTGGCCGGCGATCGCGACCGTCACCAGCCCGGCCGAGGAGCGGCCGACCCCCGCGCTGTCGAGCAGCCGGGCCAGGTCACTGAAGGCCGACTCGATCTGCTCCTTCGCGCCGCCGGGGCCGGAGCCGGGCACCGCGGAGGTGGTGAAGATACCGTCAAGCTCGGCTAGCTCGAGGGTGCCGCCGTGCGCTGACTGAATGACGGTGGTCTTGCGCTGCTCAGGCATTGCTGGCCACCCGGCTGCCGGGCACCTGCGCCGTGACGGTCTCGGCGGCCGCGGCCACCTCCGCCACCCGGGGCAAGCCGACTATGAGGAACGCCAGGTCAGCGTCCGCGGCCAGGTCGACGCTCTCACCAGGATCGAGCAGCACCCCGTCCCGCTCGACCAGCCGGACACCGCCAGCGGTCCCGCTGCCCTGGTAGAGGAACAGCAGCGTGCGCTGGTCAAGGCCGGTAAAGGTGTAAGCGGTGCCCGACGCGATCCGCAGCATCGCGACCCGGGTCTCGCCCTCGGTGAACCGCGCGAGCTCCTTCTCCCGGACCCCGTCGGCCAGCCCCAGCCAGCTGAAGTTCTCCGGGTTCATGTTGACCGGAGTCGTGTACCGGGGCTCCGGGTAGACGACCTTCCGGCCGATCGCGTGCTGCAGGTTCGCCTCGTGACCGTCCTGCCGGTGCACCTTGCCGTCGTCGTCGGTCCACACGAAGAAGCCCTTTTCGAAGCTGCCCTTGGCCGCCAGGGCGTCCCGCGCGCTCATCAGCGCCTCGTACCCGGGGAACGGCGGGCAGTTGGCGCCTTCGAACTGGATGTGCAACTGCTCATGGCCCTCCTGCCGGTCATACGGGCCGTAGAACGTCCCGGCACCGACGTAGATGACCCAGCCGGGCGGAGTCGGGCTGCGCGGCGTCCACTCCGGCGTGCCGACCAGGGTCATCCGCAGCTGCTCGAAGATGTGGTGGTGCCGCGGGTAGTGCTTGACCTCTTCGGACCGGATGGTTTTGGTGACCGAGACCTCGAAGTTGCCCGGTTCCCCTGGCACTCCCTTGAACAGCCGCTTGAACCGGTTGCCCGGCCTTTTGTCAGCCGGGAGCTCGTCGTACCGCTTCGACCCGCCGCCACGGGACCCGACCGTGCGGGTCCACTCGACTTCCGCGTACTTCGCTACCTGCATAGTCGTTTCCCTTCTAAGTCAATGGGTGAACCATTGGCCCAACTGCAACGACAGGTCTTACATCGTTCGGCTGGACGAACGACCTACTTCTTCTCGAGCGCCTTGGCCCACAAGCCGTTGACCAGGTTAATGTGCGCATCCATCTGGACCATGGCAGCGTCGGGGTCGCGCTGGCGCAGGGCCTTAACGAGCTTGCGCTTGGAGGGCAGCAGCCGGGTATCCCTGGTCGGGCCGACCGTCGCGACGAACTCCCGCACGACGTCGGTGATCGACCGCTGCACCATGAGCAGTATCGGGTTATGGCAGGCCATCGCGAGCAGGTTGAGGAACTCGTGGTTGACCTCGGAGCGCGCCTCCCAGTCGCCCGCCTCGCCCAGTCGCTGCGCCTCGTTGATGTTCTCGGTCAGCACGTCGAAATCGGCCTCGGTCCCCCGCTCGCACGCTACCCGGGCGATGGTCCCGCCCAGCCAGAGGCGCACCTCGAGCAGGTCCGACAGGTCAATAGGCGACAGCGTCATCAGGTCGGAGATGGCCCGGGTGAACATCGCATGGTTGGCATCGGCCACGAACACGCCCCCGGCGACACCACGGCGCACCTCGACCAGGCCGGTCACTTCCAGCATGCGCACCGCCTCGCGCAGCGTATTGCGGCTTACCTGGAAGTGCTCGCCAAGCTCACGTTCGGCTGGCAGCCGGTCGCCAGGACGCAGTTCACCGGTCTTCAGCCGGTCGCGCAGCTGGCTGGCGATGATGTCGAACGCCCGCTGCGGCTCCGCCGGGGTGAACGGGCGGAATTCCTTGCGAGCCGGAGCAGTCATGATCGTTTCTCCGCCATTTCCGGATATTTCACAGTTGACGCGTTCATTGTTGCGCTCACCTACCCGGAATTCTAATCAGCGGGCCGCCCGCACCCGGCACGAGCGCGGGCGGCCGCAGACCCCGGTGGCGGCCGTCGCCGCGGGTAATGTCCAGGCTGGTACGGAAGTAGCCGCAGAAGCGCTGCAGCGGTTCGTCGCTGACTTCAAGCAGCGTAGCCCCGGCAGAACTGCTGTGCCTCTGCGTGGACCAGCACGGGACCGCGATGACATCGCCGCGGCTCCAGTCGAACCGAACCCCGTTGATCCATGAGGTACCCGCACCTTCTACCACGCAGTACTGGTAGTTGGCGGTCGCCTGGAAGGTCTCCGACGGCGCGCCGGGACTGAGCCGGTGCATGACCAGTCCCATCGTCGGCACCGGCGACGAGGCGTCGCCGAGCTGCACTGACCGGCCGACCGGGCCGCCGTCCGCGGGGTCCATGTCATCCAGGATCGCGGAGACCTGCTCGTACGGGAACAGGAGCGAGGTATCGCGCGACTCTCGCACTGGCTCCTGGAAGCCGTCAGGATACGGCTGGAAGAACATCGCGTCGAGCAGCTGCACCAGCGGGATGTCGAGGAAGTCGATCCAGAACGCGGGCGCGCTGCCGTCGTGCCCGTGCCCGTGCCAGGCCCAGCCCGGGGTCAGCACAACGTCGCCTACCCGCAGCGGAATCTTCAGCCCGTCAACGATGGTGTACGCCCCGGCGTCAGCCTCAAGGATGACCCGCCCGGCATGCGGCGCGTGCCGGTGGGTGCGGGCCTTCTCTCCCGGCAGCATCATCTGGTACGCGATGACCAGGGTCCGCAGGGTTGGGTAGCGGTTGCCCGGTTCCGGGTTCTGCAGTATCAGGTTCCGCCGTTCGGCCAGCTCGGGACTGACCAGGGCGCCGGCCTCGGACAGCAGCCGCCTGGCGTCGCTGAACCGCCAGTGGGCATCGGCAAACGCGTGCTTCGGGCTGCCCCACATCGGCGGGTTGCCCGCCCGGTTCCACCCGGCCAGGTAACTCCGGTCCGCGATGTCAGAGTGCAGCCGGGTCAGCTCCGGGCTGAACTGGGTCTGATTGGCATATTCGGCCACGGCCGCGGCGACCCGGTCCTGCTGTCCCTGGCTCATGCTTGTTCCTCCCGCTGCCGTCCCCAGTACCTCAGGTCGTATCCGCCCGGCTCAGGCGGAGCCAGGACTGGAATGGTCATCGAGCCGACACTCTCGATCGTGATCGTTACCTCGTCGCCCGCGCGGATCGGGCCAACGCCTTCAGGCGTCCCGGTGGCGATGAGGTCGCCTGGGTAGACGGTGCTGATCGTCGAGGTCATCGACACCATCTCGGGAATGCCGAGTAGCAGGTCCCTGGTGTTAGCCGACTGGCGCGGCTCGCCGTTGACGGTCAGCGACAGTCCGAGCGACGCGCAGTCGGCTATCTCGTCCCTGGTCACCAGCCACGGCCCCGTCGGGGTGAAAGTATCGAAGGACTTCCTCGCCACCCGTTCCTGTTTGCCGCGCACGGTCACGTCGATCAGGCAGGTGAAGCCGAACACATAGTCCAGCGCCTTCTCCACCGGGATGTCGTGGCCCTCGCGGCCGATCACGAGCCCGAGCTCGCACTCGTGGTGCACCTCCGCCCCCTCGATGGGCGGCAGGACGATGGCGTCGTTCGGGCCGACGATCGAGCTGGTGGCCTTGAGGAAGTAACCGTTGTGGTCGGCCCTGTTCACCGACCGCATCTCCTCGATGTGGCGCTGGTAGTTGGCGGGGAAGGCGATCAGCTTGCTTGGCCAGCGGACCGGGGCCGACAGCCGCACCTCGGCCAGCGGTATCCCGTCCCCGGCGGCCGCCCGGGCCGCGATCGTGGCCGCCAGCCGGTCGTAGTCCCTGATCAGCCGGAGCATCGCCGTCGGCGGCCAGGACCCGCCGGGAACGCCCACCAGGTCGGTCAGCTCGACCACCCGCTCACCGGCCAGGACGCCGACCTGGTCGTCACCGAATCCCACCAGCCTCATGCCGTCTCCCCCTCTGCCTGTCCGGCGGTCGCCAGCGCGCGGCCGCTGGGCACCGCGCCGTCGCCGTCTTCCCTCTTGCCCGCGCCGCGGATCAACGCGATGATCGCGTCCGGGTCGCCCGGGTCCTGCTCGCCTCGCCAGGCCACGTGACCGTCAGGACGGACCAGGACGAGCGGGCAGCCGTAGGTCTCGACGACGGCCGCATCACGTAGCCGCACGACGCGCAGCGGCACGCCGTGGGCGGCGGCGGCGTCGGCCAGCCCCGCCCCGGCCGGCGGGTCGTCGCCGATCCGCAGCAGCACGAAGCCGCGGCCGAACAGGTCGAGGGTGGAGGTGCCGTCGGCCAGCCAGGCGTGCGGTGCGCGCGCACCGGGGCGGCTGGTTTGTTCGTAGGAGGCAACAGGGTTGCCGGGAAGCGGGCCTCCCTCGTCCCAGCAGACCGGCGAGCCGTCGTAGCGGTAGCCCAGGTGGATGCCGACCGCGTACCACTCGCGCCGCATCAGTTCCCTGAACCGCTGCCCGAACTCGGCCCTGGCGCGGTCTCCGGCCGGGCCGGGCTCAAAAGCCTCTCGCGCTGGCGGAGTGGTGCGCGGCGAGAGCATGTTCCGCAGGTTGGCGGTGGCCTCGGCGGCATTGCGGACCGCCACCGGGCGCCGTTCCGCCTCGTAGGAGTCGAGCAGCTGGTCACCGCCCCAGCCCGCCAGCACCGCGTCGAGTTTCCAGGCCAGGTCGACCGCGTCGCCGATGCCGGTATTCATCCCGAAGCCGCCCGTCGGCGACATCACGTGCACGGCGTCCCCGGCCAGGAAAACCCGGCCCTGACGGTACTCGTCGGCGATCAGTTCGCTGCGGATCCAGTGCATGACGGACAGGACTTCGTACTCGAAGTCGACGCCGACGGCGCGGGTGATCGCGGCGTGGATATCGCCGTCGGACAGCCGCCGCGGCGTGCCGTCGCCGATGATCGACATCCGCCAATTGTCTTTGCCGTTAATGGCGACAATGGTCGCGTAGGTGCCTTCGGAGCCGATGCAGATGAAGCGGTACGCCTTGCGCTTGCGGTGCAGTTCCACCAGGTTCGGGCAACGGAAAATGACGTTCGTCGTATACGTCAGCGCCGGCGACCCGGACCGCTCGATGCCCAGCATCTGCCGCACGCCGCTGTCCCCGCCGTCGCAGCCGACTACGTAGCTGGCGGTCAGCTCCTCGGTCTTCCCCGTATCGAGGTCCCTGACGGACACCACCACCGCGTCTTCCCGCTGAGTCATCCCGGTCACCTCGGTGCGGTAGCGGATCCGCACCGACTCCTGGGACCCGGCGAAACGGGTCAGGATCGGGTCGAACATGTCCTGCGGGCACCGCTCACGGCGCTGCGGGGTCTGCGGCAGGTTTACCGCGTCACCCATCGCAGGGAACGGCTCGCGCTCGAACTCGTACCCGGTCAGCGATGAGACGTAGGCGTTGTCTTGCGGATAGTCACGCGGGTAGGGCGAGTTCTCAACCCAGTCGACGATCCCCCACCTGCGGGCGAATTCCATGGTGCGCATCCCCACCATGTCCATCCGTGGCTGGACGATCGTGCCGTCGCCTCGCTCCACGACGGTACAGGCGACACCGCGCCAGCCGAGATCCCCGGCCAATGCCAACCCGACGGGTCCAGCTCCTACTACCAGCACAGGGATGGTCCCCACAAACGCTCCCAGGTTGTCCGACGACTATGACCTCGCCCGCTTAACGTAGCTCAATGGTTCAAGGTTTGGCTAGGGGGCAATTGACGGGCGTCGCAGACGAGCGAGATCGGCCGCCGCACGGACAAGATCCGCCGGAAGACCAGAGAGCGGGAAAAGCAGCAGGTAGACGCCGGGAGCCCGGGCGGCCTGGCCGGGTGCGCCGACCAGGCCCCGCTGCCGTAACGTGCCTCGCTGCGCCTCGGCTACCCCGGGACGACGCTGGGCGACAACCTTCGGCTCCCCGTGCTGGCGGCCGGGCCGGGCACGACCGCCGCCTGACCGCCGGGCCGCGCGGTCAACGCGGTCAGGGCGGTCAGCGCCGAGAGCAGCCGGTCGACGTGCTCGTCGACCGTGCCGAGGCCGATGCTGGCCCTGACCGCCGTCCCGTCCCGGCCGGCCAGCCGGTCGACCAGCAGGTGGGCGCAGAACCGGCCGTCGCGCACCCCGATGCCGTAGTCCTCAGACAGCACCCGGGCGACGGTGCTGGCGTCCCAGCCGTCGACGGTGAACGCGACGATGCCGACCCGGGGCTGCCGCGGCCCCCACGTGCTCAGCTCGGTGACGCCGGGCAGCGCGGCCAGGCCGTCACGCAGCCGGGCGAGCAGCCGCTCCTCTTCCGCGACGAGCGCGTCCCGGCTCGCCAGCGCCTCGCACGCGGCGGCGATGGCGACCGCGCCTGCCACGTTGGGCGTGCCCGCCTCGTGGCGCTGCGCCGGGTCGGCGGCCCACGACACACTCTCGCCGCGCACCGCCGCGGTAGCGCCGCCGCCGTACAGGTAGGGCGTGGCCGCCCGCGGCCAGTCCGCCCGCCCGACCAGGCAGCCGGCGCCGTAAGGGGCGTAGAGCTTGTGTCCCGAGAAGGCGATGTAGTCGAGGTCAAGCTCGGCCATGCTGACCGCGCGGTGCGGCACCAGCTGCGCGACATCGGCCGCGATCCGCGCACCGTGCTGGCGGGCCACCCGGGCCAGGTCGGCGACCGGCCACAGCTCGCCGGTGACGTTGGACGCCGCCGTGACCACCAGCAGCCGGGGGCCGACGGGGGCGGCGGCCAGCGCCGCGGCGGCGGCCCTGACCGCGTCCTGCGGGCTGGCCGGGACCGGCAGGCGGACAGTCCGGAGCCGGCGTTCCCACGGAAGCAGCGCCGCGTGGTGCTCGCTTTCGAAGACCACCACGGTCGTGCCGCGGGGTGCGATGTGCGCCAGCAGGTTCATCGCGTCGGTGGTGTTGCGGGTGAAGATCACCGCGTCCCGCTCTCTGGCGCCGACGGACTCCCTGATGGTCTCCCTGGCCTGCTCGTATCGCCTGGTGGTGAGCTGCGAAAGGTAGCCCGCGCCGCGGTGCACACTGCCGTAGGTGCTCAGCGCCCCGGCGACGGCTTCCTGCACGGCGAGCAGGCTGGGGGCGGTGGCCGCGTAATCGAAGTGGGCGTACGGGACCAGGCGGCCGCCGCGGACGGGAACGTCGATCCCGGCGGTGACGAGCTGCAGCGGACGGGACGGGGACATGAAGAGCCTCCAGCGGAGTGCCAGCGACCCCGCGAGGGGTCTGCGCTTGTCCGGCGCGGTCGCGCCGGACCCGGTCCTCACCCAGGGCACCCCGCCGCAGACGCGAGGGTTGCCGGCCAGCTAGCCGGGGCTTAACGCTGGCACTCATGACCTGCGGTCAATATACCGTTACCCGCGGACACGGCCAACCTCCGTCAAATAAATCCTATAATCAACATCAGAAATGAAGAGTTTTACCGCCCCCCGCTTCGGCCGGCTGCCCGCGGCCGGAGGCTCGCCCGCTGGCGCCACGACCCCGCAGGAAAACCAATGAACCCTGAGTTCCTCTGGTACATCCCCAACCAAGCCGTACCCGGCCACCGCGGCGAGCCGGCGACCGCAGGCCACAACAGCCTCGACACCCTGGCTCGCCAGGCGCTGGCGGTGGAAAAGCACGGCTGGCGGGGCGCGCTGATCGGCGCCGGCTGGGAACGGCCTGACACCTTCACCGTCGCCACCGCGCTGGCCGCAAGGACGACCACCTTCGAGCCGCTCGTCGCGACCCGCCCGGGGTACTGGCACCCGGCTAACTTCGCCGCCGCCGCGGCGACGCTCGATCAGCTGGCAGGCGGCCGCCTCCGGGCGCACATTATCTCGGGCAAGGACAATCCGGCCGCGTACGGCGACCCGGTCGGCGACCAGCCGGGCCGTTACGCCAGGACGGCAGAGTTCATGCAGCTCGTGCGCAGGCTCTGGACCGAGGACCACGTGTCCTACGACGGCCGGTTTTACCGCGTCGCCGACTCGACGCTGGCGTCCCTGGCCGAGTCCCGCGACGGGCGCCCGCATCCGCTGCTTTACTTCGGGGGCGCGTCGGCGGCCGCGGAGCGGGTCGCGGCGGCCGAGGCCGACGTGCAGCTGTTCTGGGGCGAGCCGCTTGACGACGTGCGCGAGCGGATCGCCCGGCTCAAGTCGCTCAGCGGCGCGCTCGGGCGCCAGCACGCGCCGCTGGAGTTCGGCCTCCGGGTGACCACCGTGGTGCGCGACACGACGGAGCAGGCCTGGGCGGACGCGGAGACCAAGGTGGCCGACATGGCCCGGGCGCAGGGGACGTGGCCGGTAAGCCCGCACTGGGCCGCCGCGACCGGTCAGCAGCGGCTGTTCGACCTTGTCTCCCGGGGCGAGGTGCTAGACGACAACCTGTATACGACCCCGGCGAAGTTCGGCGGGGCCGGAGCGGCCACCACCTGGCTCGTGGGCTCGGCCCAGGACGTGGCAGCGTCGCTGCGCAAGTACGCCAGCCTCGGAGTCACCCACTTCATCCTGTCCGACACCCCGTACTTGCGGGAGATCGCCAGGCAGGGCGACCAGCTGCTGCCGCTGCTGCGCGAATGAAACCGGGGCCAGCCAGCCGACTGTATTGCCCATAAAGACGGTAGACTATATGGATATCTGAACCGGCAGCCCGGGAACCGAGGCAGCATGACATCAACCGGCAAACGCGTACCGCTTGGCGTTCTGGACCTGGTCCCGGTGACGGCCGGATCGGACGCGAGCGCGGCGGTGCGCAACTCCGTCGACCTGGCCCGCAGCACGGAGCGGCTCGGCTACCGGCGCTACTGGTTCGCCGAGCACCACCTCAACCCAGGCGTGGCCGGCAGCTCGCCCGTGGTGATGATCGCCTTGGCCGCCGCCGCGACCTCCCGGATACGGCTGGGCTCCGGCGGCGTGCAAAGCGGGCACCGGACGGCCTTGTCGGTGGTCGAGGAATTCGGTCTCATCGACGCGCTCTACCCTGGCCGCCTGGACCTCGGCCTCGGCCGCTCGGGCGGCCGCGACTTCATCGCCGCGATGCTGGAGAAGGTCGCGTCGGCGGTGCCGCCGTCTGCGTCTCCGTCCTCGTCGTCGTCTGCGTCCTCGTCTGCGTCTGCGTCTGCGTCTGCGTCTGCGTCGGGCAACGGGTCATCGCCCGCCGGCAACCGCGCCGCCAGCGGGCTGCTGATACCGCAGCGCTTCTCCTTCGCCAGGCTCGCCAGCTCATCGCGGCTGGCGCTCACCGCCGACTTGCTGCAGCAGCCTTCCGCCGAGACGCCGGCGTACAGCGACCTGGTCCGCGACATCGCGGGCCTGCTCGCCGGCAGCTACCGGTCGGCCGACGGCCTCGACCCGCGGCCGGTACCTGGCCAGGGCGCCCAGGTGGAGATGTGGGTGCTTGGCAGCAGCGCGGGCGAGAGCGCGGCCGTGGCGGGCGAGCTCGGGCTGCACTTCGCCGCCAACTACCACGTCAGTCCGGCCACCGTCATTGAGGCGGTGGAGGCGTACCGGGCGGCGTTCGTGCCGTCAGCCGCCCTCGACCGGCCCTACGTGGCGGTGTCCGCGGATGTCGTCGTCGGTCCTGACGACGACGCGGCGCGCGCGCTCGCCACCGGCTACGGGCTGTGGGTGCGCAGCATCAGGCGCGGGGAAGGCGCCATCGAGTTTCCGTCACCCGAGCAGGCCGCGCGGCATCAGTGGAGCGAAGCAGACCTGGCCCTGGTCGCCGACCGGACAGACACCCAGTTCGTCGGGTCACCGCGCACGGTCGCCGCGGGACTTGAGCAGCTGCAGGCGGCCACCCGCGCCGACGAGCTCGTCATCACCACCATCACCCACGAGCACGCCGACCGGGTGCGCTCCTACGAACTGCTCGCCGAGGAGTGGCTCGGCTGATTCGCTCGGCTTGGAGCGCCGTGGTCGCGGTGACCGTGACGGGCGCCCAGCGCCGGTGACCACGATGATCGCGACAGGCGCGAAGC
>DASYAD010000280.1:0-30088 GCA_036501515.1 Trebonia sp. | reverse complement strand
ACCCCCGCTTGGGAGAACTGGGCTCGTGATGCTCGCCGGGGTTGGCCGGCGAGCCGCGCTGGCCGGGCCGGGCTGGCTGGGCCGGGCTGGCCGGGCTGGCTGGGCCGGCTTGCCTGCTCCGCGGGTTAGCCGGGCTGGCTGGGCCGGGCCAGGCCGCCGACTCGGGCGGGCTAGCTGGGCTGGGGTGGCTGCTTGGGCTGGGCCGGCTTGGCTGGGGTGTCTATGCCGGCTTCTTTGCGCTGGGCTGGGGTGATGGGGGTGGGGGCGCCGGTCAGGGGGTCGGCGCCTGAGGCGGCCTTGGGGAAGGCGATGACGTCGCGGATGTTTTCCGCGCCTGCCAGCAGCATGATGACCCGGTCCCAGCCGAAGGCCATGCCGCCGTGCGGGGGCGGGCCGTACTTGAACGCGTCGAGCAGGAAGCCGAACTGCGACCTGGCTTCGTCCTGGGTCAGGCCGATCACGTCGAACACCTGCTGCTGCATCAGCTGCTTGTGGATACGGATCGAGCCGCCGCCGATCTCGAAGCCGTTGCACACCATGTCGTAGGCGTCGGCCAGAGCGCCGCCTGGCTCGGCGGGGAACTTGTCGGCCCATTCGGGCAGCGGGGAGGTGAACGGGTGGTGCACCGCGGTCCAGCCGCCGTCGTCGGTCTCCTCGAACATCGGGGCGTCCACCACCCACAGGAACGACCAGGCGGAGGTGTCGATGAGGTCGCAGCGCTGGCCGATTTCCAGGCGCGCCGCGCCGAGCAGCTCCTGGGAGGGACGGGCAGCGCCCGCCGCGAAGAATACCGCGTCCCCAGGGGATGCCTGGACGGCCGCGGCCAGCCCGTCTCGTTCTGCATCGGAGATGTTCTTTCCTACCGGTCCGGCAATGGAACCGTCCGCCGCGATCAGCGCGTAGGCAAGCCCGCGGGCGCCGCGCGCCTTGGCCCAGTCCTGCCAGGCGTCGAGCTCGCGGCGGGTCTGGGAGGCGCCGCCCGGCATCACGACCGCACCGACGTACGGGGCCTGGAACACGCGGAACTCGGTGCCCGCGAAGTAGGCCGACAGATCGGTGATCTCCAGCTCGAAGCGCAGGTCAGGCTTGTCCGAGCCGTACTTCGCCATCGCGTCGGCGTAGGTCATCCGCGGCATCGGGAGCGGGATCTCGTAGCCGGCGATCTCGCGCCAGAGAGTCGATACGACCGCCTCGCCGACGCGGATGACGTCCTCGCGGGTGACGAAGGACATCTCCAGGTCGATCTGGGTGAACTCCGGCTGCCGGTCCTTGCGGAAGTCCTCGTCGCGGAAGCAGCGGGCCAGCTGGTAGTAGCGCTCGAGGCCGCCGACCATCAGCAGCTGCTTGAACAGCTGCGGCGACTGCGGCAGCGCGTACCAGCTGCCCGGGCGCAGCCGCACCGGCACCAGGAAGTCGCGGGCGCCTTCCGGCGTCGAGCGGGTCAGGTACGGGGTCTCCACGTTGACGAACCCGTGGTCCCGCATCACGTCGCTGAGCAGGTACGCGGCCGTCGACCTGGCGCGCAGCGCGCGGGACATCTCTTCCCGGCGGATGTCCAGGTAGCGGTACTTGATCCGGATGTCCTCGTTGACATCGGCGTTGCCCTCGACGGGGAACGGCAGCGGGTCGGCCTCGGAGAGCACCTCGACCTCCTCCGCCGCGACCTCGATCGCGCCGGTGGGCAGCTCCGGGTTCTCGTTGCCGGCCGGGCGCTGGCGGACGTCGCCCGTCACCTTGACGCAGAACTCGGCCCGCAGGTGGTGCTCGGTCTCGCCGTCGCCGCGCCAGACGACCTGGACGACGCCGCTGGCGTCGCGCAGGTCGATGAAGACCACGCCGCCGTGGTCACGGCGGCGTGCCACCCAGCCTGCCAGTACAACGCGCTCCCCCGCGTGCTCCGCACGCAGCGTGCCGGCCTCGTGGGTCCGGATCATTTGGCTTCTTCTCCCGATAGGTTCTTCACTAGCCAGCTGGCGGCGCTGTTCGCCGCCACGTCCTGCTGGTCACCGCTTTCCAGGTCCTTTATCCGAACGGTGGCGGCTTCCCGCTCCTCCGTGCCGATGATCACCGCGTAGCGGGCACCGGAACGGTCGGCCGCTTTCATCGCGCCTTTGAGACCGCGGCTGCCGAAGGCCATGTCGGCTCGCACCCCGGCCCGCCGGAGGGCGGTGACCAGCGTCAGCACGTCGGCGTGGGCCTCGTCGCCGAGCGCCACCCCGAACACCTGGCAGCCGGACCCCGCCGTGGCGGCGGAGGCGCCGCGCTCGGCCTCGATGGCTAGCACTATACGGTCAAGGCCGACGGCGAAGCCGATGCCCGGCAGCGGCGGGCCGCCGATGTCCTCTGACAGGCCGTCGTAACGGCCGCCGCCGCCGATGCCGGACTGCGCGCCGAGCAGCGCGTGGTCGAACTCGTAGGTGGTCCGCATGTAGTAGTCGAGCCCGCGGACCAGCCGCGGGCTGTCCTGGAAGGGAATGCCGAGGCTCGTCAGCAGCGCCCGCACGGTGTCGTGGTGCGCCTTGCACTCCCCGCAGAGGTAGTCGACGATGTACGGCGCGTTCGCCGTCTGCGCCCGCACCTCGGGGCGCTTGTCGTCGAGAACCCGCAGCGGGTTGATCTCGATCCGCGCCCGGGTGTCCTCGTCCAGGTCGAGCGTGCGCAGGAACTCCTGGAGCGCCGCCCGGTAGACGGGACGGCAGTTCTTGTCGCCGAGCGAGTTGAGCAGCAGCGTGTACTGGCGCAGCCCGATGGCCTGGTACGCGTCCCAGGCGACGGCGATCGTCTCGGCGTCGACCGCCGGGTCCTCGGTGCCGATCGCCTCCAGGTCGAACTGGTAGAACTGCCGGTACCTGCCCGACTGCGGACGCTCGTAGCGGAACGCCGGGCCGCTGGTGAAGACCTTCACGGGGAGCGCGCCCCGGTGCAGGTTGTGCTCGAGGACCGCGCGCAGCACGCCGGCGGTGAACTCAGGCCGCAGCGTGATGTCACGGCCGCCGCGGTCCTGGAAGGAATACATCTCCTTGCGGACCACGTCACTGGACTCGCCGACGCCGCGGACGAACAGGCTGGTGTCCTCGAACACGGCCGTTTCGACGTGCGCGTAGCAGGCCCGCCGGGCGGAAGCGGAGAACGCCTCGCGCGCCTCTTCGAACAGGGCGCCGCGCGGCGGCAGGTATTCGGAGACCCCCTTCGGGGCCTGGAAGCTCATGGTGGTTACAGCCCTTTCTGGGCCGGCTGAAGTCCGGTGAGGAACGGGTTGGTCTGGCGCTCGTCGCCGATCGTGGTCGTCGGCCCGTGACCGGGCAGCACGACCGTCGCGTCGGGCAGGGTGAGCGTGCGGGCCAGTGACCTCAGTATGGTCGCGTGGTCGCCGCCTGGCAGGTCGGTACGGCCGATGGAGCCGGCGAACAGCAGGTCCCCGGTGAACAGGGCGTCGAGGTCCTCCGCGCCGCTACGGAAGGTGACCGAACCCTCGGTATGCCCGGGGGTATGGCCAACCGAGAAATCGAGGCCCGCCAGCGAGATGACGTCGCCGTCGGCCAGCTGCCGCACGTCGTCGGGCTCGCTGAACGTCATCCCGCCGAACAGCTGCTGACTCGCCAGCAGGTCAAGCCCCTTGCCGGGATTGGCGAGCATCTCCTTGTCATCCGGATGGATATAGGCAGGGATGCCCTTCGCCCCGCAGACCGGCGCGACCGACCAGATGTGATCGATGTGACCGTGCGTAAGCAGCACCGCGATAGGCTGCAGACGGTAGCGGTCGAGTAGCTCCTCGATTCCCCGCTCCGCGTCCTGCCCCGGGTCGATGATTACGCACTCCTCGCCCGGTGCCGGAGCCACCAGGTAGCAGTTGGCGGCGAAGGCACCTGCGGGAAAGCCAGTCACTAGCACGCTCCCAGGCTACCGACTGGGCGCACGCTGCAGCGAACCAGTAACAGGGCACCCCGCGGGAGATAACCGCACGAAGTCATAACGACAGTTCCATTTCCGCATGATCGGCGGGTACGATGCGCGAACGATCGTGCGCTAACACCCACAACCGGGCGTTGCGGGCTAATCGCGATATATAGGAGGCGGCACCCTTGGCGGGGAGCAGAGAGCGTGAGCGGCGGCGCGCACGCGAACGGTTCGAGCGGCAGCAGCAGGAACGGCGTGAGCGGCAGCACAAGATCCGCCAGCGGGTCTTCATCGGCCTGGCCGTGGTCCTCGTGCTTGCCCTGGCCGGCGGCCTGACGGCCGCGTTCGTCGGCGGAAGCACGCCGGCCGCCAAGCCGAAGGCCAGCACGTCCGCCTCGCCCTCAGCGTCAGCCTCACCGTCTGCGTCTGCCTCACCGTCTGCGTCTGCCTCCGCCACCACGTCGGCCGCCGCGGTCGCCGAGCCCGCGACCCACTGCACCTACACCACCAGCGGGGTCGCCGCCGCGGCGAAGAAGGTATCGGTGCCGCCGGCCGCGCCTAATTACAAGGCGACCTATACAGCGTCGATCAATACCAGCGTCGGCACGATCACAATGGACTTGCTTAACTCCAAGGCCACGTGCACGGTCAACTCCTTCGTGCACCTGGCCACCGCCGGCTACTTCAACGCCAGCCAGTGCCACCGCATCGTCAACAGCGACGGCCTCTACGTCCTGCAGTGCGGTGACCCGCTGGCGAAGGCCGCCACCAAGCTGTCCTGCTCAACCGCGAGCAACGCGCCTGGAACCGGCGGTCCCGGGTATGAATTCGCCAGCGAGAACCTGCCCGCCGGGGCGTCCTCGGCGGGAACGGTGACCTACAAAGCCGGCTCGGTCGCGATGGCCAACAGCGGCTCGGCCACCAGCAATGGCAGCCAGTTCTTCCTGGTGTTCAAGAACAGCACGCTCGGGCCGGACTACACGCCGTTCGCGACAATCACTTCTGGCCTGGATATCCTCCAGAAAGTGGCAAATGCCGGCACTTCGTGCACATATACGGACGCCGGCGGTGGTGTGCCCAAGGAGAAGGTCGTCATCAACAGCGTGACTATCAAACAGACCTGAGCAACAAAACGCCCCGGGAACTCCGGGGCGGCAAATGAACCAGGAGGTTCGCCGTGACCACCGCCAACGATCCCTGGGGTCGGGTAGACGCCGACGGGACGGTCTACGTGCGTACCGCCGATGGCGAGCGGGTGATCGGCTCGTGGGCGGCGGGGAGCCCGGAGGAGGCAGTCGCGTTCTTCCGGCGCAAGTTCGAGTCGCTGGAGACCGAGGTGACGCTGATCGAGCAGCGCATCACCACGACCGAGATCGCCCCCGCCCAGGCCCAGTCCACCGTCCAGCGGCTGCTTAAGTCCGTGGAAGACGCCAACGCCCTCGGCGACCTGGCCAGCCTGAAGACCCGCCTCGAAGCGCTGACCGGCGCCGTCGACCAGCGCAGGGAAGAGGTCAAGGCGGCCCGCGAGCACGCCCGCACCGAGGCCCGCGAGGTCAAGGAGCGGATCGTCGCCGAGGCCGAGCGCATCGCCGTCGAGGCGACGCACTGGAAGGCCAGCGGCGAGCGGATGGCCGCGCTGCTCGAGGAGTGGAAGGCCGCGCCGCACGCCGACCGGGCGATCGAGGCGGTGCTGTGGAAGCGGCTGTCGGCCGCGCGCAACGCGTTCACCAAGCGGCGCAAGGCCTACTTCGCCTCCCTGGAGTCCGAGCGGGACGCCGTGCGCGCCGCCAAGGAGAAGCTGGTCGCGGAGGCCGAGTCCCTCGCGGACTCGACCGACTGGGGCGCTACCTCCGCCATCTACCGCGACCTGATGCGGCAGTGGAAGGAAGCGGGCCGGGCCGGACGGGACGACGAGGCCGAGCTGTGGAAGCGGTTCCGCGAGTCGCAGGACAAGTTCTTCGCCGCCCGTTCCGAGGTGTTCGCGGCCAAGGAGACCGAACTGCGCGCGAACGCGGTGGTCAAGGAGCAGTTGCTTGCCGAGGCGCAGGCGCTGCTGCCGATCACCGACTGGCGCGCGGCCCGGGCCTCCCTGCGGGGCATCCAGGAGCGCTGGGAGCAGGCCGGGGCCGTCCCGCGCGAAGCCCGCGACCAGCTCGAGCAGGGACTGCGCAAGGTCGAGGAAGCGGCCAGACGGGCCGAGGACACCCAGTGGAAGCGGTCCAACCCGGAGGCGCTGGCCCGGGCCGAGGGTACCGTCAACCAGCTCCGCGCCGCCATCACCTCGCTCGAGGCGCAGCTGGCGCGGGCGCAGGAACGGGGCGACGCAGGCGCCGTCCGCAAGGCCGAGGAGGCCATCGCCGCCCGGCGGTCCTGGCTGACCGAGGCCGAGCGCACCCTGGCGGAGTTCAGCTCTTAGGTTCTGTCCGCGCGTCTCTAGGTTCTGTCCGCCCGCCGCCGCGGCGGCCTGGCGGGCGGCGGCCTGGCTTCGCGGCGACCGCCGGCGGCCGGGTTTCCGCCGTGACCGGTAGAGCGGGAACGGATCCGCCCGCCGCGTCAATACTTATGTGTGGATCAGGGACAGCCGGGCGGTAGCCGGGCAGCCGCGGCCATCGCGGCGCCGGCGGACTTCGAAGACGTGTTCCGCGAGCACTTCGCGCCGGTGTACCGGTTCATCGCGCGGCGCGTCGGCAGTGCCCTGGCCGAGGACCTGGCGGCCGAGGTATTCGCCACCGCTTACCGGCGGCGGGTCAGCTACCAGCCGACCCGCGGCTCACTGCGCTCGTGGCTGTACGGAATCGCGGCCAACATCGTGCGCGGCCACTGGCGAGCCGAGCAGCAGCTGCTTGAGCTGGACGCCCGGCTGGCGCCTGACTCCGAGACGGCCGGGGCCGGGCCGTTCGCTGACGCCGCCGACGAGCGGGTCATCGCGGCCGCGCTGGCCCCGCGGATCGCCGGGGCGCTGGCGGCACTGAACAGGGACCAGCGCGACGTGCTGCTGCTGCATGCCTGGGCCGGCCTCAGCCACGAGGAGATAGCGGCGGCCATGGGCATCGCGCCGGGCACGGCCAGATCCCGGCTGTCGCGGGCGCGGGCGGCGCTGCGCGCGCAGCTGGGCGAATTCGACTTCGACCTGTGGACGTTCAAGGAGACTGGCCATGCCTGACGAGATCGACCTGCTGCGCCGGTTCCGCGACCACACGCCTGAACCGGACGACGCGGCCTGGGAAAAGGCCCGCTCAGCGGTGACGGCGGCACAGGGAAAGGCCGCGGGCGGCGGTCACGGCCCGGCTGCGACCAAGCGCCTGGTTGTGGGCTGGGGTCAGGCCGCGGACGGGGGTCACGGCCAAGCCGCGGACAGGGGTCACGGGCGGTGGCGTTCGCCACGGCGGCGCACCCTGGTCGTCGCCGCTGTAGCGGTGGCGGCCGCGGTGGCGGCCGGATTCGTGACCGGCGCGCTGCGCCCGGCCCCCAGCCTGGCCAAGCCGCTGGTCACCGGGTGGCAGCCGGCGCAGGCGCTGCCGTCTTCTGTGACGGGCTTGCGGGTGCAGGCGGGCTCCTGGCGGCTGCTCAGCTACCTCATCCCGCAGGGCTGGGCGGAGAACACCTCGGGTCCGGAGGACGGGGCACTCACCTGCCCGACGACGCAGTCCTGCTACGTCGAAGGCGACAACGCCTCCTCGCCGAGCGGCCCGGCCGACTGGGACACGCTCTACGTCTCAGCCGACGGAGCCGAGACGTGGAGCACGCTGCCAGTGCCAGCCGGGGTGACATTCACCTCCGCGCTCGCCTGCACGACGGCGCGCGACTGCGCGGCGGGCGGGCTGTACTACGGCCACCAGGCCGTTTACCTGACCACGACGACCGGCGGTCACTCGTGGACGATCGCACCGCTGCCGGCCGGGGACGGGCAGATCGAGCAGCTTGCCTGCGCCACGGCGACCTCCTGCCGCGGGCTCACCGAGACCTCGTCACAGGTGCCCTTCCCCAACTACGCCTCCGTGCGGCCGGGCATCGAGTTCATCGCCACCGCCGACGGCGGCCGGCACTTCACCGTGACGCCGTTCCCCGCGGGCACCGCGATGATGACCGTCAGCTGTCCGACCAGCACGCACTGCGTCGCCTTCGGCGTGCCCGTGCCCGGCCCCAAGGACAAGGCGGGCCCAGAGCTGACCAAGGGCATCGTGCTGGTGTCGGACGACGCCGGCGCGTCCTGGCGCGCGGGGACGCTGCCAGGCAACGTCGGCACCGACGGCTCCCCCCAGGTCACTTGTACCGACGCGGACCGCTGCATGCTGCTCGGCTACGTGATCGGGCCGGGGTCGCAGAGCGGGTCGATGTCCGTCTCCGCTAGCGGCAAGATCACCGAGACGGTACCTGACCAGTACAGCGTGGTCGGGTTCTCCACCGACGGCGGCCTGCGCTGGACGATCAGGCGGCTGCCCGCGAGCATCCCCTATCCGTCGCTGAGCACCCTGGCCTGCCCGACGGCGAGCCTGTGCTACGCGGCCGGAGGGGCCGCCATCCCGCAGCGGGTCGGCGACGCCGACAATGGCGGCTCGTCGGTCGTGGCGGTCACCAGAGACGCGGGCCGGACGTGGCAGCGGGTCAGCTTCGCGGTCCCGGCGAAGGTGCCGAGCGGCATGGAGGCCGACTCGTTCGCGTACATCGGGCAGCTCCAGTGCCCCGCGGCGGGCGCGTGCGTCGCACTCGGCGCCTCCCATCAGGGCTCAAAGTCCACTCCGGTGTACACGAACCACGGCTAGGGCGGGCTCGCCCGGCCGGCTGCCGGCCTGTTCCTGGTCCGGCGAGCCGAACCCCGCACCTGCACCGCAGGTTTTACCTCCACCCGGTAGTGCAGGCGCGGCTTTCGTGGCGCGATGGCACGCCGCGGCTACGGGCGGTCCGCCCAGCCGGGACGGACCAGGCCAGATTCGTAGGCGACCACGACAAGCTGGGCGCGGTCGCGGGCGGCGAGCTTCATCATGGCCCGCGCCACGTGGGTCTTGACCGTGGACTGACTGACGTAGAGGCGTCGCGCGATGTCTTCGTTAGACAAGCCCGCGGCGACCAGGCCGGCCACCTCACGCTCCCTGGCGGTCAGCTCGCCGAGCCCGGGGGGCGGCGCGGTCGAGCGTGCCCGCGCCGCGAACTCGGCGATCAGCCGCCTGGTAACCCCGGGAGACAGCAGCCCGTCGCCCGCGGCGATCACCCGTACGGCCCGGATCAGCTCGGCGGCGTCGGTGTCCTTGACCAGGAAACCGGCCGCGCCCGCACGCAGCGCGTCGAAGATGTACTCATCGAGTCCGAACGTGGTCAGGATCAGCACGTGCACCCCGGCCAGCGCCGCGTCTCCGGCGATCTCCCTGGTGGCGGCGATGCCGTCGAGCCCCGGCATCCTGATGTCCATCAGCACCACGTCCGGCCGCTGCTCACGGGCGAGCCTGACCGCGGCGAAACCGTCGCCGGCCGTGCCAACCACGCTGATGTCGTCTTCGGCGTCGAGCAGCGACGCGAACCCGGAGCGCACCAGCGCCTGGTCATCGGCCAGCGCGACGCGGATCACGGCGCTGCCTGGGCCCGCGCTGGCCGGGCCTGTGCTGTCCAGGTGCCCGCCCTCCAGGTCGCGGCCGGCCCCGGTCATGCCGGAAGCCTGGCGAGCACCCGGAACCCGCCATCGGGTCCCGGCCCGGCGTCGAGTGAGCCGCCAAGCGCCCGCGCCCGCTCGGCCATGCCCCGCAGCCCGTTGCCCGGTCGCGGCCCGGCGGCGCCGCGCCGCCCGCTCCCTGGCGCGTCGGGCACGGTGCTGGTCCCGTCGTCGCCCACCTCGATTTCCAGCCCATCGCGGCCGTACCTGAGCAGCACGCTGGCCGACCGGCCGGCCGAATGGCGGACCGTGTTGGTCAGCGCTTCCTGCACGATCCGGTAAGCGGCGGCGTCCACCCCGGCCGGCAGCGGGCGCACCGGCCCCTCGGCATTCACCGACACGTCGAATCCGGCCGACCGCGCCCGCGCCGCCAGCTCGTCAAGCCGGGCCACCCCGGGCACCGGCGTCAGCGGCGCTCCCCCGCCAACCGGTCCGTTCACGTCGCGCAGCGTGCCCAGGACGGTGCCGAGCTCGCCAAGCGCCTGCCCGCTGACCTCGCGGATGGCGGTGAGCGCCTCCCTGGCTCGCTCGGGCTGCCGGTCCATCAGGTGCAAGGCGGTGTTGGCCTGCACGTTGATGACCGAGATGCTGTGCGCGACCACGTCGTGCAGGTCCCGCGCGATCGCCAGCCGTTCCTCGCTGGCCAGCCGGGCCGAGGCTTCGGCCCGGCCCTGCCGGTCGGCCGCGGACCTGGCGTTCAGCGCCCGGCTCAGCTCGGCGACCAGCAGCAGCGTGACCAGCCCGGCTAGCAGCAGCAGGTCGAACACCAGCGGGGAGCGCCACACCGAGACGCCGTAGCCGATGACCAGGGAAGCGATCGCCGTGACACGGTACCCGCCGAGCACGGCGGTAAAAAACGCCACCAGCAGCGCGATCCAGCCGTTGGCGGCGCCCAGTGCCGTCGCCCCCAGCGTCGCCGCCAGGACGACGGCGAGCACCGCCCGCGGGTAGCGACGCCGGACAAGCAGCGCCGCGCCCGCCACGATCAGCAGCAGGATCGCGAACACGCCAGGCTGCCTGCTCAGCTGCCCGTGCCCCTGGTGGCGGGAGACCGAGAAGGCGATATCCGCGGCCGTCGCGAGGGCGGCGATCCCGGCGTCGGTCACCCGTCGTCGTGCTGTCTTAGTCATCGCGGTTTCGACGCTACCCGCGGGCCCGGCGCGAGGCGTCGTCCTGTGGTTGATTTTTCGCGTGCCCGGATACCACCGCGGGAGCACCCGCGCTGCCCGCTCGCCCGACGACAAACGCGGGCCCCGCGGCCGAGGCTTGACGGCATGGCAACCATTCAGCTGCAAGGGCTCGTCAAACGCTACGGGCCAGTCACCGCGGTCGACGAGCTCACTTTCGAGGTGCAGCCCGGCACCGTGACCGGCTTCCTCGGCCCGAACGGTGCGGGCAAGACCACCACCCTCCGGATGCTCCTCGGCCTGGTCGCCCCGGACGCGGGCGCCGCGACCATCAACGGCAGGCTCTACGGCGAACTGTCCGAGCCGCTGCACCAAGTCGGCGCCGTGCTCGAGGCGTCCAGCTTCCACCCCGGCCGCACCGCGCGGGCCCACCTGCGCATCCAGGCGCTCGCGGCCGACGCCGACCAGTCCAGGATCGAGGACGTCCTCGACCTGGTGGGCCTGGCGGACGCGGCGGACCGCCGGATCGGCGGGTTCTCGCTCGGCATGCGGCAGCGGCTCGGCCTGGCCACCGCGCTGCTCGCCGACCCGGAGCTGCTGATCCTGGACGAGCCCGCCAACGGCCTCGACCCGGAGGGCATCCACTGGCTGCGTGGCCTGCTGCGCGGCTTCGCGGCCGAGGGCGGCACCGTCCTCGTCTCCAGCCACATGCTGGCAGAACTGGCGCAGACCATCGACTCGGCGGTGATCGTCGACCATGGCCGCCTGGTCGCGCAGGGGACCGTCGCCGAGCTCACCCCCAACGGCACCGGCCTCGAAGAGGCCTTCTTCCAGCTCACCAGGGAGGCAGTCCGATGACCGCACTCACCGTCGCCGCCGCTCCCGCGGCGACCCGCACCCCGCTGACCAGGCTGGTCCGGATCGAACTGCTCAAGCTGACCAGCACCCGGCTGCCCTACGGCCTGCTGGCCACCTCGGCCGGGCTCACCCTGCTGTTCTCCGTCATCGAGGCCGCGCGGGCGGGCACGTCAGGCGGCCCGGCCGCGCTGACCGGGTACGCCGGGCAGTCGGCGGTCACCGCCGGGGGCGTGTGGAGCCTCATCCTGGCCGCCGTGCTCGGCGCGACGATCTCCAGCGGCGAGTTCAGGCACCACACCGCGACGCTTACCTACCTGGCCACTCCGAGTCGCGGCCGGGTGCTGACGGCCAAGACGGCGGCCGGCGCCATCGCCGCCGCGGCCTTCGGGCTGACCGGGTACGTAATCACGCTCGCGGTCACGCTCGGCTTCGTGGCCGCGAAGGGCGACCACTTCGCCATCGGCGCCGGGACGCTCACCGACTGGGGTTTCGGCCACCTCGTGGGCGCGGCGCTGCTGGGCGCGATCGGCGTGGCCGCCGGGTCGCTGGTCCGCTCGCAGCTCGCCGCCATGCTCGGGGTGCTCGCCTGGATGGTCATCATCGAGTCGCTTATCGGCGGGCTGTTCAACGCCGCCCGCCCGTACCTGCCCTACACGGCCGCGACCGCGCTGGGCGGCGTGCCGCTGGGGACCTCGAGCTTCGGCCCGGGCCGGGGCGCCGAGACCATCGCGGCGCTGCCGTTCGCGGCGGGCACCGCGCTGTTGCTGGCCATCGGTGTCGCGGGGGCCCTCATCGCCGCCCGCACCACCGTCATGCGGGACATCGGCTGACGAGACGGCGGCTTGACCGCCGTCGGCCGGGAGTGAGTGACGCCGCACCGGGGGGCTGGGGGCCGGGGCGGCGCTACTCCGGGGCCCGGGCGGGCAGGCCGAAGCGCGCGAATACGGCGGCCGGGTCGCACAGCTCGTCAACCAGCACGAAAGCGGTGACGGCACTGATTCTCCCGTCGGCGGACAGGGACGGTGCGCAGCCGTGACGCTGCGCGGTGCGGGACCTGACCTTCTGAGCGAGTCGCCGCCCCTGAAGACACCGCGTCGCGCTCAGGCTCAGTTCGGCGCCACGGACCTGGGCAAAATCGGCGTAATGTCTGGTCAGCTGGAAGATCTTGGATATTTTTCGGGCTCCGGTACATGTTTGTTTCCAAATAGATAAAAGTTTCCATCACAATAACCTGATCGGCCACATCAGCCGCTTGCGGAACTTCGGGGGCTAGGCCGGCTGGGGTGGTAGTGAGCTGGGCCGACGACAGGCCCCGACCCGCGCAGCCGCCGCACGATGTGGGAGATCATCCGCGAGCTTGTCGCCGACGGGGTCACGATTTTCCTCACCGCGGCCTGGCGCTACTCGCGGTTACCGGCCTCAGTATCGTGCTGCCTCGTCACGCTGAGCGCCGTCACGCCACGACCGGAGAGCGTGCTCGCCGTGGCCGCTGAACCGCGCAGTTCCCCTGATCGCCGCGCGCCTGCGACCCTGGCGCCGGCCAGGCGCCGGGGTGTCACGCTGCGGGCAGGAGCAGGCCGCTTCCGTTCGGGATGATCACGGGATCAGTGGCGCTCAGTTGGTGACGCGGTAGACGTCGTACACGCCGTCGATGCCGCGGACGGCGCGCAGCACGTCGCCTAGGTGCTTCGGGTCGCCCATCTCGAAACTGAAGCGGCTGAGCGCCACCCGGTCCCTGGTCGTCTGGACCGACGCGGACAGGATGTTGACGTGCTGGTCGGACAGCACCCGGGTGACGTCGGACAGCAGTCTCGTCCTGTCCAGGGCCTCGACCTGAATCGCGACCAGGAAGACGGAGGCGTCGCTCGGCGCCCAGTGCACCGGGACCATCCGCTCGCGCTGGGTATCAGACAGGTGCTCGAGGTTCACGCAGTTCGCGCGGTGCACGGAGACACCATGGCCATGGGTGACGAAGCCGGAGATCTCGTCACCGGGGACCGGCGTACAGCACTTGGACAGCCGCACCCAGACGTCGGCGACACCCTCGACCTCGATGCCCGAGTCGCTCGCGGAGCGGGACCTGGGCACCTTGGGCGCCCTGGCCGGCATCGGGGTGATCTCGGCCAGGTCCTCCTGCGCGCCGGCCGCGCCGCTGACGGCGCGGACCAGCCGGGTGACGACGGACTGGGCGCTGATCCGGCCCTCGCCCACCGCGGCGTACAGCCCGGACAGGTCCGGGTAGCGGAGGTCGGCCGAGATCGTCCGGAGCGTGTCAGCGGACATCAGCCGCTGCAGCGGCAGGCCCTGCTTGCGCATGACCTTGGCGATCTGGTCCTTGCCCGCCTCGACCGCGGCCTCGCGGCGCTCCTTGGAGAACCACTGGCGGATCTTGTTGCGCGCACGGGCCGACTTGACGAAGTTCAGCCAGTCCCTGTTGGGCCCGGCCTCCTGCGACTTGGAGGTGAAGATCTCAATCGTGTCACCGTTGTCGAGCGTCGACTCCAGGGCGACAAGACGGCCGTTGACCCGGGCGCCGATCGTGCGGTGGCCCACGTCGGTGTGGATCGCGTAGGCGAAGTCCACCGGGGTGGCACCGTGCGGCAGCGCGATGACCTCACCGCGCGGCGTGAACACGAACACCTCGGCGCTGGCCAGGTCGTAGCGGAGCGAGTCGAGGAACTCAGCCGGGTCCTCGGTTTCGCGCTGCCAGTCGACCAGCTGGCGGAGCCAGGCCATCTCGGCGGCGTCATGGCTCGCCTTGACTTCGGCCTTGGTGCCGGCCTTGCCCGCGGTGCCGCTGGCCAGCGCCGGGCCGTGCGCGTGCATGTCTTCCTTGTACTTCCAGTGCGCGGCGACGCCGTACTCGGCCCGCTTGTGCATTCCCCAGGTGCGGATCTGCAGCTCAACCGGCTTGCCGCCAGGCCCGATGACCGTCGTGTGCAGCGACTGGTACATGTTGAACTTGGGCATCGCGATGTAGTCCTTGAACCGGCCGGGAACCGGGTTCCACCGCGCGTGGATGGTGCCGAGGGCGGCGTAGCAGTCCCGCACGCTGTCGACCAGGACGCGGATGCCCACCAGGTCGTAGATGTCGTCGAACTCGACGTTGCGGGCGATCATCTTCTGGTAGATCGAGTAGTAGTGCTTCGGGCGGCCAGTGACGGTGCCCTTGATCCGCGCCTCGTGCATGTCGCCCGAGAGGTTCTCGATGACCTCCTGGAGCAGCTGGTCCCGGCGCGGCGACCGCTGGGAGACCAGGCGCGCGATCTCGTCGTACCGCTTGGGGTACAGCGTGGCGAACGACAGGTCCTCCAGCTCCCACTTGACCGTGTTCATGCCCAGGCGGTGCGCGAGCGGCGCGTAGATCTCCAGCGTCTCGCGTGACTTGCGCTCTTGCTTGTCGCGCGGCATGTAGCGCAGCGTGCGCATGTTGTGCAGCCGGTCGGCCAGCTTGATGACCAGCACGCGGATGTCGCGGGACATCGCGACCACCATCTTGCGCACGGTCTCGGCCTCGGCGGAGGCGCCGTACTTGACCTTGTCCAGCTTGGTCACGCCGTCGACCAGGGCGCAGACGTCCTCGCCGAACTCGCTGCGCAGCTCGTTGAGCGTGTACGCGGTGTCCTCGACGGTGTCGTGCAGCAGCGCGGCGCAGATCGTCTCGGTGTTCATGCCCAGCTCGGCCAAGATGGTGGCCACCGCGAGCGGGTGGGTGATGTACGGGTCGCCTGACTTGCGCTTCTGGTCCTTGTGCCAGTGCGCGGCGACCCCGTAGGCGCGCTCCACCGTCCGCACGTCGGCCTTCGGGTGGTGCGCGCGGATGGTCTTGACCAGCGGTTCGAGAACAGGGTTCACACCGGACCCCCGCTGTGCTCCAAGCCGCGCCAGGCGGCGGCGGACTCCGGCGCCCGGTGAGGCGGGCGGTGCCGCGGACGCAGGCTCCTGACGAGCCTGCCGAGCCGGGCGAGGACGCGCGTCCGGTGCACTCGCCATTCCATCGGACGCGCCTCGGGTGGTCGTACGGGCAGTGGAGGCGGCCGCCTCATCGGCGGGCGCGCTGTCGGGAGCGGGGGATCCGGTCTCGCTTGGTGCCGGCTCCGGCTTGAGGTTCGCGGGCGCGCTCGTCTGCGGCCCGGTCGCCGCCACCTGGCCGGCCTCACCGTGGTCGTGCCCGTTCAACTGGGCGGCGTCCACCGTTTCGCCGGTCCTGGCAGCCCCTTCGGCGCCGGCCGTGGCGGTCGTCATTACATCACCGGCCACAAGCGCTCCTCGCATCTGCCTGGTCTTTAGTCTACTTGGGGTTGTTAACCAGCGGGTAGACTCCCGGCATTCCGCAGTTCAGGAACGTGTGCGGCCGGTTTCAGACGACGAGCAGCGAGCGGACGTCGAGATCGGGCAGCTTCTCGCGCCCCTTCAGGAACGAAAGCTCCATCAGCACGGCCACCCCGACGACCTGGGCACCCGCCCGCTGGATCAGCGAGGCGGTGGCGCGGGCGGTTCCGCCGGTCGCGAGCACGTCGTCCAGGATCAGCACCCGGTCACCGGGGCTGAAGGCGTCCTGGTGCACCTCGAGCACGGCACTGCCATACTCCAGGTCGTATTCCTGCTCGAACGTCGCGGACGGCAGCTTGCCCTTCTTGCGCACCGGGACGAACCCGGCCCTGATCTCGTAGGCGACGGGCGCGGCGAGGATGAACCCGCGCGCCTCGATGCCGACGACCTTGTCCACCGGCCCGAACACCGCTGCCATGGCCTCGATGACGTCGCCGAACGCGTCGGCATCGCCGAGCAGCGGCGTGATGTCCTTGAACAGCACGCCCGGCTGGGGGTAATCGGGGATATCGCGGACGTGCGCGGTGATGACCGCCTCGATGTCCGGCACGGACCAGCTACCGCCTCTTCTTCTTCGCACCGGGTCGGCGCTGCGTGCCGCCGGTCACTCGCTGCTGCCTGGCGACCGGCCGGGGCGCGGCGCCGCCGCCTCGCGCCGCGGCGGCCGAGACCGCCACGCCGCCGTCGTCCTGCCCGGTCACTTCGTCGGTGCCGGTGTCAGTGTCATCGTCCAGGGCGGCCCCCGGACCGGCGGAGACGCCGCTGGCAGGGCCGCCGGCCGCCGGGGCGGCTGGCCCCGTCGCCGCGGACCCGGTTCCGGCGGTGGCCGCGGCCCGCTGGGCCGAGCGGCTCCCGGCCAGGCGGCGGTTGACCTTGACGGCCAGTTCCCGGTACTGCGGGTCGCGCTCCTTCAGGTCCGCGAGCACCGGGGTGGCGATGAAGATCGAGGAGTAGGTGCCGGACAGCATGCCGACGAACAGCACCAGCGCCAGGTCCTTCAGCGTGCCCGCGCCGAGCAGGCCCGCCCCCACGAACAAGATGGACGCGACCGGCAGCAGCGCCGTCAAAGAGGTGTTGATCGACCGGACCAGGGTCTGGTTGAGCGCCAGGTTGGCCGCGTCGCTGTAAGTCGAGCGCTGGGTGGTGAGCAGGCCGGCGGTATTCTCACGGACCTTGTCGAACACCACCACCGTGTCGTACAGCGAGTAGCCGAGGATCGTCAGCAGGCCGATGACCGAGGTCGGGCTGACCTGCCACCCGGTCAGCGCGTACACGCCGATCGTGATCACGATGTCGTGGATCAGCGCGATGAACGCGGCCACGGCCATCCGCCACTCGAACGCGATCGACAGGTAGATCACGATCACGATCAGGAAGACGATCAGCGCCTCGATCGCCTTGGAGGTGATCTGGCTGCCCCACGTCGGGCCGACGAGCTGGATGTTCATGTTGGCGGTGGAGATGCCGAAATGCTGGTCAAGCGCGGCTGCCACGTGCTGGGTCAGGTCCGAGGACAGCGCCCCCGTCTGCACCGTCCAGCTGTGCGCCAGCGACGTGGCGGTGTACTGGACGGTAGAGTCGCCGCCGCCCGCCTCGGTCACCACCCGGGCGATCTCGCCCTGGCTGGTCGAGGAGTTGGCCGGGAAGGTGAAGCTCGACCCGCCCTTGAACTCGAGCGAGAAGTTCAGCCCCCGCGTCAGCAGGGCGACCGCGCAGACCACCAGGATGAGGCCGGAGATGGCGTACCACAGCCGCTGGCGGCCGACGAAGTTGACCGAGACCTCGCCCCGGTACAGCCGCCCGGCGATCCCGCCGATGCCAGCCATCATGCCTCCTTCGAGTCCGAGGAGCCATCGGCGCCCCGGGTGCCGTTGACGCCCCGGGCGCCGGAGCTGGTGCCGCGGGTGCCTGAGGTCCCCCGGTTGCCGGACATCCGCTGGCTGCGGACCGTACGGGTGGTGGAAGAACGCCACCGCGTCTTGGCACCGAGCCGCTGAGGATCGAGCCCGGACCAGGGGTGCCCGCTGGAGAAGAACTTCGTCCCGGCCAGCAGGGTCACCATCGGCTTGGTGAACAGGAACACGACGATCACGTCGATCAGCGTGGTCAGGCCCAGCGTATACGCGAAGCCCTGGACGTCGCTGACGGCGAAGTGGTACAGCAGCACCGCGGCCAGGAACGACACCGTGTCAGAGACCAGGATCGTCCGCCTGGCCCGCTTCCAGCCGGCTTCCACGGCCGGGCGCAGCGTCTTGCCGTCCCGCACCTCGTCCCGCAATCGCTCGAAGTAGACGATGAACGAGTCCGCCGTGATACCGATCGCCACCACGAGGCCGGCGATGGCCGACAGCGACATGGTGAAGTTCTGGTAGCGGCTGAGCAGCACCACCGTGAGGTAGGCGAGCAGCGCGGCCAGCAGCAGGCTGGAGACCGACACGATGCCGAGGCCCCGGTAGTAGTAGAAGAGGTAGAGGATCACCAGCAGCAGGCCGATAGCGCCCGCCAGCAGGCCCGCCGTCAGCTGACTGTGCCCGACCTGGGGCGAGATCGACTGGACGTCCTGCACGGTGAAGTTCAGCGGCAGCGACCCGTACTTGAGGATGTTGGTCAGCTGGGTCGCCTCGGCCTGGGAGAAGCCGTCCGGCTGGGGTCCGCTGATCGTGAACTGCCCCGTGGTGAGCGCGCCCTCGGTCTCCGGCGCCTCCTGCACGTTGCCGTCGAGCACGATCGCGGTCGAGTCAAGCGCGGCGTCGTCCTGGTTGCCGCCCTGCGCCCCCGCGTAGTACGTGTTGTACTGGCTGGTCGTCAGCGTGCCGAAGGCCTTGGTGGCCTCGCTGTTCAACGTCAGGTTGACGACCCACTGGGTGCTGTTCTGCTGAATGCCCGCCGATACGTCGGTGAGCGCGGTGCCCTCGAAGATCGTCGGCCCGAGCACGTACTTAGTGCCGCTGGCGTCGCAGGAGACGATCTGGCTGGACGGGTCGTCCCACTGGTCGCCCGCCTCGGTGTAGCCGGCGGTCGCCTTCCAGCTGTCGTCGACGGTGGTGGCGTTGGGGCCTACCTTGCACACCGTCTTGTCGAAGATCTTCTGGGTGGCCGCGTTCACCTTGGTGGCGTCACCGTAGGTCAGCGTGGTCGTCGCCGTCGAGGTGGGGCTCGCGCTCGCGCTCGGGGTGGCGGCCGGCGTGGCGGTGGCCGTGCCTGTCGCCGTGGCGGCGCCGCTGGCCGTGGCGGACGTGCTCGCCGCGGGCGTGCTCGTCGCCGTGGCGCTGGCGGCGGCGCCGACTACCTTGGCGCCGTAGGCGTCGGCGGAGGCCTTCGCGGACGCGGTGGCGGTCGCGGTCGGCGACGGCGTGGCCGTCGCCTTGGCGCTGGCGCTGCCCGTCGGCGTGGCCGACGGACTCGACGACCCGCTGGCGGCGGCGGACGGGGTCACGCTCGGCGTGGCGGTCGCCGGCGCGGTGTACGGCTCCTCGAGCAGCACCGGCCGGAACGCCAGCTTGGCGGTGGAGCTCACCAGGTTGATGACGTCCGGCGCGGCCTTGCCAGGAACGGTCACGCTGATGAGGTTGGCACCCTCTTGCTGAACCTGGGCCCCGGAGTTACCAGTGCCGTTCACCCGGGAGTCCAGCACGGAGATCGCCTGCTGCATCGCCCCGGCGGACGGGGTGCCCTTGGCGTCGGCCGCCTTCAGCACCACTTCGGTACCGCTAGACAGGTCGAGCCCCAGGCCGACCTTGAATTGATTGTGCCAGTTACCGGGGTTGAACGTCTGGCTGCCGGTGATCGAGAGAAACATGACCAGAACCAGCACGGCCAGCCCGGCTAGCGCGCGGCCTGGCCGCGAGCCGCTTCTGCTTCGGGGTGCCACTTGTCGCCTGCCTCTTAGCGTGCGTTATCAGCGTGCGTCGGTGCTTCGCTAACGCGCGTCAGTCCTTCTTAGTGCCCGTCGCCTGCTCGTAGGCGGACTCCTCGTCCTCCGCCTCGGCGGGCACGTGGTCCGCGGTCTCGTCCGTGTCCTCCGCGTCGCCGTCTTCGCCCTCGGCGTCCGCGTAGTAGTCCTCGGCCGTCTCGTCTTCCGGCTCCACGTCCTCGGCCACGTCTTCCTCAACGGTCTCGCCGTCGGAAAGGACGTCCATGATGGCGCGCTTCATGTAGCGCGACTCGACACCAGGGGCGACCTCGAGGATCACGTCGTCGCCGTCCACGTCGACCACGGTCGCGTACATGCCGGCGGTCGTCCGCACGCGGGAGCCCGGTCCCATCGTGCCCTGCTTCTGCGCGGCGGCCGCCTTGCGGCGCTGCTGCGGCCTGATCATCAGCAGGTAGAACGCCACGACGACGATCACGATCAGAATCAGCGTCGACGGGTTGAACCCGCTCGAGCCGCTGGAGGCTGCTAGCTCGGTAATCCCCATCAGCGGGGCATCCTTCCGGTTGACTTTCTGCGGGTCGGCCGGCTGTCGTTTCCGACTGCCACGTGCCAACCTGCGCAGTGTAGCGGCGCTTTGAAAAACGCATAACCACCCTACGGGGTTCCGCCGGTAATAGTGACGCCGTGACGCCAAGTACCAGCCTTAAGCGACAGCTGTCCCCGTATTGCAACCCGTTCGCTACGACCTAGCAGCTGGCCTGCTCCTCAGCGGACATGTGCCCGGGGCGGGCACTGCGCTCAGCGGGCCTCCCGCGGTCAGTCGAACAGCGCGGGCGCGTCGAGCGACGCCGGCGGGGTGAGGCCGAGATGCCGCCAGCCGGCCGGAGTGGCGACCCGGCCGCGCGGCGTCCTGGCCAGCAGCCCGTGCCTGACCAGGAACGGCTCGGCGACCACCTCGACCGTCTCGGCCTCTTCCGCCACCGCCACCGCGAGGGTGGACAGGCCCACCGGGCCGCCGCCGAACCGCCTGATCACGGCGTCGAGCACCGCCCTGTCGAGCCGGTCGAGGCCCAGCTCGTCGACCTCGTACAGCTCGAGCGCGGTCCTGGTGAGCTCCCTGGTGACGTAGCCGTCGGCGCGGACCTCGGCGTAGTCGCGGACCCGGCGCAGCAGCCGGTTGGCGATCCTGGGCGTGCCGCGCGACCGCAGCGCCAGCTCCTCGATGCCCCCGTCCTCGATCCGCACCCCGAGCAGGCCGGCCGAGCGGCGGACGATCACGCCGAGGTCTTCAGGACGGTAGAAGTCCAGGTGCCCGGTGAACCCGAACCGGTCACGGAGCGGCGCCGGCAGCAGGCCCGCCCTGGTCGTCGCGCCGACCAGGGTGAACGGTGCGATGTCGAGCGGGATCGCCGTCGCGCCCGGCCCCTTGCCGACCACGATGTCGATCCTGAAGTCCTCCATCGCCAGGTAGAGCATCTCCTCGGCCGGGCGGGCGAGACGGTGGATCTCGTCGATGAAGACGACCTCGCCCTCCTGCAGGGTGGACAGCACCGAGGCGAGGTCGCCCGACCGCTCGATCGCCGGGCCGCTGGTGATCCGCAGCGGGGCGCCGAGCTCAGCCGCGATGATCATCGCGATCGTGGTCTTGCCCAGTCCGGGGGGGCCGGACAGCAGCACGTGGTCCGGCGGGCGGCCGCGGCGCAGCGCGCTTTGCAGCAGCAGGTTCAGCTGCTCGCGGACCCGCGGCTGGCCGACGAAGTCGTCGAGGGACTTGGGCCGCAGCGCCCCCTCGATCGCCCGCTCGTCACCGTCGGCGAGCGGCGAGACCACCCGCTCGCCGCCGGGACCGTCCTCGCGGGCGGGCGCGCGGCGCGCCAGTTCCGCCTCTTCGGCCCAGGTCAGGTCGTCTTCTGGGTCGGTCACGCCCGGGACAGCTTCCGGAGGGCGGCGCGCAGCGCGGTGGCCACGTCGGGCGCCTGCCCGCCGGAATCGGCCTCCACGGCCGCGAGCGCGGCCTCGGCGTCGCGCTGCGACCAGCCGAGGTTGACCAGGCCGATGGCCACCTGGTCGCGCCAGGACGGCGCCGCGCCGCGGGCCTGCCCGGTCCCCGCGCCGCTGCCGGGCACCGAGTCGCCGGGCGCGCCGAGCCGGTCCCTGAGCTCGAGCACGATGCGCTGCGCGCCCTTGGTCCCGATGCCGGGGACCATCGTGAGCGCCTTGATGTCCTCAGCGGCGACCGCGCGGCGCAGCGCGTCGGGCGAGTGCACCGCCAGCATCGCCAGCGCGAGCCGCGGCCCGACACCGCTCGCGGTCTGCAGCAGTTCGAAGACGTTGCGCTCGTCGTCGGTGCCGAACCCGAACAGCGTGAGCGAATCCTCCCTGACGACGAGGGAGGTAGCGACCCGCGCGGACTCCCCTGGCTTCAACGTGGCCAGCGTGTCCGGTGTGCACTGCACCCGCAGTCCCACGCCGCCGACCTCGATGACAGCGCCGTCAAGGCCGACCCCGGCTACCGTCCCGTTCAGGTGCGCGATCATCTGGTACCTCCCGCCGCGGAATCCGCGGCCGCCCTCGTCTGCCGTGCCTGGATGGCCGGCGCTCGCCACAAATGACAGATCGCCAGCGCCAGCGCGTCGGCCGCGTCGGCCGGGTGCGGCCGCTCGGTCAGGCGCAGCAGCCGCATGACCATCAGCGTGACCTGGTCCTTGTCCGCCCGGCCGCTGCCCGTCACCGCCGCCTTGACCTCGCTCGGCGTGTGCAGCGCGACCGGCAGGCCGTGCCTGGCCGCGCAGACGATGGCGACCGCCCCCGCCTGTGCGGTGCCCATCACCGTGCGCACGTTGTGCTGGGCGAACACCCGCTCGACGGCGACCGTGTGCGGCTGGTACTCGGCCAGCCAGCGCTCGAGCTCCCGCTCGATCGCCAGCAGTCTGGCCGCGATGTCCTCGTCCGCGCCCGTGCGGACCACGCCGGTGGCGATCAGGCGCGGCGGGCGGCCGGGCACGCCCTCGACGACGCCGAGACCGCACCGGGTGAGCCCGGGGTCGACGCCGAGCACCCGGACCGGCGGCCGCGCGGCGTATCCGGTCACCTGGGCCACCTGGTCATCGCACTCCACATCCGGTCGTCCACATCCGGTAAGTCATCCACATCCGGTCGGCAACCGGCATCCGGGCAGCACCCCCGGATCCGACCACGAACATCTGTTCGCCCACCCTACCGCGACGGACGCCGCCGCGGGGCGCACCCGGGCGTACCCGGGCGCGTCCTCCGCCGCGGCCGGCCGGGGGGCCTGCCAGTCAGCGCTTGCGGGCCACGCCGGCCCACAGCGCCCGGCATTGGCGATGGCCGCTGCGGTGAACGGGCGGTGGGCGAACAGCCTGAGCTGGAGCAGCGGCGCCTGGGACCGCAGCTCGACGAGCACGAACAGCACCAGGAACACGACGGCCACGATGAAGGCACCCACGACGATGCCGCTGCCCCAGCCGCTGGTCGGGCCCTGGATCACGGCGAACAGCAGGCCGAGCAGCGCCACCGCGATCGTGACCTGGCCGGGCCAGTCAAGCGACCGCCCGACCGGGTCGGAGGAGTCGTCGGCCCGGAGGCTCAGCAGGGCGCTGGTAACAGCGAAGATCAGACAGGCCAGGAATGCCCACTTCCAGCCGCCGTCCGGGTCGTCGCCGAACGAGTACTCCGCGAGCCAGCCGCCGAGCACCGGTGCCGCCAGGCCGCCCGTGACCAGGGCGGCAGACCACACGGCCAGGCCCCGGGACCGCTCTGCGGCGGTGTGGGTGCCGGCCGCGACTACCGCGAGGGTGGCCGGGATGCGCGGTACGAGGAAGCAGAGGAACCTGTGGGGTATGGCCGCGCCCCCGGGGAGCAACGCGATCATAACGACCGCGCGCCGCCCGGGGACTAGAAGTCGTCGACCATGTACGGGGTCGCGGCGAAGGCCGCGTCCAGGGCGGCATCCGCCGCCGGGGCGCCGCCGGCCGCCAGGCCGGCCATCCGCAGCGAGGCGACGGGGGTGCCCGCGTAGAGGGCGGCCAGGCCGCGGGGGCCCAGGGTCAGGGGGACGGGCGAAGAGCCGCCCCCGTTCTGGATGAGTGTTCCGGTGCCGTTGGCGACGGTGAGCCGCCAGCTGCCCGCATTGGCGGGTCGCGCCTGGTCCGTCAGTTCAACCGGCACGCTGACGGAGACGGCGGGCGGGAAGCCGCGGGCGGCAATCGCGCCCGGCGCGTCGATGACGCGCAGCATCCACATCGAGCGGTAGCTGATGGTGGCGTCGCGTTCCCGGGTGAGCCACCAGAACGGGTCGTCAGGCGCGGTCCAGCCGCGCACGGTGCGGGTCACCGACGCGTTGGAGGCGATCACCGACCACAGGGCCCGCAGCGCCTGCGGGGTGGTGGCGTGCACCCGCTCGACGAACAGCTCGGCGCTGTCACCGTTCGCCCAGCGGTAGGCGGCGAAGCCGTCGGCCCGGGGCCTGTCGCCGTCGGCACCGTCGCCGTCGCCCGCGAAGTAGGCGTACAGGTCTTCCCGGCTGAGCCACTGCCGTGCCGGGCCCTCGTCCCAGGTGATCGCGCCCGCGTCGCGGGCCGCCAGGTGCGCGGCGGCGGCCACCGCGGTCATCGTCGCGGCGTCTGCGGGAAGGACCCGGCGCACCGGCGGTGCGGGGGCGTCCGCAAGCTGGACGTCGGGCCTGGCGAGCGCCCGCAGCGACCGGGCAGGCACGGTGAACTGGTACTTGGCGCCCGCCAGCTCCCAGCCGAGTGACCGGTAAATCGGGGTGGTCGCCGGGTAGAGCACCGAGACCAGGTAACCCCTGGCGGCCGCCAGGTCGAGCAGCCCCGTCATCAGGGCCCGGCCGATGCCCGCGCCCCGGTGCTCCGGCGCCACCTTGACCGACGCGACGCCGCCGCAGGCGACCGGGCTGCCCAGCCAGTACTGCCGCATGTCGTGCAGCATCGCGGCGCCCGCGGGGACCCCGTCGGCGAACGCGCCGAGGAACAGCCCCTGGCTGGCCCGCAGGCGGGCGACGTAGAGCCAGCTCGCCTTCTGCTGGGCGGAGTAGATGCCGAAGGCCCGCTGTCCCAGGTCGAGCTGGGCGTCGAAGTCGTCATCGGGGCCGACGGGGCGAATTTCCAGCTTGGTCACGTGACCCAACCTACGGGGCGGGCCTGCCGGGCGGGCCGGCGGGCAAGAGAAACGCCCTGAGGGTCAGCGACCTTCAGGGCGTTGCGCGCTGGCGCGAGCGCGGGAACTCAGCCGATCTTCTCCATGATGTCGTCGCTCACGTTGAAGTTCGCGTAGACGTCCTGGACGTCGTCGGAGTCTTCGAGCACGTCGATCATCTTGAGCACCTTGCGGGCCTGGTCCTCGTCGAGCTCGATCTCGCTGCTCGGCAGGAACACCGCGTCGGCCGACTCGTAGTCGATGCCCGCGTCCTGGAGGGAGGTGCGCACCGCGACCAGGTCGTGCGGCTCGGAGATGACTTCGAAGGACTCGCCGAGGTCGTTGACCTCTTCGGCGCCCGCGTCGAGGACCGCGAGCAGGATGTCGTCCTCGCTCAGGTCCTTCGTCTTCTCGACGACGATCACGCCCTTGCGGTTGAACAGGTACGACACCGAGCCCGGGTCGGCCATCCGGCCGCCGTTGCGGGTGAACGCGACCCGCACGTCGCTGGCCGCGCGGTTGCGGTTGTCGGTCAGGCACTCCACGAGCACCGCCACGCCGCCGGGGCCGTAGCCCTCGTAGGTGATGTTCTCGTACTGCGCGCCGCCGGCCTCCTGGCCGGAGCCGCGCTTGACCGCGCGGTCGATGTTCTCGTTCGGAACCGACGACTTCTTGGCCTTCTGGATGGCGTCGAACAGCGTCGGGTTGCCGGCCACGTCGCCACCGCCGGTGCGGGCGGCCACCTCGACGTTCTTGACCAGCTTGGCGAACAGTTTGCCGCGCTTAGCGTCGACCACCGCCTTCTTGTGCTTGGTGGTGGCCCATTTGGAGTGGCCGCTCATGACGTTCCCTTCACCATCTTGACGAACAGCTCGTGAATGCGCCGGTCCGGGGTCAGTTCCGGGTGGAACGCGGTCGCGAGAAGCGGACCCTGCCGGACGGCGATGATCCTACCGTTATCCTCGCCCAGCACGGTGACATCCGAACCGGCTTGCTCGACCCAGGGCGCCCGGATGAACACCGCGTGGAACGGCGCGCTGGGGGGCTGGTCGTCGCCGGCGCCGGCGTCGGCGCCGGCGAGGCGCAGGGTGACCTCGCGCTCGAAGGAGTCGACCTGGCGGCCGAAGGCATTGCGGCGCGCGGTCATGTCGATGCCGCCGAAGGTCTGCTGCCCGGCGGCGCCGTCCTGCAGCCGGTCGGCCAGCATGATCAGGCCAGCGCAGGAGCCGAAGGCGGGCATGCCGTCCGCGATGAGCTTCTGGAGGGGCCCGAGCAGCTCGAACGCGGTCGCCAGCTTCCACAGCGTGGTCGACTCGCCGCCGGGGATGACGAGCCCGTCGACGGACTCGACCTCGCTGACGCGGCGGACCGGCCTGGCGGTCGCGCCCGCCTCTTCGAGCGCACGCGCGTGCTCGCGCACGTCGCCCTGCAAGGCGAGTACTCCGATGACGGGCACGATCTGGTTCCTCCCTGGGCTCCCCGCTCGCTGAAGGCACGCGTCACCGCGGCCCGAGTCAGAGGATTCGCCTTGTATAACACAGGAGGCCGGGCCGAATCTTCCCCGGGGGGCCCGCGCTACCAGCCGCGGGCGGCGTAGTGCTGCTCGGCGGGCAGCGTGTCGATGTTGATGCCGACCATCGCCTCGCCCAGGCCCCTGGAGACCTTCGCGATCACGTCGGGGTCGTCGTGGAACGTGGTCGCCTTGACGATCGCGGCGGCCCGCTTGGCCGGGTCGCCCGACTTGAAGATGCCGGAGCCGACGAAGACGCCCTCGGCGCCGAGCTGCATCATCATCGCCGCGTCGGCCGGGGTGGCGATACCGCCCGCGGTGAACAGGACCACCGGCAGCTTGCCCGCCCTGGCCACCTCGGCGACCAGCTCGTAGGGCGCCTGCAGCTCCTTGGCCGCGGTGAACAGCTCCTCGGGCGGCAGCCCGGCCAGGCGGCGGATGCCCTGGCTGAGCGAGCGCATGTGCCTGGTGGCCTCGATCACGTTGCCGGTGCCGGCCTCGCCCTTGGAACGGATCATCGCCGCGCCCTCGGCGATCCGGCGCAGCGCCTCCCCGAGGTTGGTCGCGCCGCAGACGAACGGCACGGTGAACTTCCACTTGTCGATGTGGTGCGCCTCGTCGGCCGGTGAGAGCACCTCGGACTCGTCGACGTAGTCCACGCCGAGCGACTGCAGCACCTGGGCCTCGACGAAGTGGCCGATCCTGGCCTTGGCCATCACCGGGATCGAGACGGCGCCGATGATGCCCTCGATCATGTCCGGGTCGCTCATCCGGGCGATGCCGCCCTGGGCGCGGATGTCAGCGGGGACCCGCTCGAGCGCCATCACGGCGACCGCGCCGGCGTCTTCCGCGATCTTGGCCTGCTCCGGCGTCACCACGTCCATGATCACGCCGCCCTTGAGCATCTCCGCCATGCCGCGCTTGACGCGGGCGGTGCCGGTTTCCGGCGCGTGCTGCGAACCGGTCGTCGTGCCGTCAGAGTTGGCGTCGGCGGTGGACACTGTGAAACCTCCTGGTGCGGGCGTGCCCGCTTGCATTACCTCGGTGAGGGGGCGGCGGTTACCAGCGCCGCGGTGGCACGCTCCCTCCATCGTATGCCGTGCCAGGGCAGGCAGCGCGCGTCCGGCCAGGCGCGAGCCAATCACGCGAATTGGCACCTGACCGCCGGCGGGACGCCGGCCCGCGAAAGATGCCGACCGACGCCGACGGGCGCCGGCGGGCGCCGGCGCTAGCTGTCGGCCTCGGTCAGCTCGTCGTCCATGTCGAAGAACTCGGGCGCCCCGGCGCTGCCTGACAGGTGCAGCACCCGCGCCAGCGGCCGGCGGCGGGCGTCGAGGGTGCGGCCTGCCAGGTCGTTGTAGAACTTGCGGGCGATGAAGACCTGCTGCGCGGCCTTCTCGACGGCGTCGAGCAGCTCGAACGGGTCCTCCGGGTCGGCCGCCTCGAGCTCGGCCCGCAGGTCGGGCTCGCCCAGGGTGGCCCGCAGCGCCCTGGTCAGGTCGCTCTCGGCCAGGTCGCGCTCGGGCGTCTCGGCCTGCCTGGCCCGCCGTACGGCGTCGGCCAGCAGCATGGACGTGGCCGGGTCGAGCTGGCCGGACGAGGCGAGGTCGGCGGCGGCGGACGCGCGGCGCACCAGGGCGAGGTCGAGCGCGGTGCGGGCGGCTTCCACCCGGTTGTGCAGGCGGTCGAGGCGGCTCGCGCGCCAGGAGACCCAGAAACCCCACAGGACGGCGGCGAGCACCGCCAGGACGATGATCGTCCAGGTCACCGGACGTCCTCACTTCTTGCTGTTATCCGAGACATAGGCACGGCGTCGCGGGCATTCAGCCGCGAACTCGAAGATCGTGGATAGTTTTGTACACGGGGATGTACAAAACTATCCACGATCACGGCAGCCGGGACGCGCGGGCCGCTCACCGGGCAGTAGCTCACTGAGCGAGGCTTACCGTCGCGCGGCCGGACACCACGGTCTCGTACACGCTGGCCACGTCCCGCGCGACCACGCCCCAGTCGTAGTCGGCGACCGCGTCCAGGGCGGCGAGCGACAGCTCGGCCCGCCGGGCCGGGTCGTCGAGCAGCCGCGACGCGACGCGGGCGAGGTCGGCCGGGTCCCCGGTGGCGAACAGCTCCCCCGCCTGGCCGTCGCGCAGCACGGCGCGGAACGCGGGGATGTCGCTGGCGGCGATCGCCACTCCGGCTGCCATCGCCTCGGCGGTGACGATGCCGAACGACTCGCCGCCGGTGTTGGGCGAGCAGAACACGTCGACCGAGTGCAGCATCCGCACCTTGTCCTGCTCGCTGACCTGCCCGAGCAGCTCCACCCGGTCCCGCAGCCCGGCGGGCACGCGCTGGAGCACCTCGTCCGGGTCGGCGGCCCGGCCGGCCACCAGCAGCCGCAGCCCGGGCCGTTCCTGCCCGAGCACCTCGAACGCCTTGAGCAGCACCTGCAGGCCCTTGCGCGGCTCGTCGAGCCGGCCGAGGAAGCCGATCGCGCCGCCGGGCCCCGGCCAGCCGGGCAGCGGATCGGCCTTACGGTAGCGGCGGGTGGCCACCCCGTTCGGGATGACCACGGCGTCGCCCCCGATGTGCTCGACCAGCGTGGTCCTGGCCGCCTCGGACACCGCGATCCGGCCATTGATCTTCTCGAGCCCGGTGCGCACCACCGCGTAGGTGACCAGCAGCACGCGGGATCGCGGGATCGCGGTATGGAAGGTCGCGACGATCGGCCCGGAGGCCACCCAGCAGGCCAGCAGGGACAGGCTCGGGATCTCGGGCTCGTGCACGTGCAGCACGTCGAACCCGCCCTCCTTGATCCAGCGCCGCACCCGGCTCACCGACAGGAACCCGAACGACAGCCGCGCCACCGACCCGTTGTAGGGCACGGGCACCGCCCGGCCGGCGCCGGTCACGTAGGGCGGCAGCGGGGTGTCGTCGTCGGCCGGGGAGATCACCGATACGTCGTGGCCCTCGTCGATCAGGGCCTCGGCCAGGTCCCTGATGTGCTGCTGGACGCCGCCCGGCACGTCCCACGAGTACGGGCAGGTGATCCCGATCTTCATAGTGTTCCCCCGGGGGGACGATCCCCCCCAGACCCCCCCTGCTCCTGGGGGGACCCATCCCCCCAGACCTCCCTTGGGAGGGGCTTCGCCCCCCCTGGCCGGGGCGAGCGGGCAGGGTCGAGATCGGCGGTGAAGACCTTTTGCAGCATGTGCCAGTCCTGCGGGTGCTCGGCGATCGCCTCGGTGAACCGGTCGGCCAGCGCCTGGCTCATCGCCGCGATCTTCTCGGCGCGGGTGCCGGTGTCCGGTACCGGGATCTCGTCGTAGATGCGCGCGCCCCAGTCCTCGCCGTCGAACCAGGTCGCGGTCGGCATCAGCGCCGCGCCGGTGTGCACGGCGAGCGCGGCCACCGCGGAGATCCGCGCCTTCTGCCCGAACATCTCGACCTCGACCCCGCTCTCCTTCAGGTCGCGGTCGCTGACCAGGCAGACCAGACCGCCGCCGCGCAGCCGGTGGGCCAGGGTGCCGAAGGGGCTGCCGCCGCCGGTCAGCGGGAGGACCTCGAAGCCCAGGCTCTGCCGGGCTCGCAGGAAACTCTCGTACACCGATTCGGGCCGCAGCCGCTCGGCGACCGTGGTGAACTTCCCGGCCCCGCGGCCGATGACCCAGGCG
>DASYAD010000279.1:0-2549 GCA_036501515.1 Trebonia sp. | reverse complement strand
ACGTTGCAGCATGAGCTGCACACGTCGCAGGACACCGCGACCTGGGTGCTGACCGCGTACCTGCTGTCGGCGTCGGTGATGACGCCGATCCTGGGGCGGGTCGGCGACATGATCGGCAAGGAGCGGGTGTTCATCGCCACGCTCATCGCGCTCGCGGCGGGGTCGTTGCTCGCGGCCGTTGCGTCCTCGATCACCCTCATGATCGTCGCGCGGGTGATCCAGGGGATCGGCGGCGGCATCGTGCCCGTCGCGTTCGGCATCATCCGCGACGAGTTCCCGAAGGAGAAGGTGACCGGCGCGGTCGGCATCCTCGCGTCGCTGACCGCGGTCGGGGCCGGGCTCGGCATCGTGCTCGCCGGCCCGATCGTGGACGCGCTGAATTACCACTGGCTGTTCTGGCTGCCGATGATCCTCACGATCGTCGCCGCGGTGGCCGCGGTGCTGTTCGTCCCTGAGTCGCCGGTGCGCACACCCGGCCGGATCAGCTGGCTGCCCGCCGTGCTGCTGTCGGTATGGCTGGTCGCGCTGCTCGTCGCGCTGAGCGAGGCCCCGGTCTGGGGCTGGGGGAGCGTCCGGGTGATCGGCCTGATCGTGGCGGCGGTGGTGCTCGCGGCCGCCTGGGTGGCGTCCGAGCTCCGCGCGGCCACCCCGCTGATCGACATGAAGATGATGCGGGTTCCCGCCGTGTGGACGAACAACCTGGTCGCGCTACTGCTCGGCGTCGGAATGTACGCCACGTTCGCCTTCATGCCCGAGTTCGTCCAGACGCCGTCGATCGCCGGCTACGGGTTCGGCGCCAGCATCATCATGTCCGGTCTCATGATGCTGCCCTCGACGGTCACGATGTTCATCACGGGCATGTTCGCCGGGCGGCTCGCCCAGGCGCTCGGCGGGAAGGTCCTGGTTTTCGCCGGCTGCCTGATCGGTGCCGTGTCGATGGCGATGCTGGCGTTCGCGCACGCGCACGAATGGGAGATCTTCCTGTCAAACGCGATCATGGGCATCGGGTTCGGGCTGGCCTACTCCGCGATGTCCGCGCTCGTGGTGTCCGCCGTGCCGCCTTCGCAGACCGGCGTGGCGAGCGGCATGAACACGAACATCCGCACGATCGGCGGGTCCATCGGCTCCGCGGTGATGGCCAGCATCGTCACCTCGAGGCTGGCGCCGTCCGGTTTCCCGAAGGAGGCCGGCTACACCATCGGCTTCGCCGCCCTGATGGCAGGCCTCGTGCTCGCCGCGCTCGCCGCGACCCTGATCCCGTCCGCCAGGCGGCTGAGCCGCGGGGACGGCGAACCGGGCCTGGGCATGGCGGCCGTGACCGCGAGGGAGTCGATGGCCGGCGACATCTAGCGGATAATCTAGAACGGTCTATCAGGCCGGGCGCTGAGACCCGCTCAATGAGGAGTGACTTGATCAGTCAGCCGCTACCGGAGGCCGCGGTCGCGGGCGGGCCGCCGGCCGGCCGCCGCGACGCGGTGCGGAACTACCACCGCATCATCGACGCCGCGCGCGAGGTTCTCGGCGAGTCCGGCGCTGACGCCGGCATGGAGGAGATCGCCTCACGCGCTGGCGTCGGCGTCGGGACCGTCTACCGGCGTTTCGCCAGCAAGGACGCCCTGATCGACGAACTGCTCCGGCTGGCGATGCACGACGTCCTGGCGGCGGCCGACCAGGCGCTCGCGCGCACCGACGGGCAGGGGCTCCGCGAGTTCCTGCAGGCCATCGGGCAGTCCATGTCCGACCACGCGCGGTACGCGAACCTGTTCCTGCACGCCCCCCAGGCCAGCGACGCGGGCGACGCGACCTCGGCCCGGATCCGGGCTGCGATCGCTGAGCTCACGGCGCGCGCCGCCGCGGCCGCCGCCATCGACCCGGCCACTACCGTGGCCGATGTCATGGCGCTCATCTGGGCGCTCCGCGGCCTCGTCCACGCCACCGAGGAGGACACCCCCGCCGACTGGCAGCGCTTCCTGGACATCCACCTGGCCGGCCTGCGAGCCCCCAGCGGTCCGCCTGACGTGTGCTGACGGCGGCCACGTCGCGTGAGAATGGAATCGTGTCGGAAGGAGAAGGTGGTGCTCGCGACGAAGTTCGGCCAGCTCAGCCATCGCGGCGAGAGGGACACGCAGCACATCGACCCGGCCAGCCTCGAGAACTTCCGCCGCTTCCTCACAGGGCGCATCCGCTCCGCAGGCGAACTCGACGCAGCCGACTTCCGTCGTAGCAACCCGGGCTTCGAACGATGTCACAGCCGGGCGAGGAGGATCGCGGCCAGCTCGTCTGGCCTGGAGATCATCGCGTTGTGGCAGGTGTCCAGTTCGATGACCTCGTCGACGCCGCCGAGGTTCTCGATGAACCGGCGCTGCTGCCGTGGCGGCAGCGAGCGGTCGCGCAGCGTCAGCACCCAGCTCCGCGGGATGCGGTCGGGCAGGCCCGACCGGTCGACGGTCTCCTTGGCGAGCCGCGACGCGTCCGGGATGAGCACCGAGAGCGAGAACGCCCGCTGCTCGGGCGTCATCCCGTTGGTGAACATCCGCTTCGCCATCCAC
>DASYAD010000278.1:0-1975 GCA_036501515.1 Trebonia sp. | reverse complement strand
AGCCGAGCCGATCTCGAGGATCCGGCCCTGCGTCCGCAGCCGGGCGACGCGCAGCGGCGGGGTGTCGCGGCCCGCCAGCACCAGCCGCGACCCTGGCGGGACGTGATCGGCCAGCACCGACAGCGCGTCGCGGCATTCGGTATTGCGCAGCAGGTGCACGTCGTCGAGCACCAGCACCACCGGGACGGTCATTGACAAGAACGCCGACCCCAGCCGCGGCACCACCGTGCCGGGCACCGAGCTGGCCGGCGAGGCGAGCGCCTCGAACACCCGCTTGTCGACCGGCTGCACCGCGTCCAGCGCCGCCGCCACGTAGCTGAGCAGGACCTTCGGGTCGTTGTCCCGGTCGTCTACGGACACCCAGGCGAACGCCTGCCCGCCGAGCTCGGCCCACTGTGCCAGCAGCGTCGTCTTGCCGTACCCGGACGGCGCGATCACCGCCACGATCGGGGGAGAGCCGTCTGCCGCCAGCCGGCCGACCAGCGGGGAGCGGGGGACGATCCCGCGCCGCGCCGCAGGACGGCGGAGCTTGGATGTCATCAGGTCAAACCCCGGACTGCCCGGACCTTGCTGCCGTCCGGGCGGCTCGCGCACGCCGCTCGCCTTAACCCCCAAGAACCGCACCTTCCCCGCCAGCCTGACGTTCCATGCTCTGTCCGGCCAATTCTCACATCACGAGAGTAGGACGCCTCGGCCGGGACGGGCCTGCCCGTCCCGGCCGAGATCGGGTGATCTCGGGCCAATACGGACCTCATCCCTCACAATCGTGACGATTCCCGGCCCGCCACGTTCGCGACGCTGGGAAAAAGCAGTTCCCCCGGGCCGTAACAGGGCGCGCCCTTCGGCGGCGGGGAATGACCGTGCCGCGGTCACGACCCCAGGAAAGCCAGCACCGCGAGCACCCGCCGGTGGTCGGAGTCGGACGGCGGCAGGCCCAGCTTGCTGAAGATGTTGCTGATGTGCTTCTCGACCGCGCGGTCTGAGATGACGAGCTGGTCGGCGATCGCGGTGTTGGAGCGGCCTTCGGCCATCAGGGTGAGCACGTCGCGCTCTCGCGCGGTCAGCGTAGCCAGCGCGCTGGTGTGCCGGGCCGCGTTCAGCATGCCGGTGACGACCTCGGGGTCTAGCGCGGTACCGCCGGCCGCGACGCGGGCGATCGCGTCGGTGAACTCGGCCACGTTGGCGACCCGGTCCTTGAGCAGGTAGCCAACGCCGCCGGACACGGCGGAATGCACACCGCGACGCATGCTCACCAGGTCGGCGGCGTAACGGGTCTCCACGTACTGGGAGAACACCAGGATGCCGGTGCCGGGATGGTCGCGGCGGATCGCGATCGCGGCGCGCAGCCCCTCGTCGGTGTGGTCCGGCGGCATCCGCACGTCGACAATCGCCACGTCTGGCTTGTACTCGGCGACCGCGGCCTGCAGCGCCTTGGCGTCGCCGACCGCGGCGACGATCTCGTGCCCGCGGTCGGTGAGGATCTCGGTGAGTCCCGCCCTGATCACGGCGGCGTCCTCGGCGATGACGATGCGTAGCGTCTCAACCATCTGCAGGATCTCCGGGTCGGGCTTCAGGCGTGGGACGGCAGTTCCACGGTCGCCACCGTGGGCCCGCCGGACGGGCTGTCGATGTCGATGCTGCCGTCGACGGTGCGGACGCGTTCGGCGAGCCCGCGCAGGCCCCCGCCGGGCACCGCGGACGCGCCGCCGTGGCCGTCGTCGGTGACCCGGATCCGCAGCAGCCCGGGGACGTGCACGGCTTCGAAGGTAGCGTGCCGCGCGCCGCTGTGCTTGGCGACGTTGGCGAGCAGTTCGGCCGCGGAGAAGTAGGCGATCGTTTCGATCGCCGCCGACGGCCGTTCCTGGATGTCCACCACCAGCTCGACGGGGACGGCGCTGCGCGCGGCGAGCGTGGTCAGCGCGTCGGGCAGGCCGTTGTCCAGCACCGAGGGGTGAATGCCCCTGGCCAGGGTGCG
>DASYAD010000277.1:0-3756 GCA_036501515.1 Trebonia sp. | reverse complement strand
CGTGGTGCCGTAGCCGTCGAGCCAGGCGTACCAGGTCCCGCTGTGCGAGGTCTCGCCCGCGCCGTTGGGGTTGATGACGCCCGCGGTCGTGGTCCACGGCGCGGCCGATCCGGTCTCGAAGCCCGGGTTGCCCAGCAGCTGAGCCGCGGTGCAACCGCCGCCGCTCGTGCTGATCGTCCAGGTGAACGAGGCGCTGCCGTTGGCCCCGGTGGTGTCCGTGGCCTTGACGGTGACATTGGAGGTGCCCGCCGTGGTCGGGGTGCCGGAGATCAGGCCTGAGGAGCTGATCGACAGCCCGGCCGGCAGGCCGGTCGCGCTGTAGGTCAGGGTCTGGCCCGAGGCCGAGTCGGTCGCGTGAATCTGCAGGCTGACCGCGGTGCCGACCGTGCCGGCCTGGTTGCCGGGGTTGGTCACCGTGACCGTGTTGCCACCACCGGGGTTGGTGACGATCGCGTGGCTGGCCTGACAGGCACCTGCGCCGCCATTGCCGTCGTTACCCCACGTGGTCTGAACGGCGAAGGTGCCGGTCGCGGTGGTCAGGTCGAACGAGCCGCCGCTCGTGCCCGGGGTGATCCAGGCGCACTTGTCGCCGTTCTCCTCGCCGCTGGAGTCGGTGTATCCGCCCGGCGGGTTCTGGTCCGTGCTCGTCTCGGCGTACTCGTGGCCTTCGACGATGGAGACGCCGTCGAGGGGGCCGTTGCTGTTGACGAAGTTCTGGCCGCAGCTCGCGCCCGCGTCGGGAAGGTAGGGCAGGTTAGTGAACGCGATGTCGCCGTCCGGGGAACTCACCGCGCCGCCGGATAGCGTGCTGTCGCCGTTGTAGTCGTGCCAGGCGCAGAAGCCCTGAGTCTTGTAATTGTCCGGGTTGGCGCCGCGTGGCGAGATGATCACGTACTGTGCATCCCGGTTCGAGGCCGCGGTGGTGTTGCCGAAGTGGCCGGCCGCGTTGACCGCCTCCACGCCGAGCTGGTGGCCGCTGGCCGTCGCGGGCGAGGCGGTGCTCTCATCCACCCACACGCCGGCCAGCGCGCCCCCGGTGGGGTAGGCGACGTGCTCGGTGTTGCTGGCCGGACAGGTCTGCGCGCCGACCGCAACGCCGTCGCAGTACTGAGTCAGCACGCCCGACCACAGCTCGTTGTTCGTGCCCAGGCCCTTCATGAACTCCTGCAGGTAGGGCGCGAGGCCGGACGGGTCACCGGACAGGGTCACGTCCCCGTTGCTGTTGGTGCTCTGGGTGCCCCACTGGGAGCCGTAGAAGACCAGGTAGACCTTCTGGTGGCCGGTGGTCACGCCGATGCCGTCGATGCCGCCGCCGTAGCTGAGGTCGTTGACGGCGTTGGGCGAGATGCCGTGGGCGCCGGCCCACTGGCGCATCTGGTGCAGCCGGGAGAGGGTCGGGGTCACACCGTGACGGTAAGGATGTTGGTAAGCGGGCGAATACGGGTTCTTCACCGTCGGCGAGCCGGCGGAGAAGGTCTGCGCACCGGCCGCCAGTTGCATCCCTGCCGCGAGGGTCACCGCGGCGAACATGACGGTGCCGCTGCGCGCGGCCACCCTTCCAAGATGAGTTCGGCGTTTCATCCTGCTCCTTACTGCATGGTGGTCAGCGCCGGGTTAGCGCTGGGTGAGCACGGAGGTAGTCGTGCTGCGCGCAACATAACGACGCCTTAATAGGTCGTCAATATGCATTACCCTGCATTACTGTGCGTAAGGTAAAAAGGGCCGATAATTTTGGATAAGGTACCTCATGGAATCCCGGCCTAGGCCCGGCCGATTCTGATTTCGGGCATGATCCTGGGTTACGGGATGGAACCGTCGCCGCCCGGCCGACGTCTAACCTCCGCAGGCCGAGAGAAGGGATTGGAACGTGCGGAAATCGTTTGTCGCCGCCACGGTGATCACCGCGGTCATGGTGATCATGACCGGCTGCGGGCGGTCGGGTCCCGGCACCGGAGCCACGGTCGCCGCCTCATCGGACAGCACGCCGACCGCATCGCCGGCCACCTCGACCGCCACGCTGCCGACCGGCGCGCCAGGGCACTCCTGCGGGCCGCCTACCGTACCCGCCGCCGGCACGTCCCTCACCCTGACCAGCGCCGACAACGGCAAGACCTACTGCGTCGGACTAGGGACCGGCGTGCTGGTCTACCTGAAGGGCACGCCGGACCGCCGGTGGACGTCGATCCGCGCCAGTTCCAGCGTGCTGCGCCCTGCCGCCAGCGGCCACCTGGCGCTCGCGCTCGGCGTGACCGGCGCATCCTTCCTCGCCGCCCGCGCTGGAGTCGCCGTCATCTCCTCGACCCGGCCGGTGTGCGGGTCGGCCACCACTTCACCGGGTGTTCTGACGTGCGACGCAATCCAGGCGTTCCGGGTGATCGTGATGATCAGCAGCTGATCACTCGTCTAGCGTCGCGACGTACATCCGGGAGCCGGGCGGGGCGATGGCCTGGAAGTCAGCGGCGGTAGCTGCGCCCTCGGGCGAGCCGAGGCCGGCGTTGAGCGCGTCCCGGTCGGCGAAGTACAGCTCGGCCACCCGGTAGTAGGTCTTCTCGCCGCCGTCGATGGCGGACAGCCGCCCGGACTCGGCGCGCTGCAGGCCGGGCACCTTGCTCACCAACGGCATGTGCACGCCGAGGTAGTGAGTGTCGAAGGCGTCCGGGTCTTCGGGCCGGGTGTACAGGACTACGAGTTTGACGGTCATGGCAGGGACGGTACCTCTCCGGAGGCGGGCAGGTCGAGGGCGAGCAGCGCGCCGCATTCGGGGCTGGCCAGATAGAGGCGGCCGTCGTGCTCGGCCGCGCCGGTGCTGAAGTAGAAGTCGCTGCGGTCGGCGCGGTAGTCGGCGGTGATCGCGCCGGACTCGTCGATGGCGATGGCCCAGGTGGCGCGGGGCGGCTCGAGCGACAGCCGGTCGGGAATGCGCCAGACGGCCTTGCGGATGACCGGCGGCGTGTTGGCCAGCCGGTCGAGCAGCGGGTAGCGCGGCGCGGCGATCGCGACCCAGATCCGGCCGCCCCGGCCGTTCCGGCCGCCGGTCAGCCGGGACAGGTTGTCGGGAAAGCCAGGCATGTTGTCGAGCAGGGTCTCGCGCTGCCCGGCCTTGCCGCCGGTGAGCCAGAGCTTGCTGACCCGGTAGCCGGCCGTCTCGGCGAAGATCAGCGCGCTCTGGTCGCCGGTGAGGGCGACGCCGTTGGCGAAGTCCAGGTCGTCCAGCACCGTCGCGACGCTGCCGTCGCGATCGAGGCGGAACAGCCGTCCGGCGGGCCGCTGCTCCAGGATCGCGCCGCGGTAGTTCTCGAAGCCGAACCGGCTGGTGGACTCGGTGAACCAGATCGTGCCGTCGGTCATCGCGGCCGCGTTCGAGCAGAACCGCAGCGGGCGGCCGCCGACCTCGGCGACGAGCGTCTCGACGTCGCCGCTGCCGGGGTCGATTCGCAGCAGGCCGCGATGGGAGTCGCAGACCAGCACCCGTCCGTCGTCCAGCACCTCGAGCCCGAGCGGGCGGCCGCCGGTGTCGGCGACCGTCGCCGCGGTGCCGTCGGCCGGGTTGACGCGCAGGATGCGCCCGCCCTCGACGCCGCACAGCAGCATCCCGGCGGCGTCGGTCACGACATCCTCCGGGCCGTGACCGGGCAGCGGGATCAGCCGGGCGGCGGGGAAGTCGCCAGGACCGCGCGGGGTATCGGGCGGGGCGGGCGGCAGCTTGCGCCGCACCGGCTGGATCGGGGGCTTACGCACACGGGCCATGTGATCCAT
>DASYAD010000276.1:0-5638 GCA_036501515.1 Trebonia sp. | reverse complement strand
CCTCGTGTAGATGACGTGGAGGAAGCCTTAGCCTTCGCTATCCGTGTGCTCCCGGCTGGCGGCACGATCGCCAGGCCGCGCATAACTAGAGGTCACAGCACTTGTGATTACTTAGAGTCATCGTGTAAATACTGTTAGCATTCGAGTCCGGGCTCGGCGGTGAGTTACACGGTGACGATCACCGACACCGGGCAAACGCCGTACTCCGGCGCCACCGTGACCGACGACCTGAGCGGGGCCCTGGACGACGCGGCCTACAACGGGGACGCGGGGGCCACGGCCGGATCGGTATCGTACGTGAGCCCGGTGGTGACCTGGACCGGCAGCCTGTCGCCCGGCGGCTCGGCCACCGTCACCTTCTCGGCAACGGTAAACAAGCCCGACACCGGGGACAAGTTCCTGAGTACCACGGTGTCGTCGCCAGCCGTCGGCAGCAACTGCGCGGCCGGCAGCACCGACGCCAGTTGTGCGACCCAGGTGCCGGTCTCGGTGCTGAGCATCGTCAGCTCGGCGAATACGGCAACGGTGACGCCTGGCGGCACTGTCGGGTACACGGTGACGATCACCAACAGCGGCCAGACCACGGTAACTAACGGGACTTTCGCCGCTCCGCTCGCGGACGTGCTCGACGACGCGGCTTACAACGGCGACGCCGCCGCGACCGCCGGCACCGTATCGTTCGCGGGCCAGAACCTGACGTGGACCGGCACCCTGGCGCCGGGAGCGACCGCGACGGTCACGTACTCGGTGACCGTCAACGATCCCGACCCGGGAAACAAGACGCTCCAGGACACCATTACCTCGGCGACCCCGGGCAGTACCTGCCCCGCGGCGGGGTCCGCGCCAGCGGCCTGCACGACGGCCGTTACCGTGCTCGTTCCCGGCCTCAGCGTCACCGTCACGCCCAGCTCAGGCACCACCACACCCGGGTCAACGGTGCAGTACACGATCACCGTGGCCGACACCGGCCAGACCAGCTACGCCGGTGCCACCGTCACTACCGACCTCAGCAACGTGCTGAATGACGCCGCCTACAACGGCGACGCCGCCGCGACCGCGGGCACCGTCGCCTACACGCGGCCGACGCTGACCTGGACGGGCAGTCTCTCGCCCGGCGGGACGGCCGTCATCACGTACTCGGTGACCGTCGACAACCCCGACACGGGCGACAAGCACATGGTCAGCACCGTCGTATCGAACGACCCCGGCAGCACCTGCCCGGCCGCGGGCGGCAACCCTGGCTGCACCGCGACCGTCACCGACCTCATTCCCGGTCTCACCATCAGCAAGACCGCCAGCGCGGCCAGCGCTACCCCGGGTTCGGCCGTGGACTACATGATCACCGTGGCTGACACCGGCCAGACCAGCTACGCCGGCGCGACCGTGACCGACGACCTGAGCGGCGTACTGACGGCGGCGGCGTACAACGGGGACGCGACCGCCACCGCGGGCACCGTTTCCTACGCACGGCCTGCCCTTACCTGGACCGGCAGCCTGGCACCAGGCGGCACCGTCACCGTCACTTACTCGGTCACGATCGACAACCCCGAGACCGGCGGGACGGCCATCACCAACACCGTCACTTCTACCGTGGCAGGCAGCAGTTGCCCGACGGCCGCCAGCGGCGGCGCCTGCACGGTGACCACCGGCATCATCGCCGGCCCGCTGTCAATCACCGCGCCCGCCGCCGCCGATCTCGGCTCTGGACCGCCGGGCACCACCATCCAGGGCAACCTGGGGACGGTCCAGGTCACCGACGGACGCGGCTTCGGTGCCGACTGGACGGCCTCGGTGTCGTCGAGTGACTTCACCGCCGGCGGTCCGAGCGAGACCATCCCTGTGGGCGACGCCAGCTACGCCGTCAGCGGCCTGACCAGCGCGACCGGACCCGCCACCTTCGGCTATTCCCCGGAGGTGCAGCTGTCGAATAGCCCGCAGGGTGTGGTCAGCGCGACCAACGTAGCGGGCAATACGACGGTCACCTGGGATCCCGTCATTCAGATGAACGTGCCAGGCGGGGCCATCGGGGGGAGCTACTCAGGAACGATCGTGCACTCGGTCTCCTAGGCTTCTGCACGGGCTGTCCACCGGGTCGTGCCGCCGTCCCGGTACTCGGCGAACGTGATCGTTTCCCGGCCGGTTTCCGTGCTGATGCCGGTCCGGTGCAGGCTGAGCACCTCGACGGGGCAGCCGCGGGCGGCCAGGGCAGCGGCGAGCGCCTCGGCCGATCCAGCCCCCGCCTCGTCACCGGTCAGCGTCAGCGCGATTCCGTCCGCGCGCGGCCTGAGGTAGGCGTCCTGGAACAGCTCCCACAGCTGGGCCGCGCTCATTTCGTCCCCGGTCGCGTCAGTGTGCCGCTGAACGTGGCGGGCGAAGTCGATCTGCAGGCGGCGCGGCAGCTCGAGGCCGTACCCGGTTTCCAGCAGGTAGGCGATGCCGCCCTTGCCTGACTGGGAGTTGACCCGGATGACGGCGTCGTACCCGCGGCCGATGTCAGCCGGGTCGATCGGCAGGTACGGCACCCGCCACTCCAGGTCGTGCTCCGGCCGCCCGGCCGCGGCGGCGCGGGCGCGGTGCTCGGCCAGGCCCTTCTTGATCGCGTCCTGGTGGGTGCCGCTGAAGGCCGTGTGCACGAGATCCCCGACATACGGGTGCCGCGGGTGAACCTCGATGCGGTTGGCGTACTCGACGGTCCGGCGGATCTCGTCGATGTCGGAGAAGTCAATCATCGGGTCGATGCCCTGGCTGTAAAGGTTGAGCGCCAGGGTGGCGATGTCGACGTTGCCGGTGCGCTCGCCGTTGCCGAAGATGCAGCCTTCGACGCGCTGGGCGCCGGCCAGGACGGCGAGTTCCGCGCAGGCGATGCCGGTGCCGCGGTCGTTGTGCGGGTGCACGGAGAGGATCACCGCGTCGCGGCGGTCCAGGTTCTTGTGCATGTACTCGATCTGGTCGGCGTACACGTTGGGAGTAGCGATCTCGACGGTCGCGGGCAGGTTGAGTATGACCGGCCGCTCCGGGGTCGCCTCCCACAGCCCGGTCACGGCGTCGCAGACCTCGAGCGCGTAGTCGGGCTCGGTGAGGTTGAACACCTCGGGTGAGAACTCAAATCGCGTGTTCGGCCGGTCGCCCGCGAATTTGAGCACGTCGCGGCACCCGTCCAGGATCAGTTCCCGCAACGCCGCACGGTCGTGACCGAGCACCACGTCCCGCCAGACGGGGGCCGTCGCGGTGTACATGTGAATCACGACCGGGTTGGCGATGCCGTCGACCGAGGCGACCGTGCGCTCGATCAGGTCGCGTCGGGCCGGGGTGAACACGACGACCGTCACGTCTTCCGGCGCGATCGCGGTCCGCGCGATCAGCCGGACGAAGTCGTAGTCGGTCTGCGAGGCGGACGGGTACCCGACCTCGATCTCTTTGTAGCCCATGGCGACCATGAGCTCGAAGAAACGGCGCTTGCGGGCCGGGTCCATCGGCTCGGCCAGCGCCTGGTTGCCGTCACGCAGGTCGACCGGCACCCACAGCGGCGCCTGGGTCAGACGGCGCGCGGGCCAGTCCCGCCCGGTCAGCGGGACAGCGACGCGGGAGTAGGCGTCGCGGTAGCGGCGGTACGGCAGCTGCGAGTGCCGTTGACGGTTCCAAGCCGGAGCGGCGGCAGGAACCGGGCCGGCCGGCGAGGAGATACGGGAGAGAGCAGGCAGGCCGGAAAACGAGGTGCTGGTCATGATCGAGGATCCTTGTGCTGTCAGTCAACGAGTGACCGGCGCAGGCTTCGGCTCCACGGCGGGGGAGCCGGCCTGGTTAGGCCCCGCCGTGGCAGCGAAGAAGAAGGAGCTCGAAGGCAAGCACGGGAAGACTGTAACACCGCTTCCCCGGGCACGGACGAGTTTTGTCACCGCTCAGCCCGTCCCGCCTGCTGGTCATGAAGGCAAGCCCGGCGGGCTAGTTGACGCAACCAATTGGTTGCCATAATGTAGCAACCAAAGAGTTGCTATATGAGGGAGGCAGTTGTGGGATTCCCCGACCGCATCGAGCGGACCGTCGAGATCGCGCACCCGCAGGCCGCGGTATGGGCCGCGCTCACCACGGCCGAAGGACTCAGCGCCTGGTTCGGCCAGCAGGCAGGGATCGACCTGCGCCCGGGCGGTGCCGCCTGGATGAAGTGGGACGCGGGGCACCAGGCCGACATGCGGGTGGAACGGGTCGAGGAGCCGACTGTGTTCGGCTTCACCTGGCACATCAACGGGCTGCCAGAGGATGACCCGCGCCGCACCTACGTCGAGTTCACGCTGGCGCCTGCGGGCGCGGGCACCAGGCTGACCGTGGTCGAGTCCGGGTTCGCGCAGCTCCCCGAGGACGCCTACCGCGCGGCCTACGAAGGCAACACCGGGGGATGGGCGAGCGAGCTCGGCGAGCTCGTCAGCTACCTCGATGCCGCCGCCTGACCGCAAGCCGGCCGCCGATGCGGCGGCCGCCGATGCGGCGGCCGGCCGCGAGGCAGTCGCCGAGCAGGTCTTCGCCGCCCTGGCCGACCCGAGCCGGCGCGCCATCCTGGCGGCGCTGGCCTCGGCGGGGCCGGCCACCGCGACCGAGCTGGCCGCCCGGCTGCCGATCACCCGCCAGGCGATCGCCAAGCACCTGACCCTGCTGGCCGAGGCCGGGCTGGTGACGGCCGAGCCGGGCGAGCGGCGCCGGGTCCGTTACCGGCTGCGCTCGGCCCCGATGCAGGTAGCGCAGCAGTTCCTGGCCGCACTCGCCCGGGACTGGGACGGCCCGCTCGGCGCACTGAAAGAACACCTGGACAAGAGCCAAGGAGGCAACCAGTGACTGCTCACCGGACTGGTACGCGCGAGGAATGGCTGACCGCGCGGCTCGACCTGCTCGAAGCGGAGAAGGAACTGACCCGGCGGTCCGACGAGCTGGCCAGGCGACGGCAGGAGCTGCCCTGGGTCCGGGTCGACAAGGATTACCGCTTCGAGACCGACGACGGGCCGGCGTCGCTCGCCGACCTGTTCCGCGGGCGCTCGCAGCTGCTCGTCTACCACTTCATGTTCGGGCCTGACTACGAGGCCGGCTGCCCGTCCTGCTCGGCGATCGCCGACGGTTTCAACGGCTCCGCGGCCCATCTGGCGGGCCACGACGTGACGCTCTGCGCCGTCTCCCGCGCTCCGCTGCTCCGGCTGAGCGACTACAAGCGTCGGATGGGCTGGAGCTTCCCGTGGGCGTCATCTAGTGGCAGCGACTTCAACTTCGACTTCGGGGTGGCACATACCAAGGAGGAGTGGGAAGCGGGCGTCGTCGCGTACAACTTCGGCCACGAGGATCTGCGGCCGCCGGCCGCGGAAGAGGGCTCCCTGGACGCCTTCTTCCAGTCGGTCGTCGGTACGGACTGGCAGACCTACCGGCGGGAGGGGCCAGGGATGAGCGCCTTCGCCCGGCAGGACGGCGGCGTCTACCACACTTACTCCACGTACTCGCGCGGCGTGGACAGCCTGTGGGGGATGTACCAGTGGCTGGACCGCGCGCCGCTCGGCCGCAACGAGGCCGGCTTCTGGTGGCGCCGCCACGACGAGTACGGCAACCAGTAGGTCCGGGCCGCCAATAGCCCCGGCTGCCGCAAACCGGACGGCACCCCTGC
>DASYAD010000275.1:0-12795 GCA_036501515.1 Trebonia sp. | reverse complement strand
ACGGGAGCCGGCCAGGGGCTGGAACGGGCGCAGCTCGCGCGGCCGGGGGCCGCCGAACAGCCGGTCCCAGGCGTCCGAGCCGATGCCCGCTACCACCTGGAGCTGGCCCTCGGGGACCCGGAAGCCGACCGAGCGGCCGAGCCCGGACAGGTCCGGCAGCAGGTCGCGGACCGTGTCCTCGCCGCCCGGGCTGATCGTGAGCACGAGGAAAACCGCCGCCTGGGTCAGCGGGCTGACCACCGGCTGCGGCGCCGGCTCCTCACTCGACTGGGGTGGCACGGGCATGTCCCTTCGGCATCGTCCGCACTAGCCTCCCATACCCGCCCGCGTGGTACGCGACGGGCTGTCCGGTGGAGTGTCACGTAAGATAACAGCAAGAAGCATCCCGAACGAAGGGGGCTGAGTCGCCAGGCGTCCGTTAGCTGACCGGCGCGAGGCGCCGAAGCTGGGTAACGTGCCCGGGGTTGAGCTCGGCCACGCTGGCCACCTGGAGCAGCTTCATGGTGCGGACGATCTGGTCGCGCAGGATCTCGATGGCCCGGTCGACGCCTGCCCGGCCGCCTGCCATCAGGCCGTACAGGTACGCCCGGCCGACCAGGGTGAACTGGGCGCCGAGTGCGACCGCGGCGACGATGTCGGCGCCGTTCATGATGCCGGTGTCGATCGCGATCTCGGTCCGCCCGCCGACCGCCTTGACCGCCTCGGGCAGCAGGTAGAACGGCACCGGGGCGCGGTCGAGCTGCCGGCCGCCGTGATTGGACAGTACGATGCCGTCGACGCCGAGATCGGCCAGGGTCCGGCAGTCGGCGACGTTCTGCACGCCCTTGACCACGATCTTGCCTGGCCACAGGCCGCGGATGACGTCCAGGTCGGCGAAGCTGATGCTGGGGTCCATGGCCGCGTCGAGCATCTCGCCGACGGTGCCGCCGGTGGAACTGAGCGACGCGAATTCCAGCTTGGGCGTGGTCAGGAAGTCCCACCACCACCAGGGACGCGGGATGGCGTTGAGCACCGTGCCCAGGGTGATCTGCGGCGGGATCGAGAACCCGTTGCGCTTGTCGCGCAGCCGCGCGCCGCCGACCGGGGCGTCGACGGTGAAGAACAGCGTGTCGAAGCCGGCCGCGGCCGCCCGGCGGGTGAGCTCGTAGGAGATCTCCCGGTCGCGCATGACGTACAGCTGGAACCAGTTGCGGCCGGCCGGGTTGGCCGCCAGGACGCCTTCGATCGAGGTGGTGCCGAGGGTCGACAGTGTGAACGGGATGCCGGCCGCGCCCGCCGCGCCTGCCCCGGCCGTCTCGCCCTCGGTCTGCATGAGCCGGGTGAACCCCGTCGGCGCGATGCCGAACGGCAGCGCCGAGGGGCCGCCGAAGACCGTCGCCGAGGTGTCAACGGCAGACACGTCCCGCAGGATGGACGGGTTGAACTCGACGTCCTCGAACGCCTGCCTGGCCCGGGTGAGCGAGATCTCGCCCTCGGCGGCGCCGTCGGTGTAGTCGAAGGCCGCCCGCGGCGTGCGCCGGCGGGCGATATCGCGCAGGTCGTAGATGGTCAGCGCGGCCGCCAGGCGGCGCTTGCGCGCGTCGAGCTCAGGCTTCTTGAACCGCATGAGCTCAAAGATCTCGGACGGCTTGGGAATCTGGCGGTCGGTCATGGGTCAGCCACCTCGGGCTCGTCGCGGATCGGGCGGCCGCCTGCGGGCCAGTCTCGAAGACTAACCCGCGGTCGCCCGCGCGGCTAGCCCCGGAAAACACCAGGTCAGGTGATATCGCCCTGGTCACCTCGCCGTTACTGATAGCGACGATTGGGAATGCTGATGCTCACTGTTAGTGAAGTGACCGACGGGGGCAGCGGGGGGCAGCCATGGAGGTCAGCGGCACCGGCGACGAGCGGCGGGGACGCATCCTGCTGGTCGACGATGATCCGGCTCTCGGCGGTTACCTGCGCCGGGTGCTCAGTTCCGGCGGCTTCGAGGTGACGCACGAGCTTGACGCCGACGGAGCGCTCGGCCAGGTCCACACGCACCAGTGGGACCTGCTCATCACCGACATCGAGCTGCCGGGTATGAACGGCCTCGACCTGCTCGAGCGGGTCAGGGAGCTGGTGCCCGACCTGCCGGTGGCGGTACTCACCGGCCACCCGACGGTGGACTACGCGGTGACCGCGCTGCGCGGCGCGGCGGCCGAGTTCATGATGAAGCCCGTCGGCAAAGACGAGCTGCTGGCGAAAGCGGCCGAGCTGATCGAGGCCGGCCGGGCGGCCAAGCGCGAGGACAGCGAGACTGTGCTGGCCATCGGGGCACATCCCGATGACGTGGAGATCGGGGCCGGGGGAACGCTGGCCGCGCACAGCGCGGCCGGCGACGCGCTGGCGATCCTCACGATGTCGCACGGCGCCGTCGGCGGTGACATGGCGCAGCGGGCCCGTGAGGCGCAGGAGTCGGCCGGCATCCTCGGCGCGCGGCTGTTCCTGCGCGACCTGAAGGACACGCACATTCCCGAGGGCAACCCGACGATCGCCATCATCGAGGAGATCGTGGAGAAGATCAGCCCGACCGTCGTCTACACCCACTCGATCCACGACCTGCACCAAGATCACCGCAGCGTGCACCGGGCCGCGATGGTGGCCTGCCGGCGGGTCAGCCGGGTCTACTGCTTCCAGTCGCCGTCGGCCACCATCGACTACCGGCCGACGCACTTCGTCGCCGTCGACGACTACCTCGGCAAGAAGCTCAAGGTGATCGACGCGTTCGGGTCCCAGGCGGGTATCCGCGACTACATGGAGCCCGAGCTGATCACCGCGACCGCCCGTTACTGGGCGCGGTACGCGACCGGCACCTTCGCCGAGCCGTTCGAGACCGCCAGAGACCGCGGCGGCCGTCCGCAGCGGCCGCGGGCGGCCGCCGCGCCGTTCGCGGGGATCGCCTGATGGGCGCGCCCCGGCAGCGGCGCGGCGCCACCCGCGTCCTGGTCACCGGAGCGGGCGGGCCGGCGGCGATCGCGGCGATGAAATCGCTGCGCGAGGACCCGACGGTCGAGCTGCTGGCGGCGGACATGGATCCGTGGGCGGCGGGCCTGTACCTGGTGCCGCGTGCGGCCAGGACGCTGATTCCGGCTGGGGCGGCGCCGGACTTCACCGCCGTGCTGCTTGACCGCTGCCGCGCTCTTGACGTGCAGGTCGTGCTGCCGACCGTCGACGCTGAGCTGCGTCCGCTGGCGAACGCCCGCCTGAGGTTCGCCGACCAGGGCGTCGACCTGCTGCTCGCGCCCGCGGCGGCGCTCGACGTCATCCTGGACAAGCTGACGCTCGCCGGCCACTGCGCCGGCGTCGTCCGGGTGCCGCGGACCGAGCGGCTGCACCCCGGCACCGACCCGGCGTCCTGGAGCTACCCGGTGGTGGTGAAGCCCCGTTCTGGCAGCGGTTCGCGCGGCTTCCTGATCGTCAGCTCCGCCGCGGAGCTGGCCGCCCTCGCGGGCGAGCCGGGCCTGCTCGTCCAGGAGCTGCTGCCAGGCGAGGAGTACTCGATCGACGTGCTCGCCGACGCGGCCGGGCACGTGATCGCGTCCGTGCCGCGGCTGCGCGCGCGGGTTGACTCCGGTGTCTCGGTGGGCGGCCGCACGGTGCACGATCCCGAGCTCGAGGCGTTCGGGCGGGCGGTGGCGGAGGCGACAGGGGTCACGTTCGTGGCCAACGTGCAGTGCAAGCGCGACGGGGCCGGCCGGCCGGCGCTGCTCGAGGTGAACCCGCGCATGCCGGGCACGCTGGGGCTCACGATCGCGGCGGGCGTCGACATGCCGCGGCTCGCGTTCGACTCGCTGCGCGGCCGGCCGGTGCCGCCGGACCTCGGGTTCCGCGATGTCGCGGTGGTGCGCTTCCTCGACGAGCGGGTGCTCGCGGCGGACGAGATCGAGCGGACCGCGGACGTGCTGACGGGCTCGACGCGATGAACGTCCCTGCGATGCGCGTCCCCGCGGTAAACATAGCCCTCGACGAGGATTTCCACGTCCACTCCGCGTTCTCGGACGACGCGGAGTCGAGCGTGGCGGAGAACGTCGCCGCCGCCACGCTGCGCGGCCTGCGCACACTGTGCGTCGCCGACCACGTGCGCCGTGACACCCCCTGGGTCGGTGAGCTGGCCGCCGCGGTCGCGAAGTTCCAGGACGCGCCGGGGCCGCGGGTGCTGGCCGGTGTCGAGGCCAAGATCCTGGACAGCGTCGGGCGGCTCGACCTGCCTGACGAACTTGGCGGCATCGACCTGGTGCTGATCGCGGATCACCAGTTCCCCTGGGACGACGGCCCGGTGCACCCGGACCAGGTGCGGGCCGCCATCGGCGGCGGCGAGCTGACCGGCGCCGAGGCCATCGAGCGGCTGTGCGCGGCGACCGAGGCCGCGGTACGCACCACCGACCGCGGCCGGGTGCTCGTGCACTTGTTCAGCCTCCTGCCCAAGATAGGCCTGAGCGAGGACATGGTCCCCGCCGCGCTGCTCACCCGGCTGGCGGCGCAGGTTGCTCAGTCAGGAGCCATGGTCGAGGTCAACGAGAAGTGGGCCTGCCCGTCGGCCCGCACCGTGACCGCCATGATGCGGGCCGGCGTACCGGTCGTGGCGGGCAGCGACAGCCACCACTGCCGCGACGTCGGCGTCTACCGCTCGGTGGCGGCGACCGCGGCCAAGCTGAGCCCCGCGCCAGGCAGCCCGGCCTCGGAAAGTCCCGCCGCGGAAAGTCCTGCCGCGGAGAGTCCCGCCGCGGATAGCCCTGCCTCGGTTAGCCCCGCCTCGGGGAGCGAGGTGCGGGCGTGACCAGCTGGACGCATACGCTCGCCCTGATCGGCGAGTGGGTGCTGATCGTCGTCGTGGTGGCGGGTGCCGTCCCGGAGCTTGTCGGCGCCTGGCAGTTCCTGCTCGCGGCCTGCCACGGCTGGCGTAACCATTACCGGGGCTGCGCGCCGTTCTTCCCGCGCACGGCGGTGCTGATCCCCGCCTGGAACGAGGCGGCGGTGCTGTCGGCGTCGATCGACCGGCTGATGGCGGCCGAGTACCCGGCCGGGTCGCTGCGCGTCTATGTGGTCGACGACGCCAGCACCGACGGCACCCCGGAGGTGGTCAGGGCCAAGGAGGCGCAGTACCCGGGGCGGGTGGTGCACCTGCGCCGGGAGCTCGGCGGGCAGGGCAAGGCGCACACCCTCAACCACGGCCTGGCGGTGATCCTGGCCGACGACTGGATGCAGGCGCTGCTGATCACGGACGCCGACGTCATCTTCGAGCCCGCCGCGCTGCGGACGATGACCAGGCACCTGGCCGACCCCGGGGTAGGTGCCGTCACCGCCTACATCAAGGAGGGCAGCCGCCCAGGCAACTACCTGACCAGGTTCATCGGCTACGAGTACGTGACGGCACAGGCCGCCGCCCGGCGCGGGCAGAACGTACTCGGCGCGGTCGCCTGCCTGGCCGGCGGCGCGCAGCTGCACTCGCGGGCCAACCTGGTCGCCCTGGGCGGCCGGATCGACACCAGCTCGCTGGCGGAGGACACCTTCACCACCTTCGAGACCCAGCTGCGCGGCCGCCGCGTGATATTCGAGCCGCACGCCACCTGCTGGGCGGAAGAACCGGAGCGCGTCGCGGCCCTGTGGAAGCAGCGGCTCCGCTGGGCGCGCGGCAACGTCCAGGTCACGTTCCGCTACCGCGGCCTCTGGTTCCGGCCGAGCCGCGGGGGCCGCCTCGGCGGCGCCAGCTTCGGCCTCATCTGGTTCTGCCTGTTCCTCCAGCCGGTCTTCATGATCACTTCGTCGGCGGCGCTGCTTGTCCTGTACTTCGCCGGCTCGCCGCACGTCTGGCCGGCGTTCCGCGTCCTGTGGATCACCAACGCCGCGACCTATCTGTTCATCACCGCATTCACGCTGCTTATCGACCCGCGGACGGCGCGGCGGGTCTGGCGGCAGGCGCTGCTGTTCCCCGGCCTGGTGAACCTCGCCATCATCACCGATACCTGCTTTCCGCGGCCGGTCCGGGACGCGGCGGACGCGGCCCGCATCCCTGGCCGCCACGCCGCCTGGCTCACGGTCTTCTTCTACGCCTGGCTGGCCGGCTCCCTGGCGTTCGGCTACCTGGTGAAGGTGGTCGAGCCGCACCGCGGCGGCCGGTTCCTCAGCGCGTGCCTGCTGTACCTGTCGGGTTACGGGTCGCTGCTGTGCGCGTGCACCTTCGCGTCCTACGTCGTGGAGCTGCGGCGGACGGAGATGACCTGGGACAAGACAGAGAAGACGGGGCGGATGACGATTCCGACATGACGGCAGCCTCTAACCCGGCTGCCGACCCGGCTGAGCCCCGCCGGCCTGCCGAGCCTGCCGGGGCCAACCCGGCGGGCGGCGGCCTGGCCGGGCCGGCCAGGCCGCCGCCGCCCGCGGCGTTCACGGCCGAGATCCGCGCTGCCGCCCGTTACGAGAGCGGCCTGGCGGTGAAGGCCGTCGCGGTGCTCGCCGCGCTCGCCGTCATCCTCGTGCTGCGCGCGCTGTACCTCTTGTTATCCCTCCGCGCGGTCAGCTGGCAGCGGAGAGCTAACAAGGAATCGTCTCGGGAAGGGGGCCGATGGCACGAGGCAGGCGGGGGATACGCCAGCGGGCGATCATCGCGGCCGCGGCGGCGCTGGCGGTCACGGCGGTCGCGTTCGGTGTCGCACTGACCGCGGCGACCGAGGGCCAGCACGACAGCGGCCAGCTCGAACGCCGGCTGATTCCCGCGGCGGCGGCCGCGGATGCCCTGCTCACCGCGTTCACCGCACAGCAGACCCTGCTGCGCCAGGCGGTGACCAGCGGCCGCGTGTCCAGCTTGGCGCTGGCCGCCGCGGCCGGCGCCGACGTCAGCCAGGCCGCCGACCAGGTGGGCGAGCATGCCGACGGCGACCGCGCGATGACGGCGCGGCTCGACGGCGTGCGGTCGGCCTACCAGGCATGGCAGGCGCAGGTAGCCGGCCCGCAGGCAGCGGCGCTCAACCGGGGCGACGTGGCCGCCGCGCAGGCTCTGCAGGCCGATATCGCGCACGTCGCCCCCATCGCGTTGGCGGTCAGGACGCGCGGGCTCGCCCTCGAGGACCAGGTCATCGGCGAACAGCGGACGGTCACCGGCGCGCTCGCGGTGACGCACGCGGTCCTGTTCGGTGCCCTCGTTGCGATGATCGTGGTGGTCGCGGTCGTCGCCGCGGGGATGGTTATCGGCGCCTGGCGGGTCCTGCTCAGACCGTTCCGCCAGCTGCAGCAGGCGGTGGCCGTGGTCGCCGAGGGCCGCTACCACCGCAGCATCCCCGCGGTGGGCCCCGCCGAGCTGGCCGACCTGAGCGGCGGCATCGAGCTGATGCGGACCAGGCTGGTGGCGGCCCTCGGCGAGCGGGAGCGGGCTGAGGCGAACATGTGGAGCGTGTTCGACCTGGCGCCCGACGCGATGATCGGCGTGGCCAAGGACGGTTCGATCATGATGGCCAATGCGCAGTCGGTGCGGCTGTTCGGCTACGCCGTGCCAGAGCTGGTCGGCCGCCAGGCCTCGACCCTGGTGCCCGAGGAGTGGCGGGCGGACCTGGCCGACGACACCAGCAGCTACTTCGCCGACCGCAGGTCCCGGGCCCAGTGGGACGGCGCCACGGCCGCCGGGCTGCGCCGGGACGGGACCACGTTCCCGGCCGAGGTGCGGCTGAGCCTGCTGCCCACCGACAGCGGCACGGTCGTCATCGTCGCGATCAGGGACGTCTCCGAGCGGGTGGCGATGGAGTCAGAGCGCGAGCGGATGCGGATCGCCAGCGAGCGGGAGCGTCTTAACCGCAGGCAGCAGCAGTCCCAGCGGCTTGAGAGCCTCGGCCAGCTCATCGGCGGCGTCGCGCACGACTTCAACAACCTGCTCAACGTCATCTCCGGCTACGCCGACTTCACCGCCGAGCAGCTCGAGTCGCTGTCCGGGGACGACCAGCGGCTGGTCCCGGTGCGGGAGGACGTCGAGCAGGTGCGCACCGCCGCGCAGCAGGCCATCCGGGTGACCAGGCAGCTGCTGACGTTCGCCCGCAGCGACAGCGTCAACCGGGAGGTCCTCGACCTGAACGAGGTGGTGCGCAGCGCCGGCCAGCTGCTGGACCGCAGCCTCGGCGAGCAGATCGAGCTGGTCATCGCGGCCGATCAGGACCTGTGGCCGGTGGAGGGCGACCGCGGCCAGTTTGAGCAGGTCCTGGTGAACCTGGCGGTGAACGCGCGCGACGCGATGCCCGGCGGCGGCCGGCTCACGATCGCGACCGGCAACACCGAGGTGGACGAGGTCTACGCGGAGCAGCGACCGCATCTCGACCGCGGCAGCTACGCCCGGCTGACGGTGTCCGACACAGGCACCGGCATGGACGCCGCGACGATCGAGCGCGTCTTCGAGCCGTTCTTCTCGACCAAGCCGCGCGCCCGGGGGACCGGCCTCGGGCTTGCCACCGTGTACGGAATCGTGTCCGGGCTCGGCGGAACCATCGACATCTACTCCGAGGTCGGCCTCGGCACCACTATCAACGTGCTGCTGCCGGTCACCGCGCGGCCGCTCACGCCCGGTACGAGCCAGTCAGGCACGGCACCGGTGCGCGCGCTGACCGAGGCCGACGCGCGCGGGCAGGATGAGACGATCCTGCTCGTGGAGGACGAGGAGAGCTTGCGCACGATGGCGAGCAGGCTCCTGGCCCGCAACGGCTACCAGGTTGTGGAAGCGTCCGACGGTCCTGGCGCGCTGCGCCGGGCGGCCGATCCGGCCGAGCGGATTGACCTGCTGGTGACCGACATGGTGATGCCGGGGATGCTCGGCAACGAGGTGGTCGACCGGGTGCGCGCGATCCGGCCGGGACTGCCCGCGGTGTTCATCACCGGCTACGCGCAGCAGGTGCTCGACTTCCACGGCATCCCCGCGCCCGAGCTGGACATCGTGCAGAAGCCGTTCACCGAGCTGGCGCTGCTGACCGGGATCAGGCGGGCGCTGAGCCGCGCGGCGGTGCCGCAGCAGGGCGGGCCGTCCAGCGCCGGCCGCGATCCGGCCGCGGCGAGCCGCGACCAGCAGCACCACCGCCAGCCGTGACCAGCGGCGCCACCGCCAGCCGTGACCAGCGGCGCCATCGGGAGCGGTGGCCAAGGTCCGTCGTGAGCCGTGACGGCGCTGTCGTGCGCCGTGGCCGGGCGTCTGGGTGAGCCGTGGCCAGTGGGCGGCATCGGTGCGGGTGGCGCTGATACGAGGACGCCGCCCCCGTTCGGGATAATGATGACTTGATGGGTGCCGAACGGGGGCGGTTAACCTGTTACGAGGCGGCCGCGCCGCGCTGGCGTTCTTGCAGCGCCTTGCGGTACTCCGCCACCACCATCTCGGTCAGCTCGTCGGCCGAGGTCTCGTCGCTGCGCTTGTCCAGGGTGATCTTGCCGCCCTGGATCATGTTCACCCGGTCGCACACCTCGATCACCTGGCCGTAGTTGTGCGCGATGATGATGATCGAGACGTTGCCCTGGGTCTTGAGCTGGGTGATCAGGTCAAGGATGAGCGAGCCTTCCTTGACCCCCATCGCGGCCAGCGGCTCGTCGAGCAGCAGGATCTTCGGGTTGGAGAACACCGAGCGCGCCACCGCGATCGCCTGCCGCTGCCCGCCCGACAGGCGGGCGACGGGCGCGTTGATGTCCGGGATCTGGACGCCGATCTGTTCCAGGTGCTGGGCGGCCTCCTTGCGCATCGCCCGGCTGTTCAGCAGCGGCCAGTTGAGCTTCTCCCGGTTGAGGTACATGTTCTGGGCCACGGTCAGCTGCGGGATCAGGGCCAGGTCCTGGTACACGGCGTCGATGCCGAGCGCGCGCGCCTGGTCCACCGACTTGAGCCTGACCTCCTGGCCTTCGAGCACGATCCGGCCCGAGCTCTGCGGCTGGAAACCGCACAGGATCTTCAGCAGCGTGGACTTGCCCGCGCCGTTGTCGCCGATGAGCCCGAGCACCTCGCCCCGGCCGAGCCGCAGGTTGATGTCGGTCAGCGCGGTGACCGCGCCGTAGTTCTTGGACAGGTGCTCGACGCGCAGGATGTCGTCGCCGGTGTCCGCTGTCTCGGTCATTTAGCTCGCTCCCCTTGCCCGCAGTCGCGCCAGCTGGACGTTGGCGATCATGGCGATGAGCACCGCGGCGCCGAAGATGATCGGCAGCGGGTTGGCGCTGACGCCGAGGATGAGGAAGCCGTCGGTCAGCATGCCGATGACGATCGCGCCGAAGAACGCCCCGATGACCGTCCCCGTCCCGCCCAGCATCGCGGTACCGCCGATGACCGCCGCCGTCACCGCGTAGAACATCGGCAGGTAGCCGCCGGCCGTCGGGTCGATGGACTGCGTGACGAACGCGTTCTGCAGTCCGACCAGCGCGCCGAACAGGCCGGTGAGCATGAAGTTGCCGTACTTGATCCGGTTGACGTTGATGCCCGCCTCGCGTGCGCCGAGCAGGTTGCCGCCGACCGACACCGTATGCAGTCCCCACTGGGTCCTGGTCAGCACGACGTGCATGATCAGCGTGAGCACCACCGCCCAAACGAACGGCGCCCAGTTGCCGCCGAGCCAGTGCACGTCGCCGGCCAGCCCCGGGGGAATGCTCACCGGCTCGCCGTGCGAGGTGGTCTGCACGATGCCGAGCAGGACGAACCCGGTGCCCAGCGTCGTGATGAACGACGGCAGCCCGACGCTCACCGTCAGGAACGCGTTGATCCAGCCGATCACCACGCCCATCAGCAGGGCGATCAGGATGGCGAGAATGCCGGGCACGTGATCGTAGGAGTTCAGGAAGTAGGCCAGGTACGGCGCGAGCGCGAACGTGAAACCGACTGACAGGTCGATCTCGCCGCAGATGAGCAGGAAGACTTCGGCGACCGCGATGATGATGTACGGGGCCGAGTCCTGGGTGAACAAGATCGGCAGGTTCGAGCCGGTGACGAACGACGTACTGGACACCGCGAAGTAGATGAAGAGCCCGACCGCGACGACGAAGACGGTCGACTCCCGCTGCCGCAGGAAGACCAGGCCGATGTTTCTCAAAGTTCCGCCGGCCTGGCCGTTGACGGCGCGTGGCGGCTGCGGCGGGGATCCGGTGTCCGCCGGGGTCCCCTGCTGGGCTGTGTCACCCACGAATATTCACCTTCGTTCTCGGTCGGCCGCGCCTTCACGGCCGACTCGCTGACATGGCTCACGGCCGGGGCGAAGGGAAGGGTTCGCCCCGGCCGCGCATGGTGCGGTAGCTGCAGATTCGGTAGCCGCGGATCAGGTGCTTGTCGTGGCCTGCGGTGCGTTGATCGCGCCGGCGGGCCGGGTGATGTACTTCTGCGCCGTCGTGCTGCCCTGGAACCGGCTGTCCGCCACGTACGGGCCCACGTTGGACTTCGTGATCACCGACAGGCCGGTGTCGGTGTCCGGCGGCTGGAGGACGCCGCCCGAGAGGTTATACAGGTACATGTACATGACCGGCAGGAAGCCCTGCAGGTACGGGTCCTGGTAGATGGTGAAGTCCAGCTGGCCGCTCTGGATGGCGGGCACCGTCGCCCCGGTGGTGTCGAACCCGCCGGCCGGGATGGTCATCCCCAGCGACTTGAGCTGCGCGCCCAGGAACTCGGTGTCACCCGAGTCGACCGCGAACGCGCCCTTGAGGGTGGACTTGTGCGCGAGCAGGTACGCCTTCATGGCCGCGGGCTCCACCGACTCCTCGGCGCCGGTCGCGATCTCGGTGACGTGGTAGCTGCTGCCGAGCACCGAGGCCGCGCCGTCGTACCGCGGCTGGGTGTTCCCGGTACCGACCACGGGGGTGAAGATGACGATGTCGCCGCCGCCGGGAACCGCCAGCTTGATCTGCTCGCCCATCGACTGGCCGGAAGAGTAGAGCGACTGTCCGACATAGCAGAGCCGGTTGGTGCCGATCTCCGCCTTGCCGTTGACGTAAGCGCCGTCGGCGTTGTACGTCACGACCGGGATGCCCTTGCCCATCGCGGTCTCGACCGCGGACGTGAACGCCGTGTTGCTGATCGCGGCCAGGGCGATACCGGCCGCGTTCGCGGCGACGTACGTGTCGAAGGTGGAGACCATCTGGGAGATGACCGAGTTGTTCGAGCCGCCCCAGACCGGCGCGGGCAGCCCGAGCAGCGCGGCGGCGTCGGCCATCCCGTACTGGGTGGGGGTGAAGAACGCGTTCGTGGTGACGTGGTTGACGAAGTAGAACTTCCAGGCCGGGGTCGTCGGGAAGCTCCCCGCCGCCTGTTTCGCCGCCGTTCCGGCCGAGCTTGACGAACTGCACGCCGCCAGCAGGGCCGAAGCCGCCGCCGTGGCGCTCACAATGCCGGTGCCCGCCAGCAGCTTGCGCCGCGACGTCCCGTCCTTCATGTTCAGTGTCTGTATCGCCTCGTCGACCTTGGGGTCGATCTTCTTCACCGCGGACCTCCAGCTGTCACCTTTGAAGGGAGTATTCCGGTTTGCAGATGTTAGCGCTCACATCATTGGGCCCATGACGTTCATCACGTGATTAAGAGAACGATAGAGCGACTTGTGGGGTCTAGCTAGGGTTCGGTACGCAAAAAGTTATCGTTAACACCCTGAGATGATTCCGACCGGAACGATGTGGAACGGTGTGATTGGCGGGCCTAGTGAGGCGGCGGGGATGCGGGGGCGCGCGGTGAGCTGGGACGAGGCGCGGGCGCCGGTAGAATCGCGGTTGCCATGACCTCTTCGGATCCCGACAAGGGCGCCGCTGCCGGCCGCGACAAGGGCGCCGCTGCCGGCCGCGACGCGGGCGCCG
>DASYAD010000274.1:0-8481 GCA_036501515.1 Trebonia sp. | reverse complement strand
GGCTGGGATTGGCGAGCGGGCGGTGCGGAGTAGGCGGCGCCGCGGGCGTTAACGCGGCGGTAATACTGTGCGGTGGGTCACGGCGAGGGTCCGGGGGCCGTCGCCGTGCTCCAGGGTGCAATAACATCGGCTTCGTGACAGTCTCCCTTACAACCAGCGAGTCGGCGCCGGAGACGGCCGGAGCCGACATCCTTGTCATCGGGGTAATTCAGACCCCCGCCGGCCCGGCAGCCGCACCCGGCCTCGCCGGAGTGGACGAGGCGCTCGGCGGTACCCTCGCCGACGCGCTCGCCGCGCTTGGCGCGACCGGTGAACTCGAGGAAATCAGCAAGATTCCCGGCGGCGGCAAGCTGCCGGCCACGCTCGTGCTCGCGGTGGGCCTCGGGGCCGCGCCGCCTGACGGTGATTCCTTCGACGCTGAGCGGCTCCGCCGTGCCGCCGGCACGGCGGTGCGGTCAGCATCGGCCAAGAAGGTGAACGGCGGCGCCGACGACGACTCGCCCGCGGGCAAGGCTGTCACGATCGCGCTGCCCGCGCTCACCGCGGGAGAAGCGGAGGCGGTGACCGCCGGGGCACTGCTCGGCGCCTACTCCTTCCGCAAGTACCGGGCGACGCCGGCTGGCGACCTGACGCTCACGGTGCTGACCGGCGACGGCAACGCCGACGCGGTGCGCCGGGGCGAGGTGACCGCCAAGGCCGTCAACCTGGTGCGGGACCTGGTCAACACCTCGCCGCTCGACCTGCCGCCCGCCGCCCTCGCGGCCGAGGCCGAGCGGGTCGCGGCCGAGGCGGGCATCACCGCCGAGGTGCTCGACGAGGCGGCGCTGAAGGACGGCGGCTACGGCGGGCTCGTCGGCGTCGGCATGGGCTCAAGCCGGCCTCCGCGCCTGGTCCGCCTGTCCTACACCCACCCGGAGGCGACGCAGACCGTCGCGTTCGTCGGCAAGGGCATCACGTTCGACTCCGGCGGCCTCTCGCTCAAGCCGCCGAAGTCCATGGAAACGATGAAGTGCGACATGAGCGGCGCCGCGGCGGTGCTCGCGGCCACCGCGGCCATCGCCGACCTCGGGCTTCCTGTCAACGTCGTGGCGTACCTGTGCGCGGCGGAGAACATGCCGGGCGGCGCCGCGCAGCGCCCGTCGGACATCGTCAGGATCTACGGCGGCAAGACCGTCGAGGTGCTCAACACCGACGCCGAGGGCCGACTCGTCCTCGCCGACGCGATCGTCAGGTCCGGTGAAGACAACCCGGTGCTGATCGTGGACGTCGCCACGCTCACCGGCGCGGCGACGGTCGCCCTCGGCAACCGCACCGCCGGCGTCATGGGATCGTCGGACGAGATTGCCGCCGGGGTGGCGGCCGTCATGCGCGACGCGGGCGAGCCCGCGTGGGCGATGCCGTTCCCTGAAGAACTGCGCAAGGGCCTCGACTCGACCGTCGCCGACCTGGTCAACGTCTCACCGGAGCGCGGCGGCGGCATGCTGACGGCCGGGCTGTTCCTGAAGGAGTTCGTGCCAGCCGGTGTCGCCTGGGCGCACCTCGACATCGCGGGGCCGGCCTTCAACGAGAAGGGCCCGTTCGGCTACACGCCGAAGGGCGGAACGGGCGCTGCCACCCGCGCGCTCATCGCGATCGCGGCCGAGACGGCGGCCGGGCGACTTCCCGGCGTATAAGCAGCTCCGGTGACATGATGAGACACTGAGCGTAAGCGGAAAAGGGGTTTACTGTGGCAGAGGGCGGCCATTACGACATCGTCATCCTCGGCGGTGGCAGCGGCGGCTACGCCTGCGCGCTGCGCGCGGCCGAGTTCGGCAAGCGCGTAGCCCTGATCGAGAAGGACAAGGTAGGCGGCACCTGCCTGCACAAGGGATGCATCCCGACCAAGGCGCTGCTGCACGCGGCCGAGGTCGCCGACTCCTCGCGGGAAAGCGCGAAGTTCGGGGTGAAGACCTCGTTCGAGGGCATCGAGATGCCGTCGGTCCTGTCCTACCAGCAGGGCGTGGTCGAGCGGCTGTGGAAGGGCCTGCAGAGCACCCTGGCCGGGCGGAAGATCGACGTCATCTACGGCGACGGCCGGCTGGCCTCCCCCACGTCGGTCGCGGTCGGCAGCGACGTCTACACCGGCGACCACGTGGTGCTGGCGAGCGGCTCGGTGCCCCGGTCGATCCCCGGGCTCACGATCGACGGGCAGCGCGTCATCTCCTCCGACGACGCGCTGCGGCTCGACCGGGTCCCGTCGTCGGTGGTCATCCTCGGCGGCGGCGTGATCGGCGTCGAGTTCGCGTCGGTGTGGCGGTCGTTCGGCGCGGAAGTGACGATCGTCGAGATGGCGCCGCAGCTGCTGCCGCTTGAGGAAGAGGCCTCGGCCAAGGTGCTGCAGCGGGTGTTCCGGCGCCGCGGCATCGCGTTCGAGCTCGGCAATCCGTTCCAGGCGGCGAGCTACACCGACGCGGGTGTCCAGGTGACGCTCGGCAACGGCAAGCAGCTCGACGCGGAGCTGCTCCTGGTGGCCGTGGGCCGCGGCCCGGTGTCCTCGGGCCTCGGGTACGAGGAGAACGGCGTCACCCTCACCCGCGGGTTCGTCGACGTCGACCCGCTGTGCCGCACCTCCGTACCGACCATCTCGGCCGTCGGCGACCTGATCAACACCCCGCAGCTCGCGCACGTGGGCTTCGCCGAGGGCATCCTGGTGGCGGAGCGCCTCGGCGGCACCGACGTCAGGCCGATCGACTACGACGGCGTGCCGCGCATCACCTACTCCGACCCGGAGGTCGCCTCGGTGGGCATCACCGCGGCCCAGGCCGCGGCCCGCGGCATCCCCGTGGTCGAGGTGAACTACCCGCTCGGCGGCAACGGCAAGAGCGTCATCCTGCAGACGCAGGGTCAGGCCAAGGTGATCGCCGAGGCGCCGTCCGAGCCCGGCGGCCAGCCGGGGCGGGTTCTCGGCGTGCACCTCGTCGGCAGCCGGGTCGGCGAGCTCATCGCCGAGGCTCAGCTCATCTACAACTGGGATGCGGAGCCGGACGACGTCGCGGCGCTCATCCACCCGCACCCGACCCAGTCGGAGATCATCGGCGAGGCGCACCTGGCGCTCGCCGGCAAGCCATTGCACTTCCACGCATAAGGAGTCACACCGGACATGTCGGTCTCCGTAGTAATGCCCCAGCTGGGCGAGAGTGTCACTGAGGGCACCGTCACACGCTGGCTGAAGAAGGAGGGCGAGCGCGTCACCGCGGACGAGCCGCTCCTTGAGGTCTCGACGGACAAGGTAGACACCGAGATCCCGTCGCCGGCCAGCGGTGTCCTGCGCGGCATCGCCGTCGACGAGGACGAGACGGTCGCCGTCGGCGCCCAGCTCGCCGTGATCGAGGACTCGGACACGGCCGACGCCCCCGCCGACGCTCCCGCGCCTCCCGCTCCCGAGGCGGCAGCGCCCGCAGAGCCCCCCGCGCCTCCCGCGCCTCCCGCGCCCTCCTACTCACCGCCCGCGCCGGCCGCGCAGGCCGCCCCGGCCAACGGCGGCGGGGCCGCGCCGTCCAACTCGTGGTCGTGGAACACGCCCGCCGCACCGGCGCCCGCGCCGTCCGCTCCCGCCTACGCGCCGCCCGCCGCGCCCGCGCCGTCCGCCTCTGTTTCGCCGACGCCGCCGGCACCCGCACCCGCCGCCCAGTCGCCCGCCCCGGCGGCCGCGGACGAGCCCGCCGAGACGTACCCAGAGCCTACGCCGCTGCCGTCGGGCGAGTCGCCCTACGTGACGCCGCTGGTGCGCAAGCTCGCAGCCGAGCACTCGGTGCCGCTCGAGTCCATCGAGGGCACCGGGGTCGGCGGCCGGATCCGCAAGCAGGACGTCCTCGACGCGGCCCGCGCCCAGCGCGCGGCCGAGGCCGCCGCCGCCCCGGCCGCGCCCGCCGCCCAGGCCGCGGCGCCGTCGGCCACGCCGGCCCAGGCGCCCCGCCCTGACGTCGTCCCGTCCGCGCTGCGCGGCACGACCCAGCGGATGTCCCGTCCGCGCCAGGTCATCGCCAAGCGGATGGTCGAATCGCTGCAGACCGCGGCGCAGCTCACCACCGTGGTCGAGGCCGACGTCACCAACATCGCCCGGCTCCGCAACCGGGCCAAGGCCGGGTTCGAGTCACGCGAAGGCGTCAAGCTGACGTTCCTGCCGTTCTTCGCCCAGGCCGCCGTCGAGGCGCTCAAGATCCACCCGGCGCTCAACGCGGTCATCAACGAAGAGTCCAAGGAGATCACCTACCACGCCGCCGAGCACCTCGGCATCGCCGTGGACACCGACCGCGGCCTGATGGTGCCGGTCATCCACAGCGCCGGCGACCTGAACATCGGCGGGCTCGCCCGCAAGATCGCCGATCTCGCCGCCCGTACCAGGGACGGCCAGGTCGGACCCGACGAGCTCAGCGGCGGCACCTTTACGCTGACCAACACCGGCAGCCGGGGCGCGCTGTTCGACACCCCGATCCTCAACCTCCCGCAGGTGGGCATCCTCGGCGTCGGCAGCGTCGTCAAGCGCGCCGTCGTCGTCGACGACCCCGCGCTTGGCGAGGTCATCGCCGTCCGCTCGATGGTCTACCTGTCGCTGACCTACGACCACCGGATCGTCGACGGCGCCGACGCCGCCCGCTTCCTCGTCACGGTGAAGAACCGTCTCGAAGAGGGTGCGTTCGAGGCCGACCTCGGTCTGTAAGCGGCCGGTGGCGAGGTCACGCGCATGAAGGTCGCGGTCACCGGCTCGTCCGGGCTGATCGGCACCGCGCTGACGGCGAGCCTGCGGGCGGACGGCCATCAGGTCGTCCGCCTGGTCAGGCGGCCGCCGCGCGGGGGCGGGGACCAGCCGGGCGGTGACGGCGCGGCCAGCCGCGCCTCCGGCGGCCAGGCCGACAGCGAGGTGCGCTGGGACCCGCGGGCGGCCGACGCCGGCGATCCGTCCCTTGACGGTGTGGACGCCGTGGTGCACCTGGCAGGCGCCGGGGTCGCCGACCATCGCTGGACGGCCAGCTACAAAGCGGAGATCAGGGCCAGCCGGGTGCTCGCGACCGGAGCGCTGGCGGCTGCCCTGGCCGCGGCGACGCCGCAGCCAGCCGCCTTCATCGCCGCTTCCGCGATCGGCTGGTACGGCGATACCGGCGGCCGGGAGGTCACCGAGGACACCCCGGCGGGCAAGGCATTCCTGTCCCGCGTGGTGCACGACTGGGAAGCGGCGGCCGACCCGGCCCGCGCGGCCGGCATCCGCGTCGCCCACCTGCGCAGCGGGCTCGTCCTCGGGAACGGCGGCGGCGTCCTCGGCCGGATGGCGCCGCCCGCCCGGTTCGGCTTGCTGCCCCGGTTCGGCAACGGTCACCAGGTGATGAGCTGGATCTCGCTCACCGACGAGATCGGCGCCATCCGCTTCCTGCTCGACGGCCCGGGTGCGGAGCAGCGCGAGGGCCCCTACAACCTGACCGCGCCGAACCCGGTGACCGACGACGAGCTGACCGCCGCCCTGCACGCCGCGTTCCGCCGTCCCGACTTCGGCTGGCTGCGCGTCCCGGCGCCGCTGCTCAAGCTGGGACTCGGCGAAATGTCGTCCGAGCTGCTGACCAGCGCCCGGGTGCGGCCGAAGCGCTTGCAGGAAGCCGGCTTCACGTTCGCGTACCCGGTCATCGGCGCGGCGCTAGCCGCGGAGCTCTGAGCTCGTCCTGAACGCCGCCGTCGCGGCCTTCGGTCCGCCGCCGGCGGCGAACACGACAAGAAACGCGGCCGCGGCCAGCGGCCAGAGCAGGATGTTCCAGGCCCAGCCCCAGGTGGGCGCACGCCGCCGCTGCTCCCAGGTGGGCAGCCGTTCACCTGCGGCGATCTGGGCGAAAATCGACAGCATAACCGCCAGGTCCGGGTCGGACCTGCGAAGCGCGCGGTCCGCGCGCCGGAGCAGCCGTTCCTGCCGGTAAGAAAGCGTCATCGGACATCTCCGGTGACCGCGCTGGCGTGCGCGGCCTCGTGAGTCACCCTACGCCCCGTCAGTCACGCAGTCGCGGCAGGTCGATACTCAGTGTCAGACAACGATTACCAATAGTCACAGATTCCCCGCCAGATGGCCAAAAATCGTGGCGACTTATACGCAAATTGCCGGATTTTGTCAATCGAGTTCATTAGATGTTCACCTATACGCCATTTTTTGTTTTCTTGAGCACGGGCGGCTTCGACGTAAGTTCGCCGCATGACCGAGACCACGGCCGACAACTTCGCGGCGCTCGACGATTCGGGAATATCCCGGTTCCAGCTGAAGATCGTGTTCGTCTCGGGAATGGGCTTTTTCACCGATGCCTACGACCTGTTCGTGATCGGCATCGTGGTGGCGCTGATAAAGACGCAGTGGTCGCTTTCAACTACTCAGACGTCGTGGCTGAACTCCGCGACCCTGCTGGCGTCCGCCGTCGGCGCCCTGGTGTTCGGCCGGGTGGCCGACATGCTCGGACGCAAACGGATCTACGGGTTCGAGGTGCTGATCCTCGCGGCCGGCGCGGTCGCGTCGGCGTTCGCGCCGAACTACACGTTCCTGCTGATCTGCCGGATCATCCTCGGCATCGGCATCGGCGGCGACTACCCGGTGTCGGCGACGATCATGAGCGAGTACTCAGGCAAGCAGTCACGCGGCCGGATGGTCGGGCTGGTCTTCGCGATGCAGGGCCTCGGCCTGATCGTCGGCCCGCTGATCGCCTCCATCTTCCTGGCCTCAGGCGTTTCCAACGACCTCACCTGGCGCCTGCTGCTCGGCCTGGGCGCGATACCCGGCCTGGCGGTGTTCTACCTCCGCCGGCAGATCCACGAGACGCCGCGGTTCGCCATGGCCGGCGGGGCGGCCGACGAGGCAGAAGCCGCCATCGCCGCCGCCACCGGCGGAAAGCCCGCCGCGAGCACCGCCGTCGAGTCCAAGGCGCGGCACTCCCAGAGCGTGGCCAGCGGCTACATCAAGCTGTTCACCAACCGGCGGCTGCTGATCTGGCTGATCGGCACCGCCGGAGGCTGGGCGCTGCTCGACTTCTGTTACTACGGCAACACCATCTCCCAACCAGAGATACTCAAGCTGCTGAGCCCGAACGCCACGCTGCTCGATAACACGCTGATCCAGCTGGGCATCTTCGTCGTCTTCGCGATACCGGGCTACATCCTGGCGATCTTGCTGCTTGATAAAACCGGGCGGCGGAGTATCCAGATTCTCGGGTTCGCCGTCATGGCGCTGATGTTCCTGATCATCGGCTTCGTCCCGGTCATCGCACAGCACGCGCTGCCGTTCCTGCTGCTTTACGGCGTCAGTTACTTCTTTACCGAATTCGGACCTAATACCACGACGTTCATTTATCCGGCCGAGCTCTTCCCAGTCGACGTGCGCACCACCGGCCACGGAATCGCGGCCGGCGCCGGCAAGCTGGGCGCGTTCGCTGGCGCCTTCTTGTTCCCTGATTTCCTCGCCGTCACGCTCGGCCTCAACCGCGCGATGGTCATCGCAGGAGTGGCCGCCGCGCTCGGCATGCTGCTCACGATCGCCACGCTTCCCGAGCCCAGCGGCAAGACGCTGGAAGAGCTGGAGGAGATCGCCTACGCAACGGCCCCGGCCAAGGTCAGCGCGCAACCGGGTTTGGCTAGCTGACCACTTCGCAACCGCCGCGGCGACAGCCGCACTGACAGCCTGAGGAGGTGAAGCGGCGCAGCGGCCACGCGGCCGGCGCGCCGTGAATCGGATGACCTACACCGTGGTGGTCGGAATAGACGGGTCAGCGCACGCCGACGCCGCGCTGCGCTGGGCACTGGCTGAGGCGGCAGCACACGACGACGGCCGGGTCACCGTCGTGTTCTCGTGGCAGCTGCCGTTCGTCGGGATCCCTGGCGCGTTCGACCGGGCGGAACTCGAGCAGTCGGCCAAGAACTTCCTCATCGAGCGGGTCAGCGCCGTCGAGCCCACGCCCCGGGTCCCGCTGACGCCGCTGGTGGCCGAAGGGGACCCGGCCGAGGCGCTGGTCGCCGCCTCAGCAGACGCGGACCAGCTGGTGGTCGGCACCCGGGGCCGGTCCGCGTTCATGGGCGCGGTCCTCGGCGCGGTCAGCCTGCGCTGCGCCACCGCCGCCCGCTGCCCGGTCACGCTCATCAAGCTGCCGGGCGAGAAGCCGGCGGTCTAGCGGCTCCTCGCCCGCGGACACCGGCGGCTACTGCGGCGGCTGGCCTTGATTGCGCTGTATCGCCTGGTCCAGGGCCTGCCGGAGCCGGTCCTGGTCGGGGACGGCCAGGTCACTCCTGATCAGCTCCATGGGCTGGCCGTCGAACGCCCGGACGATGGAGTCGATCTCGCCGTCTGAGCTCAGCAGCACGACGGCGGAGGTTCCCGGCCGCAAGTCGCCTTTCACGGTCTCGATCATGGACCCGGCGATCACCGGGTGCTGCATACGGCGAACCAGCGAGGCGACCTTGCCGCCTTGCTCCTGCACGTGCTCATGG
>DASYAD010000273.1:0-4315 GCA_036501515.1 Trebonia sp. | reverse complement strand
GTGTAGTCGTCGAGCGCCTCGGCGCCGCCTTCCCGGCCGAACCCGGAGTTCTTGAACCCGCCGAACGGCCCGTAGGCGTCCAGGGCGCCGGGCGAGTTGACCGCGACCGAGCCGGCCCTGATCCTGGCGGCGACGGACTCGCCGCGGCCGGTGTCGGCGGTCCATACCGCGCCGGCCAGGCCGTATTCTGAGTCGTTCGCCAGGGCGACGGCCTCGGCTTCGTCGCGGTACGGGATGACCGCGGCGACCGGGCCGAATATCTCCTCGCGGGCGATCGTCATGGTGTTGGCGACGTCGGCGAACAGCGTCGGCTGCACGTACCAGCCCGGCTCGATGTCGGGCCGGCCGCCCCCCGTGACCAGGCTGGCGCCCTCCTCCACGCCGAGCCTGATGTAGCGCTCGACGCGGTCGCGCTGCCGCCCAGAGATCAGCGGGCCGATGTCGGTGGTCGCCGCCACCGGGTCGCCGACCCGCAGCGCGCGGGTCGCCGCCGACATGGCGCCGACGATCTCGTCGTGCCTGCCCGCAGGCACGAGGATCCGGGTCTGCGCTGCGCACACCTGGCCCGCGTTCACCATGGCGCCGGTGACCAGCATCCGGGCGCTGGCGTCGGTCAGCTCGAAGTCGTCGAGTACCACGGCGGCGGACTTCCCGCCGAGTTCCAGGGTGCACCGCTTCAGGCTCGCGCCGCAGATGGCGCCGACTTGCTGGCCGACGGCGGTCGAGCCGGTGAAGCTCACCTTATCGACGCGCGGATCCCTGACGAGCAGCTCGCTGATGTCCGCCCCGGCCGGCAGGATGCTGAGCACCCCGTCCGGCAGTCCGGCCTCGATCGCGGCCTCGGCGAGCAGGTAGGTGTGCAGCGGCGTCTCCGGCGGCGGCTTCAGCACCATGGTGTTCCCCGCGGCCAGCGCTGGAGCGAGCTTCATCGCCGCCACGAACAGCGGCGCGTTCCACGGGACGATCGCGACCACCACGCCGACCGGGACGCGCCGGACGCGCAGCACCCGCCCGCCGGTGCCGCGTCGGGTGCCGGTCCACGGGTAGCCGTCGCCGATGTCGGCGGTTGCCCGCAGCGTGGTCACCGCCTTGGCGATCTGGCCCGCGGGCAGCCCGCGGCGCGGCAGCCCCTGTTCCGCGCACAGCACGTCGGCGAACTGGTCGGTGCGCGCCTCGATGGCGTCGGCCAGGGCCCGGAGCAGGCCGAGGCGCTCGGCGGCCGGAAGCCGGGGCCATGTACCGGCGTCGAACGCGGCTCGTGCCGCGCCAACGGCACGGTCCGCGTCGTCCTTGGTCGCGCGGGGAACGCTGCCGACGACCTTGAGTGAAGCCGGGGAAACGACCTCAAGCCTGTCCCCCGTGGCGGGGGGCTGCCACCGGCCGCCGAGGAAGAACACGTCCCAGTCCTGCACTGTTAACCTGCCTTCGGTGAGGGTGCGGCGATGCCCGGCCGCCGCACCGCGGAAGCGGAGGGCGCTGCGGTAGGCTCCGCGCGGGCCGACGTCGGGCGCCCGGCGCGGTGGCGCAGGTAGTCCGCTGACAGTTCTGGCACGGGAAGTCCCAGCCTTCTGGCGAGCATCTGGGTCAGGGCGTTGTCGTGCCCCATCCTCGTCCCTGCGGGCAGCTCGCCCCGCTGGACGCGCGCGTCGGCCTGGCGGATCAGTGTCGTCGCGAGGAAAAACGACTGCACGATCTCGAAGTAGCCGATGTCGCCCAGCCGCCGCCCCGAGGCAGCCTCGTACCGCCCGATGATCTCGTCTCGCGTGGCGTAACCGGGCAGCCGCTCGACGCCCGCCGCCGAGGTGGCGAAGTCGTCGAAGACAAGCCAGTGGGCGATGTCGGCCTCGGGCGGCGCGATCGTGGCGACCTCCCAGTCGATGAGGGCCGCGGGGACGCAGCGCCGAGGATCGAAGATGATGTTCCCTGGCCTTGCATCCCCCCAGGCAAGTACCGGCGATGCGGTGGTGGTGCCCGGGGCGTGCTCGAGGAGGTAGGCCAGCGCCGCGTCGGTGACGGGGAAGGCACGCCCGGCGGCGGCCCAGTGGTACCACTCCGCCATGTGCCGCAGGTAAGAGGCGAGCCCGGACCCGGCGTCGTCGGGGGGTGGCGAGTCACCGGCCGCGAGGAACGCGTGCGACCGCCGCCACGGCACGTCGTGCAGCGCGGCGATCGCGTCGATGGACGACTGCCACGCGGACCGGCGCTGGCCTGGCGTCAGCGTGGTCAGCCACCCCGTGACGTGGATCGACGGCCGCCCCGAGGGCACGATTCCCGGTACCTGGTCCATGACGAAGAACGGGGCGCCGAGCACCGTCGGATCGCGCTCGACCCAGCGTGCCCGGGGCACGGGAACGGACGGGTAGCTGGCCAGGCCCTGGATGACCATGAACTCCCGGCCGGCGTCCGGCCGCAGGAAGATCCCGTCATAGCCGGGCTGCTTGCGCAGCACCAGGTCCGCCGTCCTCGGGTGCCCTCGCTCCGACCAGCGGGCCTGGAACAGCCAGGTATCGCTTGACTGCCCGACTCCTGCCCGGGCGGGAGCCGTGATGTCGACGGACGTGACCGCGGTGCCGGATGCCTCGGTGAGGCGGGTACCCAGCCATGCGGCGAGCGCAGGAAGGCTCGCGGCGTCGGCTGAGGCTGAGCGCATGTCCGTCAGCCGCCTTCCCCGGCGAGGTAGTCCGCCAGCGGGGTGAGTCCCTCGCCGACCACGCCGTGCAGGATGAGCTCGTCCGCTCCCGCCGCGAGGTAGTCGGCCAGGACCGAGGCGGTCTGCCTGACCGTCCCGGCCGCCGTGCACGAGGCCAGCCAGGAAGGGGGCATGCCTTCGCAGAGCTTGATGAGCTCCGCTCGCGTCAGGTACTTGTCGGCGGGCTTGGTCCCCAGGTCAGTGAGGACGCGCTGGCCCCGGTACCTCGCCAGGTCCGCCTCGTCCCAGCCGTTGATCCTGGCGAGCGAGTCGCCGAGTCCCGGGAGCGAGAGGTAGCCGGCCGCGCGCGCCTCGATGGCCAGCTGCCGTTCCGCCTCGCTGACCGCGGGAGCGCAGAGCACCGTCGCGTAGCAGCGGACACCATCCGGATCCCGCCCCGCCTCCTGCGCCGCGGCTCGCACGATGTCCGCCGACCTCCGGACCGCCTCTGGCGTGAGCAGCGGGTGCAGGATGACGCCGTCGTAGCAGCGGCCTGCCAGGGCCAGCGTCTTCTGGCCGATGGCGGCGAGCAGCAACGGCGGCGGCGGGGCATCAAGCACGACCGGCAGCCGTAGTTGCGGGAACCTGCCGAGCGGCCCCTCGTACTCCACCGTCTGCCCAGCCCACAGCTGGCGCAGGATGCCGGCGATGTCCGCGAGCGCGGCGAGCGTGGGGCTCGGCTGGCCGTAGGCCGCCCACCGCCAGGACGCGGAGCGGCCGAAACCGAGCCGGAACCGGCCACCGGTGAGCGCCTGCAGTGTCTGGCCCATCGACGCGAGCACCATCGGGTGCCGCAGGTACGGGTGGGTGATGCCGGCGGCCACCTGGACGCGGCTGGTGACCTGGCTGAGCGCGCCCGCGAGGGCACCCAGGTCCTTGGTGTCGTAGCGCTCGCCGATCCACGCCGTCCCGAGGCCCATCCGCTCCGTGGCCCGGGCCTGCTCGATCCCCGACGCGGGATCACGGGCCGCACCGGGCAGCACGTAGGCGCCCAGCCTGCTGAGTGGCAGGCTCGTCATGCTGGCCCGCTCATGCCGTTCGGCCCAGGTAGCTCTCCGTCAGCAGGCCCGGGTTCTGGCGCAGCTCGGCCGCCGAGCGCTCAAGCACGACATCGCCGTGCGCGAGCACCATCGCACGGTCGGAGACCTGGAGCGCCATGTGCACGTGCTGCTCGACGAGGATGACCGCGGTCTGCTTCTCGTCCGCGATGCGGCGCACGACCGGCAGGATCTTCTGCACGACGACCGGGGCGAGGCCGGTGCTGAGCTCGTCGATCAGGATCACCCGAGGCGACGCGACCATGGCACGGGCCAGGACTAGCATCTGCTGCTCGCCGCCTGACAACGCGCGGGCGGGGACCTTCAGCCGCTTCTCCAGCTCAGGGAAGTACTCGAGCGCCTCGTGGAGCGCGTCCTTCCCGCGCCGTCCGAAGGAGATGTTGTCGGCGACGGACAGGGAGGTGAACAGGCACCGGTCGCTGGGGACGAGCTGGACGCCCGAACGTGCCGCGCGGTACGGCTGCTTGTAGTTGACGGGCTTGCCGTCGATCGTCACCTGGCCGGCGAACGGCCGCAGCAGCCCGGCCATGGCCAGCAGGCTGGTCGTCTTGCCCGCGCCGTTCGAGCC
>DASYAD010000272.1:0-6121 GCA_036501515.1 Trebonia sp. | reverse complement strand
ACCCGCGCGCCGGGCTGGAAGGCCGCGTTCCCGTGGTCGCCCCAGGCCGCCACGATGCGGCCGACCATCTCATGGCCGGGCACGAACGGCGCCGGTATCTCGCGCTCGGCGTACCAGCTCCAGTCGCTGCCGCAGATCCCGCACGCTTCTACTTCAAGCCAGGCGCCGGCGGCGGGCGGCGGGCCAGCCGGGACCGCTCGCACCTCGATCGCCCGCGGCGCGGACAGCACGGCCGCCAGGCTCTCCGTCACGACCTGGCTCACGGCGCGGCCCTGCCGTCCGGCTCGCGGTACGCACCCGACCGCAGCCAGGCGACCTGCTCGTCCTCGCTGGCCAGGCAGAAGCTGCGGAGGTCCAGCGGGTCGAGCGATACGGTCGCGCCGCTTTCCATGTCCGACACGACGAGCCTGACCCCTCGCCCGCGCCTGGCGACCTCGACGCGGACCGCCGCGAACTCGTTGGCGATCACCGCGGTCGTCAGCGGGGCCGGCTCGTTCGGCACGGTCATCCCTGGTCCAGGCCGCCGCGGCTGACCAGCTGGCGGGCGATGACGTCGCGCTGGATCTCGTTGGTGCCCTCGCCGACGATCATCAGCGGCGCGTCACGGAAGTACCGCTCCACGTCAAACTCGGTGGAGTACCCGTAGCCGCCGTGGATCCGCACCGCGTTGAGCGCGATCTGCATCGCGGCCTCCGACGCGAACAGCTTGGCCATGCCCGCCTCCATGTCGCAGCGCTGCCCGGCGTCGTAGCGCTCGGCCGCGTTCAGCGTCAGCAGCTCGGCCGCCGACAACTGCGTCGCCATGTCGGCCAGGTAGTTGCCGATGCTCTGGTGCTGCCAGATCGGCTTGCCGAACGTCTCCCGCTGCTGCGCGTACCTGAAGGCGTCATCGAAGGCGGCCCTGGCGACCCCCAGGGCACGCGACGCGACCTGGATCCGTCCGAACTCCAGCCCCTTCATCATCTGCGCGAACCCCTTGCCCGGGACCCCGCCGAGCAGGCTGGCGGCCGGCGTGCGGTAGCCGTCGAATGACAGCTCGCAGCTCTCCACGCCCTTGTAGCCGAGCTTAGGCAAGTCACGGGAGACCGTGAAACCCGGGCCATGCTCGGCCAGCAGGATGCTGATTCCCTTGTGCCTCGGCACGGCGTCCTGGTCGGTCTTGCACAGCAGTGCGATCACGCCCGCGCGCCGCCCGTTAGTGATCCACGTCTTGCTGCCGTTGACCACGTACTCGTCGCCCGAGAGGACGGCACTCGTGCGCATCGACTGCAGGTCGGAACCGCCGCCCGGCTCGGTGAGCGCCATCGCCGCCCGGATCTCCCCGGTCGCCATCTTGGGCAGCAGCCGCTGCCGCTGCTCTTCGGTGCCGAACGCCAGGATGAGCTTGGCGACGACGCTGTGCCCGCCGGTCGCGCCTGCCAGGCTCATCCAGCCCCGCGCGAGCTCCTGGGTAATGTGCACGTAGCACGCGGTGGACACGGGTGTCCCGCCGTACTCAGCCGGGATCGCCGTGCCGAACACGCCGAGCTCCTTCATCTGGCCGATGAGCTTTTCCGGGTACTCGTTGGCGTGCTCTAGCTCTCGGACCGCCGGGCGTACCTCGTCATCGACGAACTTGCGGACGGTGGCGACGGCTAGCCGCTCTTCCTCGCTCAGGACGGTCACTGGTTCACCCATCAATCGAAGTTTTGTGCATTATATATCTTCGAGGAATTCAAAGGCAGGGTCAAGGGAGGGCCACGTTGGGAAAGGGCGGAGCGGACAGTCCCGGTCCCGGCCGGGTCCGGGACCTGCCGCCGCCGCTACCTGGACTGGGCTACGGCATCGACGGACTCGAAGTTCGCCGCGAGCAGCTCACCGGCGTTCTCCATGTGCTGCATCATCGCGGCGCGCGCCGCGGCGGCGTCGCCGGCGGTGATCGCCCCGATGATCGCGGCATGATCCTGAGCCGAGGCCCTGGACCAGCCGGGGATCGTCGCGAAGAACCGGCGCGGCGCGAACTTGGTCGAGATCGAGAGCATCCAGGCCAGCCTCGGGGCGTCGGCGGCACGGTTGATCCGGCGGTGGAAGTCGTGGTTCAGGCTCTCCACAAGCCCCCCGTCGCCGTCCGCCGCCGCCTGGCGCAGCGCCTCGTGGACCTCGGTGAGCTCGCGCAGGTCCTCCGGGCTCATCCTGACGGCGGCCCGGCTGACGAGTTCGCCGGCCAGCAGCGCCTGGGCGGTGAACAGGTCACGCACGTCGGAAGCCGACAGCGGGGCGACGACGAACCCGCGGCGCGGCTTGAGCTCTACGAACCCCTCACCGCGCAGCGACAACAGCCCCTCCCTGACGGGGGTGGCGCTCAGCTCGAGCTCGTCGGCGATGCGCTCCTGGCGGATGAAATCGCCCGGCCGCAGGTTGCCGCTCATGATCAGCTCGCGGACGTAGCTCACAACCTCGTCGCTGAGTTGTCGTCGCGGAAAGCCCCCCCGGGCGTTACCGCTGTCCTCGCTCATCAAATCTGCTCCAGTAACCTGTACCGATAAGGATCTTACAGGATGTAGGATATGCGCCGCTGACTCTGCGGCGCTGCAAACGGCGACGAACCGCCAGTCGAGAACCTGGCTTTCCGCGCCCGTCTCTTGGTCACAGGCCCGCACCCGCGACCGCAGGTGCAGGAGCGCCCCTCCGCGCACCAGTGGGGTCGCCCGCTCCACCTCGACCGCACTCGACAGCATGTCGCCCTCGTGCACGGGCGCCGTGTGGTCGCAGGAGTGCCACGCCAGGACGGTGAGCAGGTTCGGGATCGCCCGGGTGGCCTGCGTGAGCGCAAGCGCGATGGTGTGGCCGCCGTAGACCAGCCGGCGCCCGCCGGCCGCCGCGGCGTCATGGTGCACCGCCGCGATGTTCATCGTCAGCCTGGCTAGCTCGGGGCCGCTCGACACTACGTCGCGTCCCTCCACGCGCAGCACCGTGCCCGGCGCGGGAACCGGCAGGGCGGGCCGGGCCAGCGCCCATCCCGCCGTAAGCGGCAGCAGCTCGCCCTCGCCGATCTCGCGCTGCCCCGCGGCCAGGTCATCCTGCCAGCCGGTGGCCAGTGCCGGGTCGCGCAGCGGGATCATCGCGCACCGCTCGAAGTCAAGGACGATCGCTCCGTGCTGGTCGCGGGTCGTGACCCGTAGCGCCGCCAGGCCGGTGGCCGGACGGCCGTCCCGCGGCCTGTTCTGTCGCAGCCCGGTCACCTGGGTGGAGGTGTGCAGCGTGTCGCCGATATACGGCTGGCGGCGGAGCACCAGGCCCCGGTAGTACAGGTTCGCCAGGACCCGCTGCGTGGCGAGGGTGGACTGGCCGATGGACAGGTTCCATACCAGCGAGGGCGGCGCCGCCGGCCCGCCGAGGACTTCCGCCGCCAGCGGCCGCGACAGCGCCAGCCAGCCTCGCTCGCCCACGATCGCCTGATGGGCGGCCGCGAGGCCGTCGGTCAGCGTCACCGGCGGTGCCGTGTCGAACACCTGTCCCCTGGTCAGGTCCTCGAACGCCGGCCCGCGGACGATAACCTCGCGCGGGGCGGCCCCGCTGCCGGCCGGCGGGGCGGGTGAACTCACGGGGGGCGTCACGCTCGCGCCGTCGCGTGCGCCCGGGTGCCGAACACCGCGGGAAGCTGTTCGACGATGGCCACGAGCGTCGACTTCCCGCGCACGGCGGGGCCGGCCACCTGGAAGTCGGGGAAGGCCCGCAGCAGCTCCTCGAACAGCACCCGCGCCTCCATCCGGGCCAGGTTGGCGCCCAGGCACACGTGCGGGCCGAAGCCGAACGCGACGTGCGGCCTCGGCTGGGGGCGCAGCACGGCGAACCGGTCCGGTTCTGGCCAGATGTCCTCGTCGCGGTTCGCGCTGGCGTACAGCAGCGCGACGTAGTCGCCTGCCGCGATCCGCTGCCCGCGGATCTCGGTGTCGGCCGTGGCGGTGCGGCAGAACGCGAGCACCGGGCTGACGACGCGCAGCATCTCCTCCACGGCGCCTTGGAGCAGCTCCGGGGAGTCGACGAGCAGCCTGCGCTGGTCCGGGTGCTCACTCAGCAGGACGGTACCGCTGCTGATCAGGTTCCTCGTGGTCTCCGTGCCCGCGACGAGCAGGAACTTGCTGTACGTGAGCAGGTCGAGCTCCGTCAGCGGCTCGCCGTGCAGCTCGCCGCCCACCAGGTCGCTGATGATGTCGTCGGCCGGATGCCTGCGCCGCTGCTCGAGCAGCTCGCCGAAGAAGGCCATCAGGTCGCTGATGTGCCCGGCGAGCCCGGGGTCGCTCCGTCCGGCGTCCACCTGCGCGATGGCGCTGTCGGTCCAGGTCCAGAAGTCCGCCCAGCGCTCGCGGGGCACGCCCATCAGTTCCGCGATCACGAAGGTGGTGAGCGGCGCGGAAAGAGCCGCCACGACGTCGGTGACGGCGGTCCCGTCGATCTCCTCGAGCAGGTCCCGCGCGATCACCCGCGCGCGGTCTTCCAGGGAGGCGATCATCCGCGGCGTGAACGACCCCGACACGATCTTGCGCAGCATCGTGTGGTCGGGCGGATCGGACCGCATCAGGTGCCGGGCCCCTGGCGCGTGCGGGCCGCCGGCGTCGCGGGCCAGGCCGTCGCTCAGCAGCGTCCCCCGCCGCGAGGAGAACAGCGCCGTGTCATGGCCGACACGGCGCACGTCCTCGTACTTCGACAGGGCCCAGAACTGTCCGGCCTGGCACCAGAACACCGGTGCCTCGGCCCGCAGCCTCGCGTACACCGGATGCGGGTTCCCCGCGTAGAAAGCCGGATCAGTCAGCCGCGCGGCTGCCGACAGCTCCTCGTCCATGCTGCACCACCGATCGCTTCAACGATCATCAACATTATATATAATAGTTGAATAATAGTCCTGATTGCTGGCGGGCCGCCCCGTCAGCCGGCCTGCCCGGGTCCGTCGGCCTGACCGGGGCGGTCGGCCAGAGTAGCCTTGACCTCGCGCTTGAGCACCTTGCCAGCCGGGCCGAGCGGCACCTCGGAGCGGAACACGTACTCACGCGGCTGCTTGTAGCCGCCGAGCTGGGCGCGGGACAGGTCGCGCAGCTCGGCTTCGAGCGCCGCGGTGTCCACGTCGCCCCTGGGCACGACGACCGCGACGGGGGTCTCGCCCCACTCCGGGTGCGCCTTCCCCACCACGACTACGGTGTCGACCAGGTCGTGCGACCCGAGCACCCGCTCGAGCTCGGCCGGGTAGATGTTGAAGCCGCCAGAGATGATCATGTCGGTCTTGCGGCCGGCGATGTGCAGGTAGCCCCCGGCATCCAGCCAGCCGGTGTCACCCGACCAGACGCCTTCCTCGCGGAACGTCTGCGCGGTCTGCTCCGGCCGGTTCCAGTACCCGCGTGCCTGCGAGTCGGCTCGCACGACGATCTCACCGGTCTCGCCCGGTGGCAGCCGGTTGCCGTCGTCGTCGATGATCCAGACCTCCGCCATCGGGGTCTCCCGGCCGCACGAGCTCTGGATGGACTCCTTGCCCGCCAGCAGGTCGCGGTGGTCCTGCGGCGTCAGGATGGTGAACTGCCCGCCAGCCTCGGTAAGACCGTACCGCTGCTGCATGTCGCAGCCCAGCCGGACCAGCGCCTCCTGGATGACCTCCTTGGCGACCGGGGCGCCGCCGTAGCTGATCCGCCGCAGGCTTGACAGGTCGCGGGCCTTGCCCTCTTCGAGCAGGCGCAACGTGCGGATCAGCATGGTGGGGATGAACGTGGTGAACGTGACGCGGTCCCGCTCGATGGAGTCGAGCAGTTCCTCGGGGTCGAACCGGGGGTGGATCACAATCGTCTGGCCCAGGTACAGCCAGGTCAGCGCCCGGACGACGCCGCCGGTGGTGAAGAACGGCGTGGTGGCGAGCCCGACGTCCTCGTGCTTGGACTCGGTGGCGATCGTGGTGTCGAGGGTCATGGCCATCATCCCGCGATGGTCGTTCATCACGCCCTTGGGGTGACCAGTGGTGCCGCTCGTGTACAGCAGCACGTGCAGGTCGGACTCGGCCAGGTCGGCGGGCGTCGGGTTGACGTTCCTGCCGCTGGCCAGGGCCTCTTCGTACTCCTTGCCGAGCGACGTGCCGCCGATCTGTACCACGGTGCCGATG
>DASYAD010000271.1:0-1546 GCA_036501515.1 Trebonia sp. | reverse complement strand
CGCATCGCCGGCCGGTGAGGCGGTCGCCGTGATGCTGTCGTGCTGCGCGTCCCGGCGGTTCGCCGGCGCGATGGCGGCCGGCCGCCCGTACCCGTCGCTGGCCGCGGCCGAGAACGCGACCAGGACAGCGTTCGAGTCACTTGCCTGGGATGACGTGCTTGAGGCCATGTCCGCGCACCCGCGGATCGGCGCCCGGGTGCACGGTCAGTCGGCGGCCGAGCAGTCCGGTGTCGGCGACTCGTCCCGCGCCGCGCTGGCTGCCGGGAACGCTCTTTACGAGGAGCGGTTCGGGCACGTGTTCCTGATCTGCGCCGCCGGGCTGAGCGGCGAGCGGATGCGGGCCGCTCTGGAGGCAAGGCTGGGCAACGATCCCGCGACGGAGGCGGCGGTGGCGACCGCGGAGCTCGAGAAGATCACCTTGCTGCGGGTGGCGAAGGCGCTGGGCTCGTGACCGTCTCCACGCACGTGCTCGACGCGACGCTCGGCGCGCCAGCGGCCGGCGTCCTGGTGTCACTGGCGTTCTCCGCGCCCGGCGGCTGGGAGGCGATCGAGACCGGCTCGACCGACGCCGGCGGCCGGCACCGGTTCGAGGCGCGAACGAGGCCGGGGGTGTACCGGGTGGTGTTCGGGACGGGCGGGTATTTCGCGGCGCGCGGGGTGGCGGCGTTCTACCCGGAGGTGACGATCACCTTCACGGTGACCGGGGGCCACTGCCACGTGCCGCTGCTGCTCTCTCCGTTCGCCTACTCCACGTACCGCGGCAGCTAGCCAGAGACGGGCTGGAAGCGTCTGGAAAGATGGGCCGTATGGAATTCGAGCTAACCGAGCAGATCGAACGCCATCTGATCAGCGACCAGGTCGCCTGGCTGACCACCGTGACGGCGACCGGACGGCCCACGCCGCGGCCGGTGTGGTTCGTGTGGGACGGCTCCGCGATCACCGTCTACAGCGTGAACGGCGGCGCGAAACTGCGGCACATCGCGGTTAACGACAGCGTGTCGCTGAACTTCAACTCCACGCCGGGCGGCGGTGACGTGGTGGTGATCTCCGGCCACGCCCGGATCGTCCCCGACGCGCCGCCGCCGTCGCGGTTCCCCGGGCTGCTCGACAAGTACATGCCGGCGGTCGAGGCGATGGGCCGCCCGGCGTCGTGGTTCGACGAGAACTACCGGACGGCCATCCACATCACCGCGGAGCGCGCCTGGACGATCCCGTAGGACCGCTGCTCGCGGTGTTAGCCTGCGGGGATGGGAACGACGCGCCTCACCAGGCATATCAGGGCTCCGCGCAGCCGCGTCTACGAGGCGCTGCTGGACCCCGGCGCCGTACAGCGGTGGCAGGTCCCCGACATCATGACCAGCCACGTGCACGCGTTCGACGCCAGGGAAGGCGGCGAGTTCCGGGTCTCGCTGACCTACGACGCGCCGACGGGGACCGGGAAGACCACCGCGCAGACCGACACGTACCACGGCCGTTTCACCCGGCTCGTCCCTGACACCGAGGTCGTCCAGGTGGTGGAGTTCGAGACCCCGGACCCGGCGCTGGG
>DASYAD010000270.1:0-4756 GCA_036501515.1 Trebonia sp. | reverse complement strand
GCGGAAGTGCACCACTTCGGCCCGGACGGCTACCCGCTCGACCACGTCACGTTCCCGCCGGCCGACATCGCCGGCATCGGCCGCGGCTTCGGCTGCGCAGCGGTCACCGTCCGCGCCCTGGGGGACCTGGACGCGGTCGCGGCCTGGCTGGCCGGCCCGCGTGACCGCCCGATGGTCGTGGACGCGAAGGTGACCCGCGGCGAGCCGTCGTGGTGGCTGGCCGAAGCTTTCCGCGGCCACTGACGGCCGCGGAAGCCTCGCCTCAGTCGGACTCGGTAACCTCGCGTTCCTCGTGCGTCGTCTCAGAACGCCCCGGCGGCGGGAAGATCCGCTCCGCCGCACGGATCAGCTGGTCGGCCCGGTCCCGCATCATCTCGAACCGCTGGATGACCTGCTCGACCCGGTCCTGCAGCCGCTCGGCGGGATCCCGCCCCTCGCGGTGATCGCCCGGTCCGTGGTGGCCGTGGTGCGGCGCATGCGGGGGGTGCGGTGGGTGCGGTGGGTGCGGGGGACTTGGCGGGGACGTCCAGTCGTGCCAGCCGCCCGGGCCTTCGTGTTCGTGCCAGCCGTCCGGGCCCTCGCGGTCGTGCCAGCCGCCGGGGCCAACGCGTTCGTCTTCGTCCTCGCCGATGTCGCCGGCCAGTTCCCCGGCCGCGTCGGCGGCTTCCTCCGCCTGCTCGGCCGCCTCGGCCGCCTTGCCGGCCAGCTCGATGGCCTGCTCGGCCCGCCGCCGGGCCTGCTCGGCGGCGGCGCGGGCCTCGTCGGCCCGCTGCTGGGCCCGGGCGATCTCCTCGTCGGAGCCCGACTCCCTGGTCAGGTCGGCCGCTTCCTGGGTCAGGTCCGCGGCGCTCTCCGCCGCGCTCGCGGCCTCGTCCGCGCGCTCGGCCCGGATCTCGGCTTCCTCCGCAGCCTCCCGCGCACGCTCCGCGAGCGCACGAGCCCGCCGGGCCTGCTCTTCAGCGGCTGCCTGCTCTTCGGCGGCGTACTGTTCTTCGGCGGCGTACTGCTCTTCCGCGGCCCGCTCTTCGTCAGGCTCGTGCCCCACGTCGTCGTCGTGCTCGTCCCGCACGGCGTGCCTGGCGACGCTGTACGGCTCGCCGGTCTCCGCCATCCGCCGTCGCGTGGCGCTCTTCCTGGCTTTGTCCGCAGTCATGATCGCTCTTCTTCCCGGCGAGCCTGCCCGCGTCTGCTCGCCACGGTGCAGAGCCATGACTAAGTGAAGGCACCCGAGTCGTGGACCCTTGTCCTCGTCGCCCCCGGCGGCGCGGGCCGCTGGAAGGCTCGGAAGCGGGCAGGTGGTGCGCTGCCAACTAGCAGCAGGCTACATCACGATATAACGCGTTGCAAGGGCATGCCCGGCTCACTTGACCTGGGCGCACCGAACACAGGTGGCGGCCGCCGGACGTGCTGCCAGCCGGCCCTGCCCGACGGGCTGGCCGCACCGGACACAGACGCCATACGTGCCCTCGTCGAGCCTGCCGATGGCGGCGTCGATCTCCGCGATCTGTTCCAGGGCCTGCGTGAGTAGCGCGGCGGTGTGCTGCCGCTCGAACGCGAGCGTCGCGCCTTCCGGGTCGTGCTCGTCGTCGGTACCCGCCTCGCTCGCAGCCGCGGCGATCCCGGCGAACTCCCGGTCCAGGGCCGCGGCCCGGGTGCGGGCACGCGCACGCTCCGCCAGCAGCAGTCCGCGGGTAGTCGTCACCTGCCCGATTTTAGGTACGCCGCCGATGAGTCAGCCGGCCGGGCAGCCGCGCGTCGCCGCGCTCTACGGCCCTGACGCGTAAGGACGCCGAGCTTCTTAGGTTCCTTTAAGGTCACCGGACGGCCCGTCTTTGGCGGGGCCGCTGGACTGGCGTCCATCCGATCCATGAAGGAGCGTGTCATGCCAGTCCCCAGCCGTCGTCTCGCCGTCGCGGGAGTCATCGCCGCCGCGGTGATCGCCCTGCCGGCCGCCGCGTTCGCGTCCGGTTCCACCTCGTCCGGCAAGCCGGCGCCGTCCGCGACGGCGAGCAGCTCCGCCCCGGCGGTTAAGTCGCCAGCGCCGAACACGTCCCTCCCGGCGTCCAAGTCCCCGGGGGCGAACCCGTCCGCGGCGGCGGCGATGAAGGCCGCGGCGCGCCAGTCCGGGACGCTTGAGAGGCAGGCCGCGCACGCGATGGCGACCGCGCTCGCCAGCCAGCTCGGCGTCAGCCACAGCGCCGCCCAGCGCGCGATGAACCAGATCAACGCGCTGAGCGACAGGAACGGCGTCGACCCCGCCAGCCCGGCGTTCGCCGCGATCGCTCACGAGCTCGGCGTGACCCCGGTACGGCTGGCCGCCGCCCTGGACGCGGCAAAGCAGGCAGCCGGGCGCAGCGTGGGCGGCAATTAAGGAGTGCCGACGTCGGCGCGGGCCCGCGCATAATGGATCACGTGCGGGTCCTCGTTGTCGATGACGACGCGGCTGTGCGCCGATCGCTTTCCACCGCGCTGGGGCGTGACGGGTATGAGGTGCTGGCCGCCGACAGCGGCGGCGCCGCGCTCGCCCACATGGCGGCGGCGAGCGTCGACGCGATCGTGCTCGACGTCGCCATGCGCGAGCCGAACGGCCTCGAGGTGTGCCGGCGGCTCAGGTCCCGCGGCGACCGGACGCCGATCTTGATGCTCACCGCCCGCGACCTGATCGACGATCGCGTCGCCGGCCTGGACGCGGGCGCCGACGACTACCTCGCCAAGCCGTTCGCGCTCGCCGAGCTGCGCGCCCGGCTGCGCGCGCTGCTGCGCCGCAACGCCGCCAGCGCCGAACAGCTCAGCTACGGCGACCTGGTACTCGACCTGGCGGCGGCGCGAGTGACGAGGGGCGGGCGCGAGGTTACCGTCACCCGCACCGAGTACCTGCTCCTCGAACTGTTCCTGCGCAACCCTGGCCGGGTGCTGAGCCACTCGCAGATCTTCCAGGCGGTCTGGGGCTACGACTTCGGCCTGCGCTCGCACAACCTGTGGGTATACATGAGCTACCTGCGCGCCAAGCTCGAGTCGGCCGGCGAGCCGCGCATCCTGCACACCGTGCGCGGGCTCGGCTACGTCCTGCGCGACGCGCCATGACGCTGCGGAACCGGGTCTCGGCGGCGGCGGCGGTCGGCGTGCTGATCGTCGTCGCCGCGGTCAGCGGCGTGCTGTATTTCGTCTACGCCGCGAGCGTGCATTCCCGCGTCGACGCGACCCTTATCGACGCCGCCCAGCAAGCCTCTAGCGTCGCCCAGCAAATCAAGCAGTCGGCCGCGGGCCCGAGCGGATCTATCCCCGACTTGCAGAGGCCGGTCACGGTCGGCAGTGTAGAACTGCAGCTGCTCAACGGCCCGGTGGCCGTGGGCCAGCCTAGCCAAACCGGGGCGCTCGACGACCGCGATGTCGCGGTAGCCGAGGGCGCGCAGCCGCCGTACTTCGCCACCGTGGACGACGGCGGACATCAGTTCAGGGTCTACACCGCGGCCATGCCCGGAGGGTCAGACGCCGGACTGGTACGCGCCAGCCGGGCCGCGGGTGCCGACGACGGCACGCTCCGCGACGCGGCCCTGCTCCTCGCCGCGCTCACCGTCGGGGCCGCGGGCGTCACCTACGGCGCGGCGCGGCTGACCGCGGGCCGCATTCTGCGGCCCATCGCCGAGCTCACCGCGACCGCCGAGCACATCACCAAGACCCGTGACCTCACCGCCCGGCTCCGCTTCACCGGGCGGGGCGGTGACGGGACCAGCGACGAGGTGGGCCGGCTCAGCTCGTCCTTCGGCTCCATGCTGGCCGCGCTGCATGATTCGGTCACCGCCCAGCGGCAGCTCGTCGCCGACGCCTCGCACGAACTGCGCACCCCGCTGACCAGCCTGACGACGAACCTGGACCTGCTCGAGGACGGCGCAGGCCTGGCCGACCCGCAGGCGCCCGCCCTGGTACGGGCGGCACGGGAGCAGGCCGGCGAGCTCGGCCAGCTGATCACCGACCTGCTCGACCTCGCCCGCTACCACGAGTCCGCACCGCATCGCGAGACCGTGCGCCTGGACCTGCTCGCCGGCCAGGCGGTGCACCGCCTGCGCCAGCGAGGCCCGCACGCGGTCATCGAGGCCGAGCTGAGCCCGTGCCTGGTGCACGTCGACCCCGCCGCGGTCGATCACGCCGTCGGCAACCTGATCGACAACGCCGTCAAGTGGAGTCCGCCAGGCGCCGCGGTCCGCGTCGTCGTCGAGAACGGCCGGGTCGTGGTCAGCGATCGCGGGCCGGGCATCGCGGACGAGGATCTCCCGCACATCTTCGAGCGCTTCTACCGGGCGCCCGACGCGCGGGGAATGCCGGGCGCGGGGCTAGGGCTGGCCATCGTCGGCAGCGTCGCGCAGGCGAACGAAGGCACCATCGAGGTGCGGACCGGGCCGGCAGGGTCGGCGTTCACCCTCGCGTTCCCGCCGCTGGAAAACGCCGGGGACTGATCAGCACCGCGATTCACCCGCCCTGCTGTACCTGCGATCTGACTTCTGCCAGCCGTGCGTTCAGGAACCGCCGCTCGGGGCCGGTGCCGGCGAGGGCTGCCGCCTCCTCGTAGGCGCTGGCGGCTTCTTCGTTCCTGCCAAGGCGGCGCAGGAAGTCGGCCCTGGTCGCGGGCAGCAGGTAGTAGCCGGCGAGGGCGTCGCCGGCCTCCAGGCGCCGCAGTATCGCCAGTCCTGCGGCGGGGCCGTCGGCCATGGCCACCGCGACCGCGCGGTTCAGTTCGATCACCGGCGAGCCGGTCATG
>DASYAD010000269.1:0-2899 GCA_036501515.1 Trebonia sp. | reverse complement strand
GAGTTCAGCGCCCGGCTGCTGGCCGTCATGGCCAGCAACAGCGAGCTGCGGGAGCGCGCTACCTTCAAGCGCGCCGCCCTGGCCGGGGCCATGGAGGACGCGCTGCGCCAGCGGGGCGTGCCCGATCCGGCCGCGGGCCTGGCCGCCGAGCTCGGCGTCGGCGCCTTCTACCGCGCCTTCGACCGGTGGGCCGATCCGGCCAGCCAGCGGACGCTGACCGACCTCACCCGCGAGGCCTTCGCCGAGCTGCGGGCCGCGCTGGTCACGCTCGGCTGAGCGAGCGCGCATTTGACTTCAAGCGCTTGAGGTTTGCTTAGCTGCAGTCATGACGGCTTTCACCATCCAGGATGTCGCGCGGCGCAGCGGGCTCAGCGAGCCGACGCTGCGCTATTACGAGGAGGTCGGGCTGATCGGCCCGATCGACCGGGACGCCAGCAGCGGGCACCGCCGCTACCACGACGAGGACGTCGACACGCTCCAGATCCTGGCCTGCCTGCGCGCCATGGGCATGGGCATCGACGACATGCGCACCTACCAGGCCAACCGGGCCCGCGGCCGGGTGGCCGCGGGCGAGCAGCGCGACCTGCTGCTGCGCCACGCCGAGCGGGTCGAGGCGCAGCTCGAGACGCTGCGCACCCACCTCGATTACCTGCGCGAGAAGGCCGCCATGTGGGACGCCCGTGACCGCGGCGACGAGCTCGCCGAGGCCGCGGCGTGGGAACGGATACGAGCCGTGGTCGAGAAGATGGAGGTAGCACGATGAGCCAGGTCCTGGTCACCGGTGGTTCCGGTTACGTGGGCACGCAGCTGATCGCGGCGCTGCTGCGGGACGGCACCGAGGTGCGCACCGTGGTCAGGTCGCTCGACCGCGAGGGCGAGCTGCGCAAGGCCGTTCGGCGGGGCGGGGCCGATGACGCGGGCCTGGAGGTGGTCACGGCCGACCTGATGGCCGACGACGGCTGGCCCGGCGCGGTGGACGGCTGCGCGGACATCTACCACGTCGCCTCGCCGATGATCCAGGCGCAGGATCCGGACGAGGTGATCGCGCCCGCCCGGGAAGGCACGCTGCGGGTGCTGCGGGCCGCCCGCGACGCCGGCGCCCGGCGCGTGGTGCTGACCTCCTCGTTCGCCGCGGTGGGCTACTCCCCCAAGCCGGGCGCCGACTACACCGAGGCGGACTGGACCGACCCGGACACCCCGGGGCTGCCGCCCTATCCGCGGTCCAAGGCGATCGCGGAGCGCGCCGCCTGGGACTTCATCGAACGCGAGGGCGGCGGCACCGAGCTGGTGTCGGTCAACCCGACGGGCATCTTCGGGCCGACCCTGACCGCGGCGGCGCGGTCCACGCTGCAGCTGATCAAGATGATGCTGGACGGGACCATGACGGTCGTGCCGCGGCACCGCTTCGGTGTCGCGGACGTGCGCGACGTGGCCGATGCGCACATCAGGGCGATGGCCGTGCCGGAGGCGGCCGGCCAGCGGTTCCTGGTGCTCGCCGACGGCCCGACGATCAGCTACCTGCAGCTGGCCCAGATCCTGCGCGACGGGCTCGGCCCGCTGGCCGAGCGGGTGCCGACCGAGGAAGCGCCCGGCGCCGAGCTGCCGGAGCTGGTCATTCATAACGAATGGGCGAAGCGCGTGCTCGGCTGGCGGCCGCGTGCGGCCGTGACCACGATCGTGGAAACCGCGGAGAGCCTGCGCGACCTCGGACTGCTCGGGGCAGCCCCCCGGTAGTCCGGACGAGAGGCAGATCGCGGCGGCCGTGACGGTGCCTTCACGTAGCGTCTTGACGAATCGGGAGAAAAGTTTGAAGGTTGTTTCAACCTGATCAAACTTGTTCAATCCGAGCGGAGGGGTGGGGATGCGAACAAAACGGATCTTCACAACAATGCTGGCAGCGGCCGCCCTGACCGGCGCGGCGTGCTTCACCGGCATCACGGGATCGGCCAGCGCGGCGGTCACGAGCACCGCGGCGGCCGCGAACGTCCCGGTTCCCGGCGGTCCCATGGTCAAGGCGAACGCCGCCCCGGGCCACTCCTCGCAGGCCACGACGATCAGCGAGAACTGGTCGGGTTACGCGGCGACGGCGGGCAAGAAGCAGTTCACCTACGTGCACTCGAGCTGGGTGGTACCCGCTATCACCTGCCCGGGCGTCGCCAACCAGTGGGCTTCTGAATGGATCGGCCTGGACGGCTACAACACCCCGACGGTCGAGCAGGACGGCACCGACGGCCACTGCGGCGGCGCCGGTAACACGACGCCCAAGTACGAGGCCTGGTACGAGCTGTACCCGGCGGATTCGGTGAACGTGTTCGCCGTCCACGCCGGTGACATCATCGACGCCTCGGTCAGCTACGCCAACGGCGAGTTCACGCTGGCGGTCTCCGACCTGAGCACGGGCAAGACCAGCAGCACCACCGCGGCGTGCGCGGACTGCGCCCGGGCGTCGGCCGAGTGGATCATCGAGCGGCCCGCGCTCTGCAACAACGCGCTGACCAACTGCTTCCTGACCGAACTGGCCGATTTCGGCACCACCACCATGAGCGGGGACGAAGCTCAGGTCACCGGCGGCAATGTCAAGGGCGTGGGGGGCTTCACCAACTTCCCGATCGACATGGTCGACCCGGTTTCCGGCGGCGGGTTCATCTCGCTCGACACCGTGGGCGCGCTGAGCGGCAAGTCGTTCACGACGACCTGGGACCGCTCGGGAAACACGGAGCCGATCTCACTCGGCTGACTCGGGCACCTGGGCGAGGCCGGGCTGCTCCGGGCCGTGCGGGATGTCGAACGACTCCTCACCGGTCCGGAGCAGCCGGAGCACGATGCTGGCGGTGTAGTCCGGGCTCTGCACCACCATGCCCGGCCGGGGCGAGGCGCCGAGGGTGAACATGCCGTTGCC
>DASYAD010000268.1:0-3806 GCA_036501515.1 Trebonia sp. | reverse complement strand
TGTCGCGGGCGAGCCGTCCTTCTGCACCACCTTCTCCGCGATGCCCCAGCCGCCGTGCGCCACCACGGCGAACCGGAAGGGGGCCAGCTGCTCCGCCTCGGCGATCGCCGCGAGCACGCTGGCCTCGTCGGTGACGTCCGTGTGCACGTACTTGGCCCTGGGGCCGAGCTCAGCGGCCAGCTTGCCTGCCCGGTCGGCGGAGACGTCGCCGATCACCACCGACGCGCCCGCGCCGATAAGCCTGCGGACCGTGGCCTCGCCGAGTCCGCCCGCGCCGCCGGTCACCAGAACCGAGCTGCCTGCTACTTCCACCATTCCAAGTCCTCCAGTCTCCTTACGTGCCGCGGTCGGGCGGCACTGGTCTCATAGCAGTTCGAGAATCGTCGCGTTGGCCTGGCCGCCGCCCTCGCACATGGTCTGCAGGCCGTAGCGGATGCCGTTGTCCTTCATGTGATAAACCAGCGTCGTCATCAGCCGGGCGCCGCTGCCGCCAAGCGGGTGGCCAAGCGCGATCGCGCCGCCGTTGACGTTCAGTGCCTTGGCGTCCGCGCCGGTCTCGGCGAGCCAGGCAAGCGGCACCGGCGCGAACGCCTCGTTCACCTCGAACGCGCCGATCTCGTCGATGCGCAGCCCGCTCTTCGCGAGGGCCTTCCTCGTCGCCGGGATCGGCGCGGTCAGCATGATCACCGGGTCGTCGGCCGCGACCACCGCCGTGTGCACCCGGGCCAGCGGGGTGAGGCCGAGTTCGGCCGCCTTCTCGCTTGTGGTCATCAGCAGCGCGGCCGACCCGTCGCTGATCTGCGAGCTGTTGCCCGCGTGGATCACGCCGTCTTCCCTGAACGCCGGCTTGAGCTTGGCGAGGGACTCCAGTGTGCTGCCGCGCCGCACCCCCTCGTCGGCAGTCACCACGGTGCCGTCCTCCAGCGTGACCGGCACGATCTGATCGGCGAACCGCCCGTCATCCTGGGCCGCCGCCGCCTTCTCATGCGACGCCAGCGAGAACTCATCGAGCTCGGTACGGGATAGTCCCCAGCGCTCGGCGATGGTCTCGGCGCCGATTCCCTGGTGGGGCGCCACCCCGCCAAGCCGCGAGTCAAGCGCGGGGCCGAACGGGTTGGACTGCCCGACGACGCTCATCATCGGTACCCGGCTCATCGACTCGACGCCGCCTGCCACCACCACGTCGTAGTGGCCGGCGATCAGCCCGGCCGCGGCGAAGTGCACCGACTGCTGCGAGGAGCCGCACTGCCTGTCCACCGTGGTGCCTGGCACGCTCAGCGGCCAGCCCGCGGACAGCACCGCGTTGCGCGCGATATCCATGGTCTGCTCGCCTGCCTGAGCCACGCAGCCCCAGACCACGTCGTCAACGACCACCGGGTCGATGGAGTTCCGCTCCGCGAGCGCGGTCAGCACCAGGGCGGACAGGGCGGCCGGGTGCACGCCGGACAGTGCCCCCTTGCGCTTGCCGACCGGGGTCCGCACCGCGTCTACGATCACCGCGTCACGCATATCGTGCTCCTCTTCTTCTTGAAATGAACGCCACTGGGGTCGGTCCCGCACCCGCAGCCCTTCGACGCCGGGGGGTACGGGGGTCGCTCCCCCCCGGGAATAACCGTCATCCGGCGGCCGGGTACCGCAGCACGCCGCGGAGGAACTTCCCCGTGCGCATGTCGGCGTAGCCGTCGTTAATGGCTTCAAGCGGGTAGGTCCCTGAGACAATCGCGTCGAGGTCGACCTGGCCCGAGGCGGCCAGCTCAAGGAGCTTGGGGATGTCGGCGCGCGGGTTGGCTGAGCCGTAGAGGGTGCCGACGATCTGCTTCTCCGTCAGCGTCAGGTCCATCAGGTTGAGGCTCACCGAGTTCTCGGCCATCGGGTGGATGTTGGTGACGACGAGCCTGCCCATCTTGGCGGTCATCGCGAGTGCCCTGGAGACCAGCGCGCCGTCGCCAACGCCCATCGTGGCGATGAACCGGTCGACGCCGCGGTTCCAGGTGGCTTCCTTGACGACGGACGGGGCTTCCTCCCACGAGGAGGCCACGTGCGTCGCCCCGAGCGCGAGCGCCTTGTCCTTCTTCTCCGCCGCCGGGTCGATGGCGACGATCACCCGCGCCCCGGAGATCTTCGCCCCCTGGATAGCGGACGCGCCGATGCCGCCGATGCCAGCGATGGCCACGGTGTGACCAGGGCGGATCTCCGCGGCGTAGACGGCGGAGCCCCAGCCGGTCACGAACCCGCACCCGAGCAGGCAAGCGCGGTCAAGCGGCACGGACGGGTCGATCTTCACGACGCTCGCCTCGTGCGCGACCGTGTGGTAAGCGAACGAGCCGATGAGACAGGCGGCGGACAGGTCATTGCCGCGCGCGTGGTGCCGCGCTGTTCCATCCGCTATCTGACGGCCTGAGTACAGCCGGGCACCGAGGTCACACAGGCTCTGGTGGCCGGTCGAGCAGGCCGGGCAGCGCCCGCACGACGGCATGAAGCTGAACACGACGTGGTCACCAGGCGCGACCGAGGTCACCTGGGCACCGACCTCGGTGACCACGCCCGCACCCTCGTGCCCGCCGATGCAAGGCAGCCGGAACGGCATGTCACCGGTGACGATGTGCTCGTCAGAGTGGCACATGCCTGACGCGTGCAGCTCGACGAGCACCTCTTGCGGGCCAGGCGGGTCAAGCTCGATCGGCTCAACCGACCATCGCCCCCCGCGCTCCCAGAGCACCGCGGCTAGCGTCTCCACGGGCGGTCCATCCTGTGCACGCCGGCTCCTTCACTGCGTTCGCCAACCATCGACATTCTGACAGTTGTGTCACTTATTTGCAACGCGTCACCTGGCCGGTTCAGCGGCGAGGACGGCCGCCAGGCTCTCGCGGCTCGAGCCGAAGAAGTGGTCAAGCACGTGCGCCCGCTTCAGGTACAGGTGCGCGTTGTGCTCGTCGGTGTAGCCCATGCCGCCGTGCACCTGAATGCAGTGCGCCGCGTTGTCGATGGCCGCCCTGCCGCTCACGACCTTCGCCGCCATCACCTGGAACTCGGCGTCGGCGCGGCCAGAGCGCAGGCTGATCGCGCCGAACAAGGTCTGCTGAAGGGCGGCCTCCGTCCCGACCGCCATGTCCACGCAGGCGTGCTTGATCGCCTGGTTCACGCCGATCGGGCGGCCGAACTGCACGCGGTTCTTCGCGTGCTCAACGGACAGGTCGGTGACCGCCTGGGAGATGCCCACGAGCACGGCCGACGCGAGGGCGAGCCCGCGCAGCCGCAGCGGCTCCACCACGGCCGGCGCCCAGCACGCCACGGGCGCGCCTTCGGCCCGCGCGGCGGCCAGCCTGGTCCCCGGGTCGATGCAGTCGACCGGCTGGATGTCGCCGACCGCGGCCGTCTCCACCAGGCCCGCGCCTGATGACTCGACGAGCAGCAGGTAGTCGGTGTCGGTGGCGTCGAAAAGGTCGAGTCGGCCGGTCAGCGGCCCCCCGGTGGCGAGTTCCTGACCGGAGCGGCGCTGCGCGAGGCCGACGATGGCGTCGCCCGCCACGATCTTGCGGGCAAGGCCGGCATCTCCGGCGAGCGCGGCCAGCCGGGCGGCCAGCACCGAGGCGACGAACGGCCCGGGCACCAGCTGGCGGCCCATCTCCCGGAAGAGGAGAACCTCGTCGTCAAGGCCGAGGCCGAGGCCGCCGACGTCCTCGGGCGCGCTCACCCCGAGCAGCCCGAGCTCGGCCGCCGCGGCCCACGTCTCGCGGGTGATCGCGGCTGGCTCGGCCCGCCGCTCCCTGATCCGGCTGATCGGCAGCTGGTCGGCGAAGAACTCC
>DASYAD010000267.1:0-43944 GCA_036501515.1 Trebonia sp. | reverse complement strand
GCCCGCCGGCAGTAACAGCGCCCGCCGGCAGCGCCCGCCGGCAGCGCCCGCCGGCAGTAACAGCGCCCGCCGGCAGCGCCCGCCGGCAGTAACAGCGCCCGCCGGCAGCGCCCGCCGGCAGTAACAGCGCCCGCCGGCAGCGCCCGCCGGCAGCGGCCGCCGGCAGTAACCAGTGCCCGCCGGCAGCGGCCGCCGGCAGTAACCAGTGCCCGCCGGCAGCAGTTGTCGTGCACCCTGGCAGCAGTATCAGGAATTAACACTCTCCCCTCAGGTCCCGGCCGAGAGCAATGTCGCTGAGTCAGTTCGACTCGCCGTGAATCCGACCCAGCCCTGAGAGCCTCGTGTGACCGATGCGGGTATTGTTATGGAAACTTTTATCTAATTGGAAATTAGTATGGGTCAGAGCACGAAAAAGATCCAAGATCTTTCAATCTGCCTGCTGTCATGAGGATGCTGTGCGCCGCCGGAGTCGTCTGCGCCGCCGGAGTCGTCTGGGACACATCTCGGCCGACGACGTCCCGACAGCATTGCCTTGACGATCGCCCAGCGGAACACGCCTGACGGGGATCTGGTCCGCGTGCAGCTTGCCAAGATGCGGTGGGGATCCGCCCCGCCTAGCGCGGCACCCTGACTAGCGCGGCTGCGGGGCGGCTACCGCGCGCGTAGCGCAGACGGTCCCCTCATGGGAGAGGAGGTTCACCGGTGCGTGACATCGTGCTCTTGGCCGAGTGGGTGCCGGGCGTCGAGGGTCGTGGTGACGCGTCCGGTTTCGGTGTCGTAGACGTGACCGGAGACGCTCACAAGCGGCGACAGCGCGGGGGCGGCGAGCAGGCGCTCCACATCCGCCTTGACGGTCACGTGCGGGTCGGCGACCGCCGAAGCTTCGAGGACTCCCTCGGCCAGGCCGGTTGCCCCGGCTGCCTGGCGACGGAAAACGGGGTCGGCGAGGAAGCCGGTCCCGCACTGGGTGTGGTGGATGACCGCGACCTCGAACAGCTTGCCGTCGGTGCCCTGGCCGCCGAACAGCTGCCCGGCCAAAAAGGCCAGGAAGGCGATGTCGTCGATGACGGCCTGGGTGACGCGCCCGCCGGCGTTCCTGATAACGGGAGCTTCTCCGAGCCGGAGTCCGAGGAAGAGCGCCGGGTCAACCCGGTGATCGAGACAGGTGATGACGAGCAGCTCCGCCGTGGGCAGGGCCAGGGGTACCGGCGCGTAGCCGCGGGCGAACTGCTCGTTGCGGCTGAGCAGGCGGGTCATCCTGGTCGTCATGGCGCTTCCGTTTCTCACATTAGTGGACACCGTCCACTTTTTAGTGGACAGTGTCCACATTACTTGCGTTAGTGGATGCTGTCCACTAACTTGCTAACGTGACGAGCGACGGACCGCCAGCTGAGGAAACCGCCGCTAGGCGGCGGCGCCCGCGCGGCGCGGTACGGGACGGCCTGGTCGCCGCCGGACTCGAGCTGGCCAGGGCCGGCGGTCCGGACGCCGTGGTACTCCGCGAGGCGGCCCGGTCGGTGGGCGTGGTGCCCAACGCCGCCTACCGGCACTTCGCCGGCCGGGACGAACTCCTGGCCGCGGTCTGCACGGCGGCCATGGGTGAACTCGCCGCCCGGATGGCGGCCGGGACCGGCCGGGTGCGCGGCCGTCACGGGAACGCCGCGGCCGCCCGCCGGCGTCTGCGCGCGGTCGGCCGGGCCTACCTGGAGTTCGCCCGCGATGAGCCGGGCCTGTTCGCGGCTGCGTTCGCCCTGCCCCGGCCGCACGAATACGACGTTCAGGACAGCGGGGCGGCACCCCACCCGATGCCCCTGGACCAGCTCAGGGCCGTCCTTGACGAACTAGCCGACGCGGGGGTGCTCAGCCCGCGCCGCCGGCCAGGGATCGAGTACCCCATCTGGTCGACGGTGCACGGCCTGGCCGTGCTCACTGGCCAGGGGCCGCTGCGCGACGTTCCCGCTTCCGTCCGCCGTCATCTCGAGGAAGTCACCCATTCTTTCATTGAAGGGAATTTTGCGAGATCGTTTGAAGAAGGCGGGTCTTTCTGAATTCCCCCGTGCCGGGACCACATCACGGAACTCTTCAGGTGCGCTGGCGTAATACTCGCGCGGATAGCCGCGCGTTCCTGTCATCGTCGCAAAAGTATTAACCTTTACCGACATAACGGCACGAAGATGCGCGCGTTGGCACTAGAACCCTCAAATCCTCAAATCCGGGTTCTAGGCAGCACAAGCGGGTTCTGATAATTTGCTCTCAGCGGGGGGATGGTGGCCTGACGCCCGCCAAAGGAGCCGGGGACTGATGGGCGGGCATTACAACTCAGCTGGTATTCGCGTGTCAACGCCCCTCCTTAGGAGTTTGGCTGCCACGATCGCGTTCGCTTCGTGAAGAGGCCCGGGCTGGCTGTAGCCGTGGTCCTTGCCGCATCCCTCGTGACCACATCCCTGGTACTGGAGATGTCGGCCAGTGCGGCGCCCACGTCGAAATGGGCGGAGCCGACAAGCATTTCTGTGTCGTCTGTGACTTCGGCCGGAGCAACCGTCGCGTTCGTCCTTCCCTCGTCTGACCGGGGAGCCGGGAGCGAGTCGGTCATTGTCTATCTCGCGAGCAACGGTTCCAAGGCGTTCAGCGCGAGCGTCACGAAATCCCCGGCGACTGTCACCGGGCTGAAGTCGTCGACTCGTTACTACGCCACGGTTTCCGTCAATGCGGGCAGCGGGCATTCCGCGTCTACCGCGCGGACGAGTTCCACTTTCACGACAACAAAGGCTTCCACGCCGCCGCCGCCCACCCCGACGCCGACGCCCACCCCCACCCCGACGCCGACGCCGACGCCCACTCCGACGCCGACGCCCACTCCGACGCCGACGCCCACTCCGACGCCCACTCCGACGCCGACCCCCACCCCGACCCCGACGGCCCCTTACGCGCCTGCGCTGTCGTCCTACAGCACGCTGGCCCAGAGTTACGCCGCCAGCGACATGGTGAACGGCGGCTGGGCCGCGGACGCGAACGCCACCCAAGAGGGCGGCGGCACCTGCCCGACGGGGAACACCACCTACTCGTCCGCACTGGACGCGGTGGTGATGAGCGTCAACGGGACGGCGGAAACGAGCACGAACACCGACTGCGCGCACATCAGATCGCAGTACACGGTGCCGACCAGCGGTGACGTGGTAGAGGCGCGGATCTGGCTGCCCAGCCTCAGCAGCTCGGGTACGTTCGCCGGCGACACCTACCCGGCGGGCACGCTGATCGACTGGGCGTCGATGTGGACGGACGGCGCCAACAGCACGAACGGGTCAGAGAACTGGCCGGCGGATACCGAGGTCGACGCCGTTGAGACCCAGTACGGCACGAACTACACGTCGGTGCACTACGGCAGCGTGGCGAAGACCGGCGGCAGCACCGGCGACTGGACGACGGAGCCGAAGGGCTGGGAAGCCGCGGGCGCCATTTACGCCACGCCTTCTGGCGCCAACGTCTCGGGCGGCTGGAACATCGTGGACATCGAGTTCACCAGCACCGTGGCCAACATCTACTTCAACGGGAGCCTGTTCGTCACGATCCCGTCCAACGTCCTGAGCCACAAGCCGGCCTACCTCAACTTCGGGATCTCCGGGCCGAACGGCTACGACTCCAACTACCCGAAGTGGCCGGCCGGGGCGTCATCAGAAGACGTGCAGTACGTGAAGGTCTTCTCCTAGCACCACCGCACCCTCAGGTGCCGCCGAGCAGGAACGTCGTCAGGCGGGGGCCTACGACGGTCGCGTCGTAGTCGCGGCAGAACCGGTCGCGGGCCGCGCGGGCGGCCTTCAGCCGGAAAGGCTCGTACTCGACCAGGTCGTTCAGGACCCGGGCCGCCTGGGCCGGGTCGTCGAGCGGCCAGAAGCGGCCTTCCACGCCCTCGTCGAAGAGCTCGGACAGCGGGCCGATGTCGGCCGCGACGACGGGCAGGCCCGCGTCCATCGCTTCCATGATCGCCAGCGAGGACGACTCGGAGTAGGAGGCGTGCACGTAGGCCCGGTAGCCCGGCAGGAAGTCGCGTACGTCGCGCCGGAAGCCCCGCAGCCGCACCTGCTCCGTCAGGCCCAGGACCCCGGCCAGCGCCTGCAGTTCGGTCCGCTGGGGTCCCTCGCCGAAGATGTCCAGCGTCAGGACGTGGCCGGCCTGCTTCGCGGCGGCCAGGACATGCAGCAGGTAGCGGTGGTTCTTCACGGGCTCAAGGTTGCCCACCGTCACCAGGTCGCCGTGGCCCGCCTCAGCAGGCGATCCCTGCCGTGGCGCGACGAAGTTGCCGATCACCGCGGACGGTACCGAGGCGGCCGCTGGCAGCCAGCTGGTCAGGGCGTCCTGCGCCCACCTGGAGACGTAGACGATCCGGTCCACCTGCGGGATGAGCGTACGTTCGAGCCGCCGGATCTGCCGGAAGACGCGCCCGTTGACCGGGATCACTCCCTTGTCAGCCCACTCGTCGGCCTGCGAGGTGCGGAAGTGCACGGCGAGCACCACCTGCTGGCCCCGGTGGCTCCGTGCGGCCAGGGCGGCCCGGGCGGACGGGGGATCCTGCGCGTAGATCACGCAGTCGCCGCGTCCGGTCAGCACCCGCCGCAGCGCCGCGCGCAGGAACGCCTCGTGCCAGTGCCGGTACCAGAGCACCCCCGCGGCGGGGCTGACCAGGTCGATCAGCCGCTTGACGGCGAACACCGGCAGGTAGAGCGACCGGAAACGGCTGAACGGCGTGACGAGCTCGACGTCCGTATCCGGGTCGTCGCTGTCGAGATAGCGCAGCAGCTGCTGAACGTGCGTCTGCACGCCGGTGACGCCCTGGGCCCTGAGCATGGTCGCGACAACCAGTGGCAAAGGCCGCTCCGACATCGCCGCGCCTCCTCTCGTTTACCTGCTTCCGTACGCTAGACAAGAGTGGCGAGCTGGCCCGGTTGATACCACGACCAGCGGTTACACCAAGCTGGGGGACACCACGTGACTGCGGGAAGGTTCTACTTCATCGCGCCCATGCCGCGGCTGACCGAGGCCGGCGCCTGGGCCGCACAACTGCGCCGCATCGAAGACCTCGGGTTTCACGCGGTCGCGGTGTCCGAGCACTACAGCCAGGGCTGGGCGATGGACGCGCTGACCGCGATGAGCTTCGCGCTAGCCGGGACTTCGCGCCTGCACGCCATGCCCCTCGTGCTCAACAACGACCTGCACCATCCGGCGATGCTGGCCAAGGCGGTCGCCACGGCCGACGTGCTCTCGGCGGGCCGTGCGGGCCTCGGGATCGGGGCCGGCTGGCTCGAGGACGACTACCGGGCGCTCGGCGTGGCGTACCAGGGCGCCGCGATCCGCGTGGCCCGCCTGGAGGAGGCGCTCCAGGTGATCACCGCGTTCTTCCGTGAGGAGCGGGTGACCTTCGGCGGCGCGCACTACCGGGTGACGGAGCTTGAGTCGCTACCGCGGCCGGCGCGAAACCCCCGGCCACCGGTCCTGGTCGGCGGCGGCGGCGCGAAGATGCTGGGGCTGGCCGCCCGCTACGCCGATATCGTCGGCCTCCACATGCGGCTCGGCTCCGGCTCATTTGACGAGTCAGCCGCGGCCGAGCTGACCGCGGCGAGCGTCAGGCATAAGGCGTCCCTGGTGGCCGCCGCGGCCGTTGAGGCTGGCCGTCCCGCTCCTGAGCTGCAGTTCACCTGCTACGACGTCAACATCGCAGGCTCCCAGGTGACCTCAGGCCGTCGGTCCTTCGCCGACTACATCAGCGCACACCCGGACGCTTTCGCCGGCTCCCCGGCCTCGCTGCGCGGCAGCGTCAGCGAATGCGTCGATGACCTGCGGCGGTGGAACGAGGAACTCGGCATCTCGTACTGGAACCTGGGCGGTGACGTCGAGGCGCTCGCTGCCGTCGTCGCGCGCCTGTCGGGCGAGTAGGGAACCAGCGGCAGCCCAGCCCGCTGCGCGGGCGCTGGCAGACCCGGACGGGCGCGCCGGTATCAGCGCCGCCCGCTGCCTGCTCTGGTTGAGATATGAGCACCATTTACGCGCCGCCGCGACCCTACCAGCGCGCCCAGCCCGCTGACCCGGCGCTGGCGCGGGAACGCTCGGTCAGGCGCCGGATCTTCGCGGCCTGGGGCCTGCTCTACCTCAACACGATGACGTTTGTCGCGGGCTACTCAGTCCTCGACATCCCGTCCAAGGTCGGCAAGGGCATCGCGCAGGCCGCCTTGCCGCTGGCCCTGGTGCTGCTGCTGACCGTGAACCCGCGGCTGCGGATACGGCCGAGCGTGTTTCTCTGCCTCGTCACCGCGCTCGCCGCGGAGACGGTGCTCACCGCGGTGCAGGTGCATCACCTGGGCACCGGCTTCCGCACGTTCCGGCTGGCCGAGTTCGCTGCCGCACTCTGGCTGCTGTCGCCGTGGTTCGGCCGGCCCGACATGCTGCTGCTGCGCTGCCACCTGCGCTGGATGTACGTGTCGATCGGGCTCGCGCTGCTCGGCCTGCTGATCTCACCGGGCCGGGCCTTCGCCTACGACGGGCGGCTCACCGGCGCGATCTGGCCGATGCTGCCGACCCAGATCGCCCAGTACGCGGCGATCGCGGCCGGGGTGACCGTCGTGCTCTGGCTCGGCCGCCGGATCAGCGGGCCCGCCGCGGTGGCCGGCGTGACCGTCGCGGTCGCCGCCCTGCTGCTGACGCATACCAGGACCGCGCTGATCGGCCTGGTGGCGGGCATCCTGGTGGCCGGCCTTAGCCTGTTCGCCCGCAACGCCCGGGTGCGGAAGTTCTTCGCCGGCGGCGCGGCCGTGCTGCTCGTCGCCGCCGTGACGGTGGCCGGCGTGGTGACCGCCTGGCTGACCAGGGGCCAGAGCTCGGCCGGGCTGACCAGCCTGACGGGCCGGACCAGCCTCTGGTCGGCCGTGCTCAACACGCCCCGCACGGGATTCCAGGAGGTCTTCGGATTCGGCCTGACCAACGCGGGCGTCAACGGCCTGCCCATCGACAGCAACTGGCTGTCCTCCTACATGCAGGAGGGGCTGTTCGGGGTGGTCATCTGCGCGCTGATCCTGGTGCTGCTGTTCGGCACGGCCTGCTTCCGGCCGTCGAGCGTTCAGCGCTCGGCCGCCCTGTTCATCGTGACCTACTGCGCCGTCGCCTCGTTCACCGAGGACGCCTTCACCGACGTGTCGACGTACCTGCTCGGGCTGGTTGTCGCGGCGTCGCTGCTGGCCGCCCCGGCGCTCAGGCGCGACTCCTAACCGCCGCGCCGCAAGTCCCGCCACGGCGGACCGGCGGCAGTCAGCGGCTGACGAACAAAACCCCGCGGCGGCGGCGGACCGCCCGTACTCAGCCGGCTGACGACCAGGAGATTTCAGCAGAACGGGCGCGTGCCCTTCGCTGACCTCAACGCCGAAACGCCACTGCCGTGCGACCGGGAACGTCGGTGACACGGCTGCCAAGGAGAGAGTCCCGGCCGCGACGCCGGACGCTGGTCACGAAGGACTCCTGCCCGGGAAGGCCGGCCCCGCGGGGGTCAGGCCGGGTTCTTGACCGCCCAGCGGTAGATCTCGACGAGCTCGTCGAGGCTGCGCTTCGGGTCGAACCGCTCGGTGTAGGTCATGCGGGCCTGCTCGCCGTAACGCTCGTAGCGCCCGGGGTCCTGTTCCACGTCGGCGATCGCGCGCGCCAGCGCGGCCGGGTCGCCCGGCCGGAACAGCGCGCCGTCCACTCCAGGGGTAATCAGTTCGGTGAACGCCCCGTGGCCGGAAGCGACGGGCGGGACCCCGGCGGCCATCGCCTCGACGGCGACCAGGCCGAACGGCTCTTCCCAGGCGGACGGCAGCAGCACCGCGCGGGCACTGGCGATCAGCTCATTGCACGCGGCGCCGTCAAGCGTCCCCATCAGCTCAACCGAAGGACGGGTCGCCGCCCAGCGCACGACCTCGCCGCCGAGCGGCCCGCTGCCGGCGATGGCCAGCTTGAGCCCGGGCCCGGCGATGGCAGCGCCGAGGTACTGGTCCCAGCCGGCCATCAGCACGCGGACGCCCTTGGCCTCGTCAAGCCGCCCCGCGTAGACCACGGTCGGCGTCTTCGTCACCCGCGGCATGCTGAGCCGCGGTATCAGGTTGTGCCTGACGAACATGCGACCGGACGGCAGGCCGACCCCGCTCAGCAGGTCGCGCTGGGCCGCCGAGATGAAGATGTAGGCCGAGACCAGCGAGCGCCACGAGCGCCGGTGCAGGCTCAGGCTCAGCGCCAGCGGCGCGGTGGCCGCGGGAGATCCGCGGTAGCAGCCGTGCACGACCGCCCTGGCCGTCTTGCCGTCGGTGCAGTCGTGGCACACGGCCCCGTCGCGGAAGAACGTGCCGCCCGCGCAGCCGAGCCGGTAGTTGTGGACCGTGGCCACGACCGGCACGCGGGCATCGCGGCAGGCATGCAGCACCGAGGGGCTGAGCAGCGGGAACGTGTTGTGCACGTGGACCACGTCGGGCCGGTTCCCGCGCAGCTCCGCCGCCAGCTCACGCGCGGACTGGGCGCTCCAGACGGCGCGGGCGGGCAGGGTCGCCTTCTTCACGACGGGCCACCCGGCGATCTCGTCGCTGCTGCGGCCGAACGTGGCGACCTCGTGCCCGGCGGCGGCCAGCGCGGCGGCCTCCTGGTCGACGACCCGGTTCTCTCCGCTGGGGGCGCCTGACCGGTACCGGTTGTGGACTAGCAAGATCCTCACGCTCAACCAGAGCGGCGGCCCGGGCGCGGTGATACCTCAGGCGGAGCTATGAATCAGCGGCGGGACGGTGTCCCCGGTATCACCATGTGCCGGCCGGCCATCCAGTGGCCGTGCACACTTACGTCATTAACCTGGCTCGCTCGGACGACCGGCGGGCGTATATCACCGCGGAGCTGAAGAAGACCGGCCTCGACTACGAGCTGGTCACCGCCGTCGACGGGCGCGACCTGGACATGAGTGACACGTCGGTCATCCACCCGTCGTTCCTCAACAGGACGATGGGCTCGTCGGGCTCGGCCGGCGCTTCGCTGAGTCACCTGAGCGTCTACCGGAAGATCATCGAGGACGGCCACGATGCGGCCCTGATCCTCGAGGACGACGTCCGGCTGCCCGCGGACCTGGCCCGGCTGGCTGACTCGGTCGCCGGACAGCTCGACGGCGCCGAGGTCGTGCTGCTGAGCGTGGACAGCCCCGATCCGTGCCAGCTGGGCACCGCCGGAGCGGTGACGCTGCCCGGCGGGCGGCTGCTGGCGCTGCCACTTAACGTGGCCCAGCCGAGGAGCGCAGGCGCGTACCTGATCACGAGGGAAGCGTGCGAGCGGTTCGTCAAGTGCCTGCCGCCGGTCCGCGTGCAGGCCGACTCCTGGTCGTCCTTCTACCGCGAGGGCATGCTCGACCGGCTGCGCTGCGTGGCTCCGCTGCCAGTGCTGAAGAACCCGAACTTCGTCTCCACGATCGGCATCTACTCCCTTGGCAACGGGATCAGGGCCCGCCTGGTCGGCCCGCTGGTCCGCGGCAAGGTGCCGGGTCTGCACCAGCTCCTGTCCTACCGCAGGGAGCGCATCTTCCGGCAGTGGGGCCAGGCGGAAGTGGTCGACCGGCCGTTCACGGAGAAGCCGTCCCGTCTGCGGTAGCCGGTAACCGCCCTGGCGCAGCTGGTCGGCCCGCCAGGGCAGGTCGCTAATCCGCGGCCGTGTCGCGCGCGGGAGTCGCGGGACGCGGCCGCAGCCATTCGCCTACCAGCCGCAGGCCCGCGTCGTGCAGTGCCAGCTTCAGCTGCCACCAGGCGATGAGCACGCCGACCCAGGAGGCGCCGGCCGCGAACCAGACCGTTCCCTGGGTACCGGCCACCAGCGCGCCGATCACGGCGGCGGCCACGATGAGGAATGCGGTGCGCAGCGTGTTGCGCATGCTGCGGCGCGCGGCGCCCAGCGCGTGCAGGCCGACGCTGGCGCCGGTCCCGGCGCACATGGCCATCACCGAGAACATCGTCGGCAGGACCAGCGGGTAGGCCGGCCGCCAGAGGCTGCCGAGCATCAGGTGGCCGAGCCCGTGGGGCAGCGCCACCAGCAGCGCCAGGCCCCAGGCGAAGGCCAGCAGGGCCAGGCCGCCGCTGACGGCGAAGCAGAACAGCGAGAGCAGCCGCGGCGAACGGCGCAGCAGCCGGGCGGCCTCCGGGATCGTGATCAGGCTGATCCCGTAGTAAATGATCTTGAACGGGCCCATCAGCACCCCGGCGGCCTGTATCAGGCCGACGGCCGACAGTCCGAGGATGCGGGTGACGCTGTAGGCGCGCAGCGAGTCGACCGCGTTGCCCCCGGTGTTCTCCACCAGGTAGCGGGGGCCGAGGTCGCGGTGCCGCCTCAGCCAGTGCAGCGCCTGGCCCAGGCTCGGCAGCACCCTGGCCTGCAGCGAGCCGAGGGCCGCGCCCACGCAGGCGGCACCGCCCCAGGCGATGACGAACCAGAACACCTGGGCGTGGCCCGTCTCCTTCAGCAAGATCAGCAGCGGGATCTGGACCGCCGCCCAGACCGTGTCGTTGATGAACGCGTGGTAGCCCTTGCCGACCGCGAAGAACGCATAGCGCCAGCTGTCCTGCAGCAGCAGCCCCGGCAGGGTCAGCCCGAGGGCGATGAACGCCTGCCCGGTCGTCCCGCCGAGCAGCGCCCCGGCCGCGATGCCGATCAGGCCGCCGGCGATGCCGACTCCCACGGCCGTGCCGGCGGCGCCCGCGCAGGCGCGGCGCCAGGCCGGCAGTGTCGTGTCGCTGAACCTGATAAGCAGCGGCTCGACCGCCAGACCCCGTGACGCATTGATGCCAAGTCCGTACGTTACGTAGGCGAGACTGAAGGCACCGAACTCCGCCGCGCCGAGCGACCGCGCGACGAAGGCGCTGAGCAGGAAGTTTGTCAGGCTGGACATGCCCTGATCGGCAACACCCCAGCTAAGACGACGACTCGCCCGGCCCATCGCCCGCAAATGCCGGCCAGCAAAGAACTTCGGGGCATGTAGGTCCACGAACAAGGGGAGGCGGAGACTAGGCCAGCTGATACATAAAAATTCGAAAACCAAGTATTAATTCGGACATTAGGCGATCCTCTACTGGTGGAGATCTCGAAGAAGCTAACCAGTCCGCGCCGGCGAGCCCTCTGCTCGGCGGCGGTGCTCGCATCCATCGCCTCCGTGACTCTCGCCGCGTGCCAGCCGGCCAGCTCAACGGGAGCGGCCGCCCAGGGTGCTGAGCCGGCCACGTCGAGCAGCTCAGCCGCGGCCAGCACGTCGCCGTCGGTGGCCAGCTCCCCGACGACCGCCAAGGCGTCCCCGTCTCACCCGGCCTCGGCCACGTCCGGGTCCGCCACGCCTTCCGCAAGCCCGTCGTCGTCAGGCAGCGCTGCCTCGTCCGCCTCGGCCGCCGCCACCTCGTCGCCGGCCGCCACCTCGTCCGGGTCCGGCTCCTCGTCCGGCTCCGGTGCGAGCTGCGTCACCTCGGCTGCCAAGGGCAGCTGCGGGCCGTACAGCGACGCGGCGATCAGCCAGACCGCGGGGACGACCACGACGGTCGGGCAGGACGTGTGGAACGCGATCTCCGGCTGGTCACAGACGCTGCACGCCACCAGCCCGGGTAACTGGAACGTGACCGCCAGCATGCCTAAGGGGAACACGGCCGTGATCTCCTATCCCAATGTCGGCACGACGTACCCGGAAACCCCGCTGAGCAGCTTCTCCTCGGTCTACTCCTCGTTCAAGGAGAACATGAACGCCAACAGCGCGACCAGCGCCTGGGCGGCCTACGACATCTGGCTGAACAAGTGGGGCAACGAGGTCATGATCCAGCATGACTTCGCCGACAACGGCGCCTGCCCGACCAAGGCCACCGCCACGTTCGGCGGCTCAGGCGGTGTTCCCGTGCAGTCGTGGCAGCTGTGCCAGTACGGCTCCGAGCTGATCTGGAAGCTGACCGGCGGCAGCGAGCAGACCGGCAGCGTCGACGTCCTGGCCATGCTGCAGTGGCTGGAAAGCCACAGCTACCTGCCGGCCAGCTCGACGCTGACCGACATCAGCTACGGCTGGGAAATCTGCTCCACCGGGGGCCAGGCGGAGACGTTCACCAACAGCGGGTACACCGTCACTTCGGCGCAGAAATAACGCGACTGAACGTAGTTGAGCGGTATCACAACGCCCCGTTAGTTCTCTTATGGGCGTGATGCCGAAATCGAACCGAATTCTCATCATCGTCCAGAATCTCCCGGTGCCGTTCGACCGGCGGGTGTGGCTCGAGTGCCGGGCCCTCACCGACGCGGGCTACCAGGTCGCCGTCGTCTGCCCCAAGGGCGGCGGCGACCCGGGCTACGAGGTCGTTGACTCGGTTGAGCTGTACAAGTACCGGCCGTACGCGCCGGGCGGCAGCAAGCTGAGCTTCCTCGTCGAGTACGCGTACTCGTTCCTCGCGACCGCCTGGCAGACGCTGCGGGCCCGGCGCAAGGGGCGGTTCGCGGTCATGCAGGCATGCAACCCGCCGGACGTCTTCTGGCCCATCGGCCAGCTGCTCCGGCTGGTCGACGGCACGAAATTCGTCTTCGACCACCACGACCTGTGCCCCGAGCTGTTCAAGTCACGGTTCCCCGAGGGCCCGGAGCTGCCGTACCGCGGGCTGCTCGCGCTCGAGCGCCGGACCCACCGGACGGCCGACCACGTGATCTCCACCAACAGCTCCTACCGCGACATCGCCATCCGCCGCAGCGGCAAGGACCCGGCGGACGTCACGGTCGTGCGGACCGGTCCCGACCCGGACAAGCTCAAGCGCGGTCCCCAGGAGCCCAGCCTGCGGCGCGGCCGCAAGCACCTGGCCGCCTACATCGGGGTCATGGGCCCGCAGGACGGCGTGGACATCGTGGTGCGGGCGGCGGACATCGTGGTCCGCGAGATGGGCCGCGACGACATCGCCTTCACGCTCATCGGCTCAGGCGACTGCTTCGACGAGCTCGTCGGGCTGCGCGACCGGCTGCGGCTCAGCGGGCACGTCGAGTTCACCGGACGGGCGCCCGACGAGCTGGTCAAGAAGGTCATGTCCACCGCTGACATCGGCCTTTCTCCCGACCCCAAGAACCCGCTGAACGACGTGTCGACGATGAACAAAACGATGGAGTACATGTCCTTCGGCCTGCCGGTGGTGGCCTTCGACCTGCACGAGACCCGGGTCTCGGCCGGCTCGGCGGCGGTTTACGTCACGCCGAACGACGTGCGCGAGTACGCCAAGACCATCGTCGACCTGGCCGATGACCACGCGACCCGCGAGCAGCTGGCCAAGGACGGCCGGGCGCGGGTCGAAGACGAACTCGCCTGGGAGCACCAGCGGCGCGCCTACCTCGGCGTCTACGCCAGGCTTACCGGCCGGGCGGACAGCGGCGCGGGAACGGGGGAGTAGGCCGTGTGCGGAATCGCCGGGTGCTACCAGCAGGCTGACGGGCGCAAGCTGGCCGACGTCATGACGGACAGGATCGCGCACCGCGGTCCAGACGCGGGCGGGGTGTGGAGCCACGAGGACGAGCGGGTGTCCATGCACCTGGGGCACCGGCGGCTGTCCGTCATCGACCTGTCGGCCGCCGCCGACCAGCCGTTCCGCAAGGGCCGCCTGGCGCTGCTCTACAACGGCGAGCTGTACAACTTCCGTGAGCTCCGCGCGGAACTGCAGACGGCCGGGGCGGTGTTCGCCACGTCCTCCGACACCGAGGTGGTCCTCGAGGCCTGGCGCCACTGGGGCCCGGCCGCGCTGGAGAAGTTCCGCGGCATGTTCGCCTTCGCGCTGGCCGATACCGAGACGGGCGAGCTGGTGCTTGCCCGCGACCCGCTGGGCATCAAGCCGCTGTTCTACACCGAGCGGGGCGACGGCATCGTGTTCGCCTCCGAGCTCAAGGCGATCACCGCCGCGATCGGCACCGAGCTGCGGATCGAGCCCGCCACGCTGGTCGCGTCGATGCTCTACTACTGGGTTCCCGAGCAGCGCTGCGCCGTCGAGGGCGTGCACAAGCTGCCTGCCGGATCCTGGGCGCGGATCAGGCCAGGCGGCAGGCCCGAGGTCAGGCAGTACTGGCGGATCCAGGATGTCGCCGCCGCGGCCGCGGCCAAGCCGGCCGCCGACCTGCGCGCGGTCATCGAGGAGTCGGTCCGCGCGCACCTGGTGGCCGACGTCCCGGTGGCCAGCTTCCTGTCCGGCGGCCTCGACTCCAGCATCATCACCGTCCTGGCGCACCAGGACGCGGCCTCGGTCGACGCCTACACGATCACCTTCCGGCCGGAGGACCAGCGGCTCGAGGCGATGCCAGACGACGCGGTGTACGCCCGCAAGGTGGCCAGCCAGTTCGGCATCAACCTGCACGAGATCGAGATCTCGCCTGACATCGCCGCGATGCTGCCGCGGATGGTCGACGTGCTCGACGAGCCGATCGGCGACCCGGCCGCGATCAACACCGTGCTGATGTGCGAGGCGGCCCGCGAGCGCGGGGTCAAGGTGCTGCTGTCGGGGATGGGGGCCGACGAGCTCTTCGGCGGCTACCGCAAGCACCTGGCCTGCCTGATGGCCAGCCGCTACGGCCAGCTGCCAGGCCTGGTGCGCGGCGCCGCCAGGGGCGCGGTCGACCGCCTGCCGGTCTCCGCCGGAGGCCGCGGCCTGCGCTACCCGCGCTGGGCCAAGCGGTTCATGACGTTCGCCGAGCTACCCGAGGAAGCCAGGTTCCGCCGCAGCTACACGCTGTACGACCCGGACGCACTCGAAGGGCTCGTCGGTCCCGCTCTCGGCCAGTCCGTCAGCGACGTGATCGCCGAGCACGCCGCGGTCTACAACGACAACGACCTCGACGACGAGGTCAACCGGATGTGCCTGGCGGACGCGCGGCTGTTCATGGCCGGGCTCAACCTCGCCTACACCGACCGCGCCAGCATGGCCGCCTCGGTCGAGGTCCGGGTGCCGTTCGTGGACAAGGTCGTCGCCGAGGCCGCGTTCACGATCCCCGGCCGGGACAAGATCCGCGGCCGGACGCAGAAGGCGGCGCTCAAGGACGCGGCCGAGGCGTGGCTGCCGCGCGAGATCGTGCACCGGCCGAAGGCGTCCTTCGGGGCCCCGCTGCGCGCGTGGGTCCGCAACGACCTGCGGGAGCTCATCGGCGACGTGCTCGTCTCCGGCGAGCTGGTCGAGCTCGGGCTGCTGCGCAGGGAGCCGCTGCTGCAGCTGATCGCCGACGAGCGGGCGGGACGGGCCGACAACGCCAAGCAGATCTGGCAGCTGCTGTCGATGGAGCTCTGGTACCGGCAGGTGCGGGCCGCCGGCGTCGCCACCTAGCAGCCACCGAACGAGCAAGCCCGATGCAACGCGAATCAGCTTGAGTTACCAGATGGGGAACCTGATGAAGCAGATAGCCCAGAACTACAAGTCGGGAGAGCTGGCCGTCCTCGACGTGCCGGCCCCGGTCTGCCGTCCCGGTGGCGTGCTCGTCAGGTCGCTGTTCTCGCTGATCTCGACGGGTACCGAGCTGATGAAGGTCTCCGAGGCCAGCATGTCGCTGGTGGGCATGGCCAGGAGCAGGCCGGACCAGGTCAAGAAGGTCATTGACCAGGTACAGCAGCAGGGCCTTGCCAGCACCTACAAGAAGGCGATGAGCAAGCTCGACTCCTACACGCCGCTCGGCTACTCGCTGTGCGGCGTGGTCACCGAGGTCGGCCAGGGCGCCGAGGAGTTCCGGGTCGGCCAGCTGGTCGCCTGCGCGGGCAACGAGCAGGCGCTGCACGCCGAGTACAACTGGGTACCGGTCAACCTGTGCGCGGCCGTCCCCGACGGGGTGGCGCCCGAGCACGCCGCGTTCGCCACCGTGGCTGCCATCGCCATGCAGGGCGTGCGTCGCGGCGAGGTGCAGCTCGGCGAGACCGCGGCGGTCATCGGCCTCGGACTGATCGGGCAGCTGGTCGTCCGCCTGCTGGCGGCGGCCGGCGTGAAGACGGTCGGCATCGACCCGGTACCCGACCGCTGCCGCCTGGCCGAGAAGTCGGGCGCCGTCGTCTGCGGTTCCCCCGAGGACCTCGACAGCGTGCTCGCGGAGCTGGCCAGGATCACCGGCGGCCGCGGCGCCGACCACGTGTTCCTGTCGGCCGGCGGCAGCAGCAACGGCCCCGTCGAGGCGGCGGTGAAGCTGGCCAGGGACCGGGCGCGGATCGTCGACATCGGCAAGATGAAGCTCGACCTGCCGTGGAACGCCTATTACGAGAAGGAACTCGACGTCCGGTTCTCCCGGTCCTACGGCCCCGGCCGGTACGACACCAGGTACGAACTCGACGGCATCGACTACCCGGCCGGCTACGTGCGCTGGACCGAGAAGCGGAACCTGGAGTCCTTCCTCGACCTGATCGCGCGCGACCAGCTCGAGGTGGCCTCGCTCATCGACGGCGTGTTCCCGATGGCGGACGCCGCCACCGTCTACGCGGACCTCAAGACCGGCGCCCTCAAGGCGATCGGCGTGCTGCTCGAGTACCCGGTGCCCGCGGCCGGCGCGCCCGCACCCGCGACGAAGCTGCTGCTTGGCGACGCGAAGCCGGCTCCCGTTCGGCATACTTCTGGCGGTCAGCCTGGCCGGATCGCGATCGGCTTCGTCGGAGCGGGCAGCTACGCCACGTCCATGCTGCTGCCGCAGTTGGCCAAGCTGCCGGCCGCCCGGCTCGCGCACGTGGCCACTACCCGGTCGCTGTCGGCGGTCAACGCGCAGCAGAAGTTCGGCTTCGCCACCGCCTCCACGGACACGAACTCGGTCTTCGAGGACGAGTCGCTCGACGCCATCTTCATCGTGACCAGGCACGCCACGCACGCCAACCTGGTCTGCCGTGCGCTGCGGGCAGGCAAGGCGGTCTTCGTGGAGAAGCCCCTCGCGCTGACCCGCGCCGAGGCCGGCCAGGTCGCCGCCACCATCGAGGCGACAGGCAACGACCGGCTCATGGTCGGCTTCAACCGCCGGTTCGCACCGCTGCTCACCACCATGCGCAGGGACTTCGGCCAGGCGGCGGCCACCGCGTCGGCCAGGTACCTGGTCAACGCGGGCCCGCTGGCGGCCGGCAGCTGGTACCTCAACGAGGAAGCGGAAGGATCGCGTTTCACCGGCGAGGGCGGCCACTTCATCGACACGCTCAGCTGGTGGGCGGCCTCGCCCGTGGAAGAGGTCTACGCGGTGCGCGGCCCTGAGCCAGGCGATGTCCAGGCCACGCTCCGCTTTGCCAGCGGCGCCGCGGGCACGGTCGCGTACCTGACGGGCGGCAGCAGCAGGTTCCAGAAGGAGACGCTCGACATCACCGGCGGCGGCCGCTCGGCCCGGCTTGACAACTTCAAGTCGGCCACCGTCTGGTCAGGGCGCGGCAAGTCCGTCGCCCGGGCGCGCGGCGGCCAGGACAAGGGCCAGCGGTCGGAGATGGCGGCGTTCGTCGAGGCGGTCAGGACCGGCGGGCCGATGCCGATCAGCGCGGACGCGCTGCTGGCCACCACCCGGGCCACCATCGCAGTGGGCGAGAGCCTGCTCAGCGGGCGCGCGGAGCGGGTGTGAGCACTCGTACCGCGTCCACCGCGGCCTGGTACCTGCGGCGCCTGCGCCGGATGTCGGCCGGCGAGATCGCCTGGCGCGTCCGCGAGCAGTCCGTCCGCCGGGCCTGGCGCAGGCGGCAGGTGCGGCAGGACCAGCTGGCGTCGCTGCCCGTGCTGACCGCGGTGCGGCCAGCCAGCCAGCGCCGGTTCGCGTCGCCGCTGCCCGCTGACGCCGCCACGCTGGTGCCTGCCGGGGCCAGGACCGCCGTCGTCGCGGCGGCCGACCAGCTGCTCGCGGGCGAGTGGGAGACGCTCGGCACCGTCCGCCGCGACATGAAGCGGCCTGACTGGTTCACCGACCCGGTCACCGGCCGGCGCTCTGACCCCGCCGCGTTCGCGTTCAGCCTCGACCAGCGCGACGAGTCCGCGGTGGGCAACGTGAAGCAGGTCTGGGAGGTCAGCAGGCTCCAGCACCTGACCCTGCTCGCCGCCGCCTGGTACCTGACCGGCGCCGACGCCTACGCCGAACGGGCCGCCGAGCAGCTCGACTCGTGGTGGCGGGAAAACCCGTTCCTGTCCGGCGTCAACTGGACGAGCGGCATCGAGCTCGGCGTCCGGCTGGTCAACTTCGCCTGGATCAGGCGGCTGCTCGACGGCTGGCCGCACGCCGCGGACCTGTTCGAGCGCAACGACCTGGCCCTGCGCCAGATCCGCTGGCACCAGGAGTACCTGGCGGCGTTCCCGAGCCGGGGTTCGTCGGCCAACAACCACGTGATCGCCGAGGCGGCCGGCCAGCTGGCCGCGAGCTGCGCGTTCCCCTGGTTCCCGGAAAGCGGCCGCTGGCGCAGGCAGTCGCGCGCCCTGCTGGAGCGGGAACTCGAGCGCAACACGTTCCCGTCGGGTGTCAACCGCGAGCTGGCGACCGACTACCACGGCTTCGTGGCCGAGCTCGGCCTGTTCGCCGCCGTCGAAGCGGCGGCCGCGGGCACGCCGGTCAGCGACGCGACCTGGCGCCGGCTGTGCGCGATAACCGACGTGATGGCGGCGCTGGTCGACGAGCGCGGGCGCCCGCCCCGTCAGGGCGACTCGGACGAGGGACGCGTCGTGCTGGTCGACCCGCCGGAGCACAACCGCTGGCCCGCGCTGCTGGCGCTTGGCGACACGCTCTTCGGCCGGGCCGGCTGGTGGCCGCCGGTGCGGCCGGACGCGGCCAGCACCCTGGCCGGCGCGCTGCTGCGCGGAAAACAACGGCTGGCCCGCGGCCGCCAGGCAGCGCGGCCTGACCGGTTCGCCGACGCCGGAATCACCATCCTCAGAACGGAAGCGGCTGACACTCCCGAGCTCTGGGTCCGCCTAGACGGCGGCCCCCACGGGTTCCTGTCGATCGCCGCCCACGCCCACGCGGACGCGCTGTCGGCCGAGGTCAGGCACGGCGGCGTCGACATCCTGGCCGACCCGGGCACGTACTGCTACCACGGCGAGCCGCAGTGGCGGAAGTACTTCCAGTCCACCATCGGGCACAACACGGTCGAGGTCGACGGCGAGTGGCAGTCCGCCCGCGGCGGCGCCTTCCTGTGGCTGCGGCACGCCCGCGGGCGGGAGACCGCGGTCGCCGACAACGGCACCGTCGCCACCTGGAGGGCCGAGCACGACGGCTACGCGGCGCTGCACGGGGCAGGAGCGGACAGCGGGCCGACCGTGCACAGCAGGACCGTCCGGCTCGACCGGGCCGCGCGGACCATCCGGATCACCGACACGGTCAGCGGCGGCCGCCACGGCATCCGCGTCGCCTTCCACCTCGGCCCCGAGGTGGAGGCGGAACTGGCGGGCCCGGTGGCCGCCCTCAGCTGGACGGCCGGTTCCGGCCGTCAGACCGCACGGCTGACGCTGCCAGGCGCACTGCGCTGGGAGCTGCACCGCGCGGAGACCGACCCCGTGCTCGGCTGGTACTCGGCCGGGCTCGGGCAGCGCGTGCCCGCCTGGACCCTGCTCGGAGCGGGAACCTCAGACGGCGAACCGCTGACCGCACTACTCGAATTCACCGAGACAGCCGATACGACCGCGCAGGCGGAGGCGCGATGACCCAGCAAGACTTGGACATGCGGAGTTCCATGAAGGCAGTGCGGCGGCACCGCAAGGTGTTCGCGGCCGTCGTCCTCCTCGGCATCCTGATCGGTGCCGCTTACGCGGTGCTGAAGCCGCCGACGCTGAGCAGCACGTCGCTTGTCGTGCTGCAGCAGACGAACTCAGCGGCCAACAACCAGTCCTCCTCGGCCGACCAGCTGGCCAGCGAGATCGGCACCCAGGTGGTGATCGCGAGCAGCTACCCGGTGCTCGCGCAGGCGCTGCCGCACGTCAGCCCCGCGATGTCGGTCCAGCAGCTGGGCAGCCGGGTTAGCGTGCAGTCCCTGGCCGGGAGCATCATCTCGGTCAGCGCCAGCGGCAAGACCGCCGCGCAGGCGGAGGCGGCAAGCAACGCGGTCGCCAGCAGCTACGTCGCCTACGTCAACGGCGCGACCAGCCCGGTCAAGCAGATGTCGGCCAAGGTGCTCGAGACGGCAAGCACCGCGACCGGGGCCAGGCGGCTGCCGCAGATCGCCACTTCCGTGGTGCTCGGCGCGGCCGGCGGCGCCCTGGCGGGCTTCGCCGCCGCGGTCGCGCTCAGCCGCAGGAACCGGCGGCGGCTGGTGGGCCGGGACGCGATCGCCGGCTCCATCGGCGCGCCCGTGCTGGCATCCTTGCCGGCCGCCCGCCCGTCCGGTGCGGCGGGCTGGGCGAAGCTGCTCGCGGACTACCAGCCGGGCCCGGTGCACGCCTGGGCCCTGACCAGGATGCTGCACCAGCTCGCCGGAACCAGCCCCGAGGGCAGCGCGGAAGCCGGCGAACCGCTCTCGGTCACCGTCGTCTCGCTCGCCGCTGACCCGGGGGCGCTCGCCCTCGGCCCCCAGCTGGCTGCTTTCGCCGCGGCCAAGGGCGTGCCCACCGCTCTGGTGATCGGGCCGCAGCAGGACATGAACGCTACCGCCGCGCTGCGCACCGCCTGCGCCGCACCGCCTGCCTCACGGGAGGGGGCGGAGCGAGGGGAGGCCAGGCACAAGCCGCTGCAGCTCGTCGTCTGCGACGACGACAAGCTCGGCCCGACCGATGCGGCGCTGATCGTCGTCGTCGCGGTGGTCGACGGCCAGGCGCCGGTCCTGCCGCAGACCGTGCGCACCGACACCACGGTGCTCGGCGTCTCGGCCGGCGTCACCACGGCGGACCAGCTGGCGCGGGCCGCGTCCGCTGCCGCCGCTGACGGCCGCGAGGTCACGGGCATCATCGTGGCCGACCCTGACCCGGGCGACCAGAGCACCGGCCGGACCGCCCGCCTGGCACTGCCGCAGCGGCAGCTGCCCACCCGCGTCCACGACGTCCCTACGGAGGCCCGATGATGAAGGACCAAGGCCGGGTGGTTGCCTGGCCGGCCAGGAGCGGTGACGACCTGCTTTCCGTCTACGAGGACTCCGTCCGCTTGGACGACCGCCCGCCCGGCGGTTCCGGCGGCGGGCTGGTGAGCCTCGGCTACATCGCCGCGGCGGTGCGGCGCCGGACGCGGCTGCTGATCGCGCTCGGGCTGATCGGCCTGATCGTGGCCGGCGGGTACGCACTCGCGTTCCCGCATCCGCCGCAGGCCACCGTCTCCGTGCTGCTCGTCGACGACTCAAGCCAGAACCCGGCTGACGAGGCGGCGACCGACGTGGCGCTGGCGGAAAGCCTCCCGGTGGCCACGGCCGTGGTCAACCAGCTCGGGCACAGCCAGTCTCCTGCCAGCTTCGCGGCGTCGTACTCGGCCGTCGCCACCACCGACCAGGTGCTGACGATCACTGCGCACGGGTCGAACAGCGAAGCGGCCGTGCGGGCGGCCTCCGCGGTGGCGACGCAGTTCCTCAACGTGCGCGCGCAGTACGAGCAGACGCAGTTGCAGCAGACCGAAGGCCAGCTGACCCAGCAGGTCACGGCCGCGCAGCAGAAGGTCGACTCGGTCAACAGCCAGATCCGGCAGGTGCAGGCCCAGCCGGCCAGCGCGGCCAGGACGTCGCAGCTGCGCAGCCTGCAGGCACAGCAGACGGCGGCGGACAGCGCGCTCACCACCGTGCAGCAGTACGCGGCGCAGACGCGGGCCACCGCGCAGACGCTCACCCAGTCGATGGTGCAGGGCAGCCGGGTGCTCAACGCGGCCGCCCCGGTGAAGGCCTCCAAGCTGAAGAACGCGGTGCTCTACGGCTTCGGCGGCCTCTTCGGCGGCCTGGTGCTCGCCATGGCCATCGCCGTGGTCGGCGCGATCATCTCCGACCGGCTGCGGCGCAGGGACGACATCGCGGTCGCGTTCGGCGCCCCGGTCAGGCTCAGCGTCGGGCCGCTGTCCCGGCGCCGCCTGGTCCCGCCGCTGCCCGGCGAGGCGGCCGTGCGGCAGCGTGACGCCGGGCGCGTCCTCGACCACCTGCGCAACGCGATCCCCGGCAGCTCCATGGGGCCGGCCAGCCTGGCCGTCGTCGCGGTGGACGATACGCCGGCCCTGGCCCGGGTGCTCGGCGAACTGGCCGCCGCCAAGGCGGGCCAGGGCAGCAAGGTCGTCCTCGCCGACCTGTCCGACGGTGCGCAGGCGGCCCGCCTGCTCGGGTTCGACGGGCCTGGCATCGCCGAGGCCGACGTCGAAGGCAAGCGGATCACCCTGGTGGTGCCCCGCGCCGACGAGATCGCCCCGGTCGGGCCACTGGCGAGCCACGCCTCGCCCGAGGGATACGCGCAGGCCGACGAGGAGCTGGTGAAGGCCTGCGAGGACGCCGACCTGGTGCTCTCGCTCGTCAGCCTCGACCCCGCCTTCGGCGCCGACCACCTGGCGACCTGGGCCACTGACGCGGTCGCGGTGGTCACCGCCGGCCGCTCCACCTCGGTCAGGATCCACGCTGTGGGCGAGATGATCAGGCTGTCAGGCGCCCGCCTGGGTTCTGTCGTGGTCGTCGGCGCCGACAAGAGCGACGAGAGTCTCGGCTCAGCCGCGCTGACGTAGGGGTGGTGGCAGCAGCGCCCTCGTGAGCTCCCCGGCTCGCGGGGGCGCTGCACTGTCCTGGCGCCCCGCCCGCGCCGGCCGTCACGCGCCCGGCTACTTCAAGGGGCGGCCGGCCGCACGCCATTCCGCGCGGCGCCGCTGGATGAAGTCGTACTGGTCGGCCGCGCTTACGAGCGTGCTCACCGTGGCTTCGGGGTCTGCGATCGGGTCCCCAGGGACGGGGAGCGCAGCGGCAGCAACCGCCTTCGCCTCAAGGAAGGAGCTCGGGGCAGCGCCGACGGGCGGTGAGCCGGGTTCGAGAACCGGGTCCCCGGCCGTCGGGGGCTCGACGCCGGCCAGGGGATCGTCGGCCCGCGGGGTTGCCAGGGTGAGGGCGGAGCCCACGTCCGGAGCCGCGGCGTCGCGTCTTCCGAGTGCTCCGACGCCGAAACGAGCGCGGAGCGTCGCGATGACCGAGGTGTGGTCGAAGGGCGGCCTGTCGTCTGGCGCGCGCAGGATCGTGCCTGCGGGGATGAGCGGGGAGACGAGAACCGCGGGCACCCGGACCCCGAAACGCGTGAAGTCGAAGCCAGAGTGCCCGATGATGCTGTCGGGCGGTATCGCGCCCGTCGGCGGGTGGACGTGATCGTAGTTGCCGCCGTGCTCGTCGTAGGTGATGATCAGCAGGGTCTTTTCCCAGGCGGGTCCGTTGCTGCGGAGTGCCTGGTAGATGTCGTAGAGCAGCTTCTCGCCGACGGCAAGGTTCGAGACCGGGTGCTGGTCGTTCTCTATGTGCCAGTTGTGCTCGTTGTCGCCCTGCGCCACCGGGGGAGGATCCGTTTTTCGCGGATACGTCGCCCACTCCGGCTCTATGTAGGAGAAGGCGGCCAGGTTCCCGGCGGCCGCGTCGGCCTGGAACCGGGCGAAGCCCGTGACGACTTCCCCGTTGGGGCCAGGCGCCAGCGTGTCGGGGAAGTCGTGGGATGTGAGCGGCGTTCCCGAGAAGCCGTAGATCTTCCACGTGTGCCCCGCGGCGGCAAGCTTGCCGAAGACCGACGGGGTATTGAAGGTGGGGGTGCCATGAGCGGAGTTGTCGGTGTACCCCAGCGAGGTGCCCGCGACCGCGAAGGCCCGGTTCGGAAAGGTCTGAGTGGGTACCGAGGCGAACCACCCGTCGCACACCGCGAACCCCTTCGCCAGTCCGGAGAGGACGGGCAAGGTCTCGGCCGAATACATGCCCATCATCGAGGACGGCACCGCCCCGGTGAGCTTCGGGTCCAGCGGGTGGGCCGGGTGCTGCAGCTCCCTGGCGAAGCTCGTCAGGAAACCGTCGTTCGCGGCCTCGCCTGAGGCGGGCGGCGTGTCCGAGCTGAAGAGCTGGTCATTGGTCGCCGTGTAGCCCTCGGCTGGGTTGGCGAGCGGGTAATAGTAGGCATTCTGCATGCCGGGCGTGACGGGGAACACCGTCGACTGATTCCCGTTCGCGTCGGCATTCGACTCGGTGCCGTCCAGGCCGTCGAAGGCGCTGGATTTCGGATACAAGAACCCCAGCATGTGATCGAAGGAGCGGTTCTCGAGCATTACGAGCACCACATGGTCAACTGAATCCAGGCCAGTCACTTGCCCCCCATTGGTAACCCGGTCGCCGGGCAGCAGAAAAGAGCTGCGGATATGGCAGCATATCGTTCTGGATCCCGCTCAGCGCTGAAGTTAGGGCAAGTTTAAGGGTCCTTATATAGTCAGCGGCATATTCAATAACTGCCGGGCATTGTTTCCGCCGGCGGCCATTGCCCGTCACACCTACCGTCCGGGGCCGGCGGTCTCGCTGACCGCCTTGATCTTTTCCAGGGTGGTCCGCATGCCGTCCAGGTTGGAGCGGCTGCGGGCTGACCAGGCGATCATCCAGTAAAGCCGCGTGACCAGGCTGCTTGGCAGCTCGAAGGACTCGGTGACGTCGGTGCCGTCCGCGGTGGGTTCCAGCTGGTAGCGCCAGGTATTGAGGATCTTGCCGCCCGGCCCGCCCACAGCGAAGGCGAACTCGCGGCCAGGAACGCGCGCCGTCACCGTGCAGACGGCCCAGTAGAGCCAGAAGCGACAAGATCACTGGCAGATTCAAAGATAATGGAATGTTTTCGGGCTATGATACATATAAGTTTCCGTTTAGATAAAAGTCTCCATAACAATAACCTGATCAGTCACGTCGGCAGCTTGCGAGGCTCTGGCACCGCGGAGAAAGCGAGGCGGCCCCTTCACGGAGGCTGCGACGGACCATGGTGCGGCGTTCGCTGTCCTGCCGGGGCCGCCGGCCGGCTGTGGCCGTTGTGGTCCGCGCTCAGGTGGCCGGACCCGCGGCGCGGCCGCGTAACCGGGGCTGCAGGTGGGCCCACAGGTGCCAGCCGAGGTACTGCTCCCCTGGCAGGCCGTGGACTGGCAGCGGCGGAGCGTGCATGAAGCGCTTGTAGGTGCGGGTTACCCGGAATGACGGGAAGTCGCGCTCGATCCGGCCGCGGTCGTAGACCAGCGCGTACGGGTTGGCCGGGCCGTCGGTGTTGCAGTGGGTGAACTCGCGCAGGCGCAGGTATTTGCGCAGCCCGAACTTCCTGGCGTTGGCCAGGTGCGCGCCGAGCAGGCCGCTGTCCCGCGGCAGGACGCCCGCCTTCGCCAGCGGGTAGGCGGCCAGCAGGGCGGCCCGGCGCACCAGGGCGATCGACACCAGGTAGTTGAGTGACCAGCGGGCGTACATCATGATGACGAGTTCCCCGCCTGGTCGCAGCACCCGGTGAATCTCGCGCTCGGCCTGCCCGATCTCCGGGACGTGGTGCAGCACGCCGTGGCTGAACACCATGTCGAAGCTGTTGCCGGCGAACGGCAGGTCGAGGACGCTGCCCTGCCGCAGGCCGGCGAAAGGCAGGTCGCGGAGGGTCAGCCGGGTCCTGACCCGCTCCACCGACTCAGCCGTCAGGTCGACTCCGGTCCAGACCGCGCCGCGCCGTATCAGGCTCTCGGCGTCGGCGCCCTGGCCGAGGCCGATCTCAAGGACACGCTTGCCGTCCGGTTCCAGGCCGTCAAGGCAGGCGGGCAGGTGCCGCTCCATCGAGTACCTGAACTGGTCGTAATCGCTGAAGAATTTCTGGTAATCCCCGCCGAAACGTTCCCTGAGGCCGCCGACGAGGGCGTCTCCGCACGCGTGGTCCTGCCAGAAGTCCTGGACGGTCTCTTCGTCCATCATCTCCACACCACCTCGCTGGCATCGACTGAATACAAGATCGCGACGGGCCGAGTTTGATACCGCCGCCGCGTATCAGCGGGCACCGCTGCCTGCTCTGCTGAGAAGTTCCAGAGAGCCGCTTTCCTGGAAGGGTGGGACTTAGCTATGCAGAAAACCGAGGTACTCGTGATCGGCGCGGGGCCCTACGGCCTTTCCGTCGCCGCGTACCTGCGGGCGCGCGGGGTGGATCATGTCATCGTCGGAACTCCGATGGACACCTGGCGCGCACACAGCCCGGCGGGCATGTTCCTCAAGTCCGAGCCGTACGGCTCGAGCTTCGCGTCAGCGCGGCCCGGCTACAACCTCGCGACCTACAGCCGCGCGCACGGGCTCCAGTACTCGTCCAGGCTCGGGCCGCTGCCGCTCGACCAGTTCCTCGGCTACGCCGGCTGGTTCACCGCCAACCTCGTCCGCGGCCTGCGCGACGACCAGGTGACCAGCCTGACGGCGGCCGCCGAGGGGTTTACCGCCACCTTCGCGGGGGGCGACTCGGTCACCGCCAGGCAGGTCGTGATCGCGACCGGGGTCAGGCCTTACCGGAACATCCCGCACGAGCTGTCCGGCCTCCCCTCCGCCGTGGTCTCGCACACGATCGACCATCACCGCCTGGACAAGTTCAGCGGTCGCCAGGTCGTGGTGCTCGGCGCGGGCCAGTCGGCGCTTGAGACCTCCGCCCTGCTGCACGAGCAGGGCGCCACCGTGCGCATCGTCGCCCGGGTGCCGCAACTTGCCTGGAACGACCGCAACCCGGACCGTATCAGCGCCGCCGGGCACCTGCGGCGGCCGGCTCCGCGGCTGTGCGAGGGCTGGAAGTGCGTGTTCTGGAACACCCCGGAGCTGTTCCGGCTGCTGCCGCGGGAGATGCAGGCGGCCAAGGCGCGCTCGGTTCTCGGCCCCGCCGGTTCCTGGTGGCTGCGCGACCGTGTGGAAGGTGTCATCGAGACGCTGCCGGGCTACCGGGTGAAAAAGGCCGATGCGAGGCAGAACGGGGTCCGGCTGTTCCTCGACGGCGAGCGGGAGACCGTGATCGACGCGGATCACGTCGTCGCCGGCACCGGGTTCCGGGTTGACCTGGCGCGGCTTCCGTTCCTGCCTGACGACCTCAGGTCCGGCATCAGCACGTTCCATGACTACCCGGTGCTCACCCGGGCCGGCGAGTCCTCGGTGCCCGGTCTGTACTTCGCAGGGGCGGCCGCCGCGGGCAGCCTGGGGCCGTCCATGCGCTTCGTCGCGGGCACGCACAACATCGCGCGGGTCATGGCGGACCGGCTGGCCCGCCGCGCCCGCGCGGCCCGCTAAAGCCGCCGGTCATGGCCGAGCTTGGCCTTGACCTCGGCGAGGGACGGCGCGCCGGCGTCGCGCGGCGACATCAAGGTGACCGGCAGCGGCCACGGGATGCCCAGGTCGGGGTCGTCGAAGGCGATCGCCACGTCCTCGGCCGGGTCGTGCGGGCGGTCGATCCGGTAGGAGACGTCGGCCGGCCCGGTGAGCGCCTGGAAGCCGTGCGCGCAGCCAGCCGGCACGTAGAGCGAGGCCTGCTCGTCGTCGCGCAGCTCGAAGCGCTCCCAGTTGCCGTAGGTGGGCGAGTGGAGCCGCAGGTCGATGATGACGTCGAACACCGCGCCGTAGGAGCAGCGCACCAGCTTCGACTCGCCGTCGCCGCTCCGCAGGTGCAGTCCCCGCACCACCCCGCGGGCGGTGCGGGACAGGCTGTCCTGCACGAAACCGGCCGGGTCGAGGCCCGCCTCGCGGGCGACGGCGGCATCGAACGTCCTGGAGAAGAAGCCCCGCTCGTCCACGTGCGGCTGCGGCCGGAACAGCAGCGCCCCGTCGATCCGGGGCACCTTGATGACCTGCACGATGATTCCCTCCCAGGAAGGAGCAGCTGATGGCGGGAAGACCGGAAGTCTTCGACGTCCTGATACTGGACGCCACTAACAAGCAGAGCCTGGCCGCCACCAGGTGCCTGGGCCGGGCCGGGCTGCGGGTCGCACTCGGCGAGAGTGCCGGCCAGTACCGTCCGCACCTGCCGCCGTCGTTCCGTTCCCGGTATTGTGCACGCTCGGTCACGCTGGCAAACTACCTCGACGACCCGGCCGCCTACGTGGCCGCGGTCATCGCATTCGCCCGCGAGCACCGCGTGCAGGTCGTCCTGCCGACGGGAGACGCCAGCATCGCCGCGCTGGCGCCACAGCGGGAACGGCTCGCCGAGTTCGGCTGCACGCTGGCGGTGGCACCGGACGCGGCGCTTGAAATTGCCAATGACAAGTCGAGGACGCTGGAAATCGCGGCCAAGCTCGGCATCGCCTACCCAGCCTCCGTCCAGGTGCACGGCATCGACGAGCTGCGCAAGGCCGAGGCCGACTTCGGGTACCCGTTCGTGCTCAAGCCGACGGTCTCCTGGACGGGCAAGGGCGCCGACCGCTGCGTTCCCGTCGACGTGCTCGACGAAGCGGAAGCCCTGGACGTGACCAGGCGCTTCCTGGACACCGGAGCCGGGGTGCTGGCCCAGCGGTGGGCCTGCGGCCGGCGTGAGGGCGTCACCCTGTTCATCGACGGCGGCGAGGTCGTGGCCAGCTGCGGGCATGTGGCGCACCGCACCAGCCCGCCGCTCGGCGGCGCCTCGGTGGTGCGCGAGAGCATCGCCGTTCCCTGGGCCATTCTCGACGCCTCCGTGCGGCTGGCCAGGGCAATCGGCTTGGAGGGCACCTGCGAGGTCGAGTACAGGCGGGACGCGGACGGCCGCCCGCTGCTGATGGAAGTCAACGCGCGGCTCGCCGGCACCCTGGAGAACGCGATCAAGTCGGGCGTCAACTTCCCGCTGATGATCTGGCAGCAGTCGACCGGGCGGCACGTCGATCCTGCGCGCTCCTACCGGACCGGCGTCAGGACCCGCTGGCTGCACGGCGACCTGCGCTGGCTGCGGGAAAACCGGGCGCGGCCAGGCCGGCCTGACAGCGTGTCCGCGGCCCGCGGCGCCTGGGCATTCGCCGCGGAATTCGCCCGGACCCGGTACTACGACTACTTCGACCGCGACGACCTCGGGCCCGGCCTCGCGGAACTCAGGAACACGGTCAAGGTCATCGGCAAGAGGGGGCGATAGCCGACGGGTAGACGGCGTGCCAGGTATGCCGTCATGGCACCGCTCCGTTAGGCTCCATACCGGAAGCTGAAGTTAACGCGCGTTGATGAGCGAGGAGCCACGGTGGCGTCCATTGAAGCGGTCCATGCCAGGCAGATTCTGGACTCGAGGGGGAACCCGACGGTCGAGGTCGAAGTCGTGCTCGACGACGGTTCCGTCGGCCGGGCCGGCGTGCCGAGCGGCGCGTCCACCGGGGCGTTTGAGGCCGTCGAGCTCCGTGACGGCGGCGCCGAGTACGGCGGCAAGGCGGTTACCAAGGCCGTCGACGCGGTGACCGGCGAGATCCAGGACGAGCTGCTCGGCCACGAGGCCGACGACCAGCGGCTCGTGGACCAGGCGCTGATTGACCTCGACCGCACGCCAGGCAAGTCCCGGCTGGGCGCTAACGCGCTGATCGGCGTGTCGATGGCCGTGGCCCGCGCCGCCGCCGACTCGGCCGGCCTCCAGCTGTTCCGCTACCTGGGCGGCCCGAACGCGCACGTGCTGCCGGTGCCGATGATGAACATCGTCAACGGCGGGGCGCACGCGGACTCCAACGTCGACGTCCAGGAGTTCATGATCGCCCCGATCGGCGCGCCGACCTTCACCGAGGCGCTGCGCTGGGGTGCCGAGACCTACCACGCGCTCAAGTCGGTGCTCAAGCAGCACGGCCTGTCCACCGGGGTGGGCGACGAGGGCGGCTTCGCCCCCGACCTCGAGACCAACCGGGCCGCACTCGACCTCATCGTCGAGGCGATCGGCAAGGCCGGGTACGTGCCAGGCCGGGACATCGCGCTCGCGCTTGACGTCGCGGCGACCGAGCTCTACAACGACGGCGCGTACCAGTTCGAGGGCAAGGCGCAGACGGCCGCGCAGATGTCCGCGATCTACGCGGACTGGCTTGGCAGCTACCCGCTGGTGTCGATCGAGGACCCGCTGTCCGAGGATGACTGGGGTGGCTGGCAGGCGTTCACCGCCGCCGTCGGCGACCGGGTCCAGGTCGTCGGCGACGACCTGTTCGTCACCAACCCCGAGCGCCTGCGCCGCGGCATCGCCGAGAAGTCGGCCAACGCGCTGCTGGTCAAGGTCAACCAGATCGGCACCGTGAGCGAGACGCTCGACGCGGTCAACATGGCGCACCGGGCCGGGTTCAACTGCATGATCAGCCACCGCTCAGGCGAGACCGACGACACCTTCATCGCCGACCTCGCCGTGGCCACCAACGCGGGCCAGCTCAAGACCGGCGCCCCGGCCCGCGGCGAGCGGGTCGCCAAGTACAACCAGCTGCTGCGCATCGAGGAGCACCTCGCCGACGCGGCCAGCTACGCAGGCGCCTCCGCCTTCCCGAGGTTCGCCAGCGCGTAAGGAGTACAGCCGGACCATGCCGCCGCAGGCCCAGTCCCCAGCAGCGCCCCCGCCGTCGCCATCCGCGGCGGCAGGGGCGTCGCCCGCGCAGGCCGCCGCCCTGGTGGCGGCCGCGCGGTCCACCAAGCTGACCGGGCGGGCCGCGCTGCTCGCGGTAGTGATCTGCGCGATCGCGCTCAGCCTGGCCTACCCGGTCCGTGAGTACATCGCCCAGCGGCAGCAGATCGACCAGCTGCTCGCACAGCAGCAGACGCTGTCGGAGTCAGTCCAGGCCCTGCAGCAGCAGAACGTGAAGCTGAGCCAGACCTGGTACATCGAGCAGCAGGCGGAAGACCAGCTGCACATGTGCTTCCCGAACGAGCAGTGCTACCAGGTCGTCTCCGGCCAGACGGCGAAGACGGCGCCCGCCAAGCCGCAGACCGTGGCCGATCCGTGGTACGCCAAGCTCTGGCACACGGTCCAGCAGGCGGACGCCCAGCCAGGCAAATGATCAGCGACCACGACGAGAGGGCGGTGGCGGAACAGCTCGGCCGCCCGCCCCGCGGCCTGCGCGCCGTCGCCCACCGCTGCCCGTGCGGCCTGCCGGACGTGGTGGAGACCGCGCCCCGCCTGCCGGACGGCACCCCGTTTCCAACCCTCTACTACCTGACCTGCCCGCGGGCCGCCGCGGCGATCGGCAGTCTCGAGGCCGCCGGCACCATGCGGGAGATGACCGCACGCCTAGCCGATGGCGACACGAAGGGCGCCTACGAGCGTGCCCACGCCGACTACCTGGCCAGGAGGGACGTGGCCGCCGCTGACGCCGGCGTCGCGCCGCTCCCGCCGGGAACCCAGACCGCGGGCGGCATGCCGGATCGCGTCAAGTGCCTGCACGCTCTGGTGGCGCACGAGCTCGCGGCGCCGGGAACCAATCCGTTCGGCCGCGAGGCCCTCGACGCGATCGGCCCGTGGTGGTCACGTGGTCCCTGCGTCGCCGTCCCCGAGGAGACAGAGTGACCCGTCGTGTGGCCGCGATCGACTGCGGCACCAACTCCATCCGGCTGCTCATCGCCGATATCGAGCCGGCTGACGCCTCCCTGGCTGACCTGGCCAGGGAAATGCGGATCGTGCGGCTCGGTGAGGGCGTGGACCGGACGGGCCGCCTCTCGGCCGCCGCGCTGAGGAGGACGATGACCGCCTTGCGCGAGTATGCGGACCTCATCGCCGACGCGAAGCCGGAAGCCGTCCGCATGGTGGCCACCAGCGCGACCAGGGACGCGGCCAACTCGGCCGAGTTCACTGAGCGGGTGACCGACGTGCTCGGCGTGCCGCCCGAGGTCATCTCCGGCGACGAAGAAGCAGAGCTCTCCTTCGCGGGCGCGACCAGGGAACTGACCGGTACCAGCCTCGCCGCCGAGGGCGAGTGCCCGCCGCCTTACCTGGTCACGGACATCGGGGGCGGCTCCACCGAGTTCATCCTCGGCGGCCAGGACGGGATCGCCGGCGCGCGCTCAGTGAACATCGGCTGTGTCCGGCTTACCGAGCGCCACCTGCACGGCGACCCGCCGCCCGAGACCGAGGTCGCCGCCGCGACCAGGGACATTGACGCCGCGCTGGCCCAGGTGTCCGCTGACGTCCCGGTCGGCGGGGCGAGAACGCTGGTTGGCCTGGCCGGCTCGGTGACCACTGTCGCGGGGATCGCGCTCGGGCTGCCGCACTACGACTCGGACCGCATCCATCACTCCCGCGTCCAGGCCGCCCAGGTCCACGAGATCGCGAGCAGCCTGCTGGCGATGACCCGGGCGGACCGGGCGGCAATCGGTGTCATGCACCCCGGACGGGTCGACGTCATCGGAGCGGGCGCGCTGATCCTGGACCGGATCATGAGCACCTTCGGTTTCGCCGAGGTACTAGTCAGCGAGCACGACATTCTGGACGGCATCGCCTGGTCGGTCATCCCGGCGTTAACTAACAGCTGAATTGTCCTCGACTGGCGTCGTGACCACGGAGTTGACTTCGTCGAAGATGCCGGGGGCGTTCTGGAATGCGCCGCTGGTGTTACCGGAAAGCGTTGAATTGTCGATGGTGAGCGTTCCGCCGTCGGCGTCGACCACGAAGAAGATGGCGCCGCCGCCCTCATTCGCGGTGTTGCCGCTCATCACGGTGCCGTCGACAAGCAGGTTGTAGCCGTTGCCGTCGGTATAGATCGCGCCGCCGCTGCCGCCGCCCGCGGTGCCCGATTTAGCGGGATTCGCGCCCGCGCCGATCGCCTTATTGCCGGTCATCAGGCTGTTGTAAACGGCGAAGTTGGCGTAGAGCCCGCTGAGAGCGGCGCCGTTGGAACACGAGTTGCCGGTGAACGTGTCGTCCGTGATGTAGACGGGGACCTGCATGTCCATGCCGGTGGCGCGGATCGCGGCCCCGCCGAGGTCCGGCCCGGTGGCGTAGCAGCGGTCACCGGTGAACACGGAGTTGACCACCTTGAGCTGGCCGCCCTCGTCGAAAATGGCCCCGCCGCCGTAGCTGGCGGTACTGGACTGCATGATCGCCGAGTACGCGTCGGTGAGCCCGATGTTCTGCACCACGAGCTGCGGCCACTGCTGTTCCCAGCAGTCACTCGTGGTGTACGTCTGGGCGGCGTCGCAGGTGTTCATGTACAGGATCCGGGTGCTGCCGCCGCCGCTCAGCGTGACCTTGCCGCCGCCGTCGAGTACGACCTGGTGGCTGGTGTTCACCACCTTGGCGGTGGCGGTCATCGTGATCGTGACCGGCTTGGGACCGCAGTCGAAGGTGATGATGCCGCCCTCCGCGACCGCCTGGACGACCGCCGCGGACGTGCAGCCGGCCGGCGTGCCGCTGCCGATCACGTGGTCCGGGCGGCTGGTGTCCACGGCCTGCCCGGCGGCCGGGACAGTCGCGTGCCCGTCGGGGTTGCCGGCCTGGGGCAGCGCACTGGAGACGGCGGTGCCGCTGGACGCGCTGGGACTGCCGGTCGCCGGCGAGCGGCTGCTGCGTGCCGCCGCCTTGCTGGCGGCGTCCACGGCGCGGCCCGCGGTGACGAAGGCCGGCTCGCCAGCGGCCGCGCCGGCCGCGGGCGCGGTGCCCGGGGACGCGGTGCTGGCGTGCGGCGCGGAGGCGGACGTGACGCCAGCGCAGGCCGCCGCACCGGCCAGCAGGAAACCCGCCGTAGCGAGCCGGGCACAGACCAGGCCGAACCGTCCCACCAGTCGCATAACGCGTCATCGTAGCGCCACTGCCGCTGCCGTCCAGTCCGATCGCCCCTATCCTTGTCGCACCATGAGTACCTTTGTCGCTCCCGGCACCGGCTGGCCGGAAGACCCGGCCACCGCCGCGACGCCCGTGGCCCGGGACGCTGCCGAGGTCGCGGCGCTCGCCGCGAGCGCGCCTGACCTCGCCGAGCTGACCGCCCGGCAGTCGGTCTGCCGCGCCTGCCCCCGGCTGGTGGCCTGGCGCGAGGAAGTCGCGACGGTGCGGCGCAAGTCCTTCAGGGACGAGCCGTACTGGGGCCGGCCGGTGGCGGGCTGGGGCGACCCGGAAGCCTCGATCGTCATCGTCGGGCTGGCGCCCGCCGCGCACGGCGGCAACCGGACAGGACGGGTTTTCACCGGCGACCGGAGTGGCGATTTCCTGTTCGCCTCGCTGTACAGGTGCGGCCTGGCGAGCCAGCCGACGAGCGTGACCGCCGGGGACGGGCAGCGGCTGCTCGGCACGCGGATGGCCGCCGCGGTGCGCTGCGCGCCGCCGGAGAACAAGCCGACGCCAGCGGAACGCGACCGGTGCGCGCCCTGGCTGGTGGCCGAGCTTCAGCAGGTCGCGGCGACGCTCCGGGTCATCGTCTGCCTGGGCGGCTTCGGCTGGCAGGCGCTCTGGCCGGTGCTGGCCGAGTGCGGTTACCAGGTGCCGCGGCCGAGGCCCGCGTTCGGTCACGGCACGCAGGTGCATGTCCAGGGCGGCACTGCCCCGCTGCTGCTGCTCGGGTGCTACCACCCGAGCCAGCAGAACACCTTTACCGGCCGCGTCACGGCCGCCATGACCGACGACATCTTCCTGCTCGCCCGTGACGCGGCTGGCCTCAGCTGAGCTAATTCGATCTTCTGCTCACCACGAGCCACGTGTGACTCTTTTGGATATCACTCGAATATGGTGACTCTTAAGTTTTTTGCCATCGTTCGCATTTAGCGGACAGATAGGGTTTTCGGGGTACTATTAATCCGCCCCCGTAGCCCAAGGGCAGAGGCTGGCCCCCTAAAAGGGCCCTGGTGTCGGTTCGAACCCGACCGGGGGCACTCTTAATTGCGGTGAGGGCTAAGCGAGTTGGCGTCTGTGCATTTGCACTTGCAGGCGCAGTTGCAAATGAACGTCGTGGACGGCTTTTTAGAAGATCGTGAAAGGCTAGGCGCCGAAGAGGCGGAGTTTGCGCCTGATTTCGTACTCGTGCACGATCGCGGTCGCGTAGCGGTCGCAGATGCCGTGCTCGTCGGCGAGCCAGTTCGCCCGCTCTTCACGGCTGCTGACGGCGGGACCGGATTCCAGGTGATTGAACCACTCTGCTAGCTCGCGGCCCGTCTGTGACGGGATGCGAGCGATGAGGCTTTTGTGCATGTCGGGGGTGTGCATCAGCGACATAGGCACCTCCGGGTAGGGAAGCCGCTTTTCAGTTGAGACTGCCTTACCTGAGGTCGCCTGGCAAGACCTAGGCGGTACCTATCCGCAACCTTCCTGCAATGTCCCGTTTGTCGTGTCGTGATGATCTTGAGATCCCCCGGGAGCCTCCTCCCCGGGGGGCAGCCGCTTAGTTCAGCCGCTCGAAGATCATCGCCATGCCCTGGCCACCGCCGACGCACATCGTCTCGAGGCCGATTGTCTTGTCGTGGAACTGCAGGCTGTTCATCAGGGTGGACGCGATGCGGGCGCCCGTCATTCCGAACGGGTGGCCGACGGCGATCGCGCCGCCGTTCACGTTCAGCCGCGCCAGGTCGATGCCGAGGTCCTGGTACGAGGGGATCACCTGGGCGGCGAACGCCTCGTTGATCTCCACCAGGTCCACGTCGCTGATCGCCATGCCGGCCCGGCGCAGCGCCTGCCGCGACGCCTCGACCGGGCCGAGGCCCATGATCTCCGGCGACAGTGCGCTGACCCCGGTGGACACGATCCGCGCCAGCGGTGTCAGGCCGAGCGACGCCGCCTTCACGTCGCTCATCACGATAAGGGCGGCCGCGCCGTCGTTCAGCGGGCAGCAGTTTCCGGCCGTCACCGTCCCGTGCTCGCGGAAGACGGGCTTGAGGGCGGCGGTCTTCTCCAGGGTGGTGCCGGCCCGCGGGCCGTCGTCGGCCGACACGACCGAGCCGTCCGGCAGGGTTACGGGAGTGATCTCCCGCTGCCAGAATCCGTCCGCCAGCGCCTTCTCAGCCAGGTTCTGCGACCGGACGCCGAACTCGTCCTGCTCGGCCCGGGTGATGCCGCGCAGCGCGGCCAGGTTCTCCGCCGTCTGGCCCATCGCGATGTAGATGTCGGGCACCTCGTCGTCCGCCCGCGGGTCGTGCCACGGCGTCTCGGCCTCGGCCGTCGCCGCGGTCCGCGCCTCCGCGCCGGTGAACAGCGGGTTCTTCGTGTCGGGGAGGCTGTCGCTCGACCCCTTCACGAAGCGGGACACGGTCTCGACGCCCGCCGAGATGAACACGTCGCCCTCGCCTGCCTTGATCGCGTGGTACGCCATCCTGGTGCTCTGCAGCGACGACGAGCAGTAGCGGTTGACCGTCGTGCCGGGAACGCCGTCGAGGCCGAGCATCACCGCCGTGACCCGGGCGATGTTGAAGCCCTGCTCGCCGCCGGGCAGCCCGCAGCCGACGATCAGGTCTTCGACCTGGGACGGGTCGAGCTCAGGTACCTTGGCAAGAGCCGCGGTGACGATCTGCGCAAGCAGGTCATCGGGCCTGATGGAGGTCAGTGACCCCTTGAACGCGCGGCCGATGGGCGAACGGGCCCATCCGACGATGACGGCTTCTGGCATCGGTGCCTCCCGGTATGAACGCGTGTCGAAAACACCGTAACAGGCGCGCCGGGGACGGCAGCCGATAGCGTCGGCGGTGTGGGACCAGTGGAACCCCGGTGACATGACGCATGCCGGGGGTACGGGGGGGCGTCCCCCCGGGAGAAAACAGGGAGTGGACCCGGTGGAGGTGTACGACTCGCTGACCGAGGTAATGGGCAACACGCCCCTGCTTCGGCTGAAGTCGGTAACGAAGGGCGTGGCGAGGACGCACAACGTGCTCGCCAAGATCGAGTACCTGAATCCAGGCGGCTCGGTGAAGGACCGCATCGCCCTGCGGATGGTCGAGACGGCGGAGCGCAACGGCCTGCTCAGCGCCGGCAGCGTCATCGTCGAGCCGACGTCGGGCAACACCGGGGTCGGGCTGGCGATCGTGGCCCAGGAACGGGGTTACCGGTGCATCTTCACCTGCCCCGACAAGGTGGCCGCGGACAAGGTCGCGGTGCTCCGCGCCTACGGGGCGGAGGTGGTGGTGTGCCCGACCAGCGTGCCGCCCGGCCACCCCGATTCCTACTACAGCGTCGCGCGCCGGCTGGCCAAGGAAACGCCCGGCGGCTGGCAGCCCGACCAGTACGCCAACCCGGACAACCCGGCCGCCCATTACCACTGGACCGGCCCGGAGATCTGGCGGCAGACCGAGGGCCGGATCACCCACTTCGTGGCGGGCATCGGCACCGGCGGCACCATCTCAGGGACCGGCCGGTACCTCAAGGAAGCCTCCGACGGCCGGGTGAAGGTCATCGGGGCCGACCCCGAGGGATCGGTCTACTCCGGCGGCAGCGGCCGCCCCTACCTGGTGGAGGGTGTCGGCGAGGACATCTGGCCAGAAACCTTCGACAAGAAGGTCGCCGACGAGGTGATCGCGGTCAGCGACGCCGACTCGTTCACCATGACCCGGCGCCTCGCGCGGGAAGAAGGCCTGCTGGTCGGCGGCTCGTGCGGGCTAGCGGTGGTCGCCGCGCTCCGGGTGGCCGCCACGGCCGGACCCGATGACGTCATCGTGGTCATCCTCCCCGACGGCGGCCGCGGCTACCTGTCGAAGATCTTCAACGACGCGTGGATGGCGGACTACGGGTTCCTGCGCGGCCACTCGGCGGGCCCCACCGTCGCCGACCTGCTCGCGGCCAGGGAATCTGACCTGCCCGCGCTCGTCCATGTCCACCCGGACGAGACCGTCGCCCAGGCGATCGCCCTGCTGCGCGAGTACGACGTGTCCCAGCTTCCCGTCGTCCAGGAAGAGCCGCCGCTGATGGCGGCCGAAGTGGCGGGCTCCGTCGCCGAGCGCGACCTGCTCGACGCCCTGGTCAGCGGCCAGGCGAAACCGGGGGACCCGGTGAGCAGCCACATGTCGCCGGCCTTGCCGGTGCTCGGGCAGGGCGAGCCCGTCAGCCGCGCCGCCGCGGTGCTCGAGAAATCCGGCGCGGCGCTCGTGCACGTCGACGGCAAGCCCGCCGCCGTGCTCACCCGCGCCGACCTGCTCGGCTTCTACGCGGCCGGAGGTGCCCAGTGAGCTCGGTCAACCCGCAGAGCGCGGCCAGCTACGAGAAGCTCGGCTTCGAGACCCGCGCGATTCACGCGGGCCAGGACCCGGATCCGCTGACCGGCGCGGTCGTGCCGCCGATCTACCAGACCTCAACCTACAAACAAGACGGAATCGGCGGAACGAGGGGTGGCTACGAGTACTCACGTACCGCTAACCCCACCCGCACGGCGCTCGAGACGTGCCTGGCCGCCCTGGAAAGCGGCGCCCGGGCGTTCGCGTTCGCTTCGGGCATGGCCGCCGAGGACTGCCTGGTCCGCACGCTTTGCCGGCCGGGCGACCGGGTGCTCATCCCAGGCGACGCCTACGGCGGCACGTTCCGCCTGTTCGACAAGGTCATGAAGGCCTGGGGGATAGAACACGCTCCCGTACGGCAGACCGACCTCGCGGCCGTCGCCCAGGCGGCGGCCGACCTGCGGCCGCGCATCATCTGGACGGAGACCCCGACCAACCCGCTGCTGTCCGTCGTCGACATCCGCGCGCTGGCCGCGATCGCCCACGACAACGGCGCGCTGCTCGTGGTGGACAACACGTTCGCGTCGCCGTACCTGCAGCGCCCGCTCGACCTCGGCGCGGACATCGTGGTGCACTCAACCACCAAGTACCTCGGCGGCCACTCCGATGTGGTCGGCGGCGCGATCGTGCTCAAAGACCCGGCCCACGCGGACGAGATCGCCTTCACCCAGAACGCGACCGGGGCGGTCGCCGGGCCGTTCGACGCCTGGCTGACCTTGCGCGGCGTCAAGACGCTGGCCGCCCGGATGGACCGGCACTGCGCCAACGCGGGCCGGGTGTCGCAAGCCCTGGAGGGGCACCCGGCGGTCGCGTCCGTGCTCTACCCGGGCCTGCCAGGCCATCCGGGGCACGAGATCGCCCGGTCGCAGATGCGCGATTTCGGCGGCATGGTGTCCTTCCGGCTGGCCGCGGGCGAGCAGCAGGCCGTCGAGGTCTGCGCCCGCACCGCGCTGTTCACCCTGGGCGAGTCGCTCGGAGGCGTCGAGTCGCTGATCGAGCACCCGGCGCGGATGACCCACGCCTCCGTCGCCGGGTCGCCGCTTGAGGTGCCTGCCGACCTGATCCGGCTGTCGGTCGGCATCGAAGACCCCGACGACCTGCTGGCAGACCTGTTCCAAGCCCTGGGCTGACCGGAAGACTAATGCCAGATCATGAGGACGAGGATCACTAGCCAGATCAGCGAGGTCACGCCGCCGAGCATCGCGATCCGGCCGCGCTCGACCGCGGCGATCCGGTAATCGGCCCGCGGCGTGGCCGCCGTCGGTGCGGCGATCGCCGCGGGCTGCGGGGCGCTCGCCGTGGCGGGCTGGGCAGCGGGTGCGGCCGCGGTCCCGGTGGCCGGCGCGGCTGCCCGCGTCGTGTCGGCTTCGTCCGCGGCGGCGGCGTCGGCCCGCACGTCCTCTTCGACGGCGTCCGCCACCGCGCCGCCCGCTGACGCCGGCGCAGGCCGCCCGGCGGCCGCGTCGAGGGCGGTGACGGCCCGGCGCTGATCGCGCAGGATCAGCATCAGCAGGATGAACGCGACCACGAAAAGCGTCAGCGAGACGGTGATCCACCATTGGCTGAACTTGTGCGTCATCCCGGTCAGGATCAGGCCGAAGATCAGCACGAGCAGGGAGCCGAAGGCATAGATCCGCGTGGTACGGAAGAGGTAACCGACGATCACGGGGTTTCTGCTGCGTATGTAGCGAGGGGTTGACATGATCGCGGCGGTGCCGGGTCCGATCGTGAAGACCACGGCCGCGATGTGCAGCCAGAGAATTGCCTTGTCACCGAAAGACATGCTGCGATCCTAGAGGATCACTGAACAAAGCCGCCCGGCGCGCTAGCATGCCGTTGCCATGCACCCAGACCTCGCTACCGACCCGCTGTGCCGGTGTGCTCATCCGCGTTCCGCGCACGAGCATTTCCGGAGCGGCTCTGAGTGCTCGCTGTGCACTGACTGCCCGCGCTACCGGCCGGCCCGCTGGTGGCACCGCCTGCGCGGCCGCGGGCCGAACCGGTAAGCGCCGGCCGCCCCGCGTCCGCAGGAAGTCACTGACTACATACTCTCCCAGGCGTTCAGGAGTGGCCCGCAGCACCCGGCCGCCGTTGCGCTTGGCCACGTTGTCGACGAAGGCGGCCAGCCGGTCGTCGTCGGCCAGCATGAAGATGTTCAGCGCCGCGTGCCGCCTGGTCATCTTGTCCACCTCCGCCAGCGTCAGCTCGATCGTCTCCGGTGCGGGCGGCCAGTCGAACCACGGCCGTCCGTCCCGCATCAGGTGCGCGGTCGGCTCGCCGTCGGTGATGATCAGCACGACCGGCTCGTGCTCGGGGTGCTTGTCGAGGTGGCGCCCTGCGATCATCAGCGCGTGGTGCAGGTTGGTGCCCTGCACCATGTCCCAGCCGAGGCCGGCCAGCTCGGTCTCGTGCAGTTCCCTGGCGTAGTTGGAGAACCCGACGACCTGGATCGCGTCCTGCGGGTACTTGGTCCGCAGCAGCGCGTGCAGCGCGAGCGCGGTCTGCTTGGCCACCGCCCAGGTGCCGCGCAGCGCCATCGAGTAGGACAGGTCGACAAGCAGGCACACGGCCGCCGACTGCCGCCGCTCCGTCTCCGCCACCCGGAAGTCGCCGGCGGTCAGCCGGACGCCGGCCCGGTTGTTTTCCGCCGCCGACCGCAGGAGGGCCGAGCGCACGGTCGCGGGCACGTCGATTGGCTGCTCGTCGCCGAACTCCCATTCCCTGGTCGATCCCGTCAGGTCGCCGGCCTGGCCCGCGTCCCGCCGGTCGTGGTCGCCGCCCCGCATGCCGTTCTCCAGCCCGGCGAAGACCTGGCGCAGCGCGGTGTCGCCGAGCCTGCGGACGGCCTTGGGCGTCAGCTCAAGGTTGCCGCCGTCGCTGGTCAGGTAGCCCTGCTGCTGCAGTTCGCGCTCGAGACGGCGCAGCGCCTCAAGGTCGTCGACGGCCTGGCGGCCAAGGGCGCGGCGGACCGCTTCCTCGTCGACGTCCTCCAGGCTGGCGCCCGCGTACTCCTGGCCGAGCGCGGACTCCAGGTCGGCCAGGTCGGCCATGTCGGCCACCGCGCTGGTGGCGTCGCCCAGGCCGAGCGGCTCGCCGCCCGGCATCCGCATGCCGCGCTGCGGCTGGCCGAGTTCGGGCCTGCGGGACCGGAGCGCGTCGCCGAGCGCGGAAAGTTCCGCCGCCAGCCCGGCGTCCTCCATCGCCTGGGACATCAGGTTGGCGAGTTCCTCGCGCTGCTCGTCCGACAGCGAGTTCAGCAGCCGCTCGGCCGCCTGCATCCGCCGGACGAGGGAGTCGACGAGCTCCTCCAGGTTCCCCGGGTTGTCGGGGAACATGTCGCCGTACTGGTTCATGAAGTTGTCGAAGTCGTCCTGCGTGTGCTCGCCCCGGGTGTCGGCGTCGAGCATCTGGCGCAGGTCGGCGAGCATGTCCTTGACCCGCTGCATGGCCGCGGGGTCCTGGTTCTCGAGCGCCTGCTTCATGCCCTTGAACTGGCTGTCGAGCACCTCGCGGCGCAGCAGGTCGCGGAGCTCCTCGAACTTCTGCCGTGCCTCAGGCGACCGCCACTCGTACTCCGACAGCTCGCGGATAGCCCGCGAGGTGTCACTGGGCAGCGCGTCGAGTTCTGCCTCGCGCAGCCGCGCGTCGTCGCTCGGGTCGGGGAACAGCGCCCCTCGCTCTGCCTCAAGGGCCTCGTCGAGCAGTTCGCGGGCCTGCTCGAGCATGCCGTCGAGCCGGCCGGCGTTGCGCATCTCGCGCTGCCGCTCGCGGACCCGGCGCATCAGGTCGTCGAGTCCCCGCCGCTCCTGCCAGCCGCGGCGGAGCAGGTCGCGCAGCGCGTCACGCGGGTTGTCGCCGCCGAGGATCCGCTCACCCATTTCATCGAGCGCTTCCCTGACGTCATACGGTGGCGCCAGCGGGTCCGGGCCGTCGTCGTAGGCCCCGTAACGGTAATTGGACATCGCCAGCTCCTGTCTTGCCCGCCGTGCTCCTCACCCGGCCGCCGCTGTCACGGGCGGGGACGGGTGAGAACACGCACTCGTTCGGGATGACTCGCTTTTAGTCTTTATGTCCGGTACGTGGCCGTTCCATCGCTGGTGTCCTTAGAAAGCCGGCGGATCAGGTACAGGCCCTCGAGGACGAACTCGATCGCCGCCGCGGCCTCACCGAACGACTCCCTGCCCTCCATGCCGAGCCTGGCCATGATCTTGGCCAGACCGGGGACCTCGCCGGTGCGGCGGAGCAGTTCGGTCGCGGAGACCAGCTCGCCGGTCTCGATCGAGCCGCCCTCCTCGAACTTGGCCAGCAGCCCGGTGAGGTCCGCGCCGCCGAGCCGGGCGCGGAACGTCTCCGCGATGGCACGGCGCAGCAGGTGGGTGAGGATCTCTTCCTCGCGCCCCTCCTCGGCGACCTCGAACTCGACCTTGCCGCGTAGCGACGGGACGACGCCAGGAAGGTCGGCGATCCGCGCCACCGGCACCTCGTCGCGCGCTTCGGCCACCAGCGCGGTACGGCGCACCGCGCCCGCGGCGGTCGACTCCGCGGCCGCGATCGCGAACCGGGCGGAGACGCCGGAGCGGCTGTCGACCGCGGGCGACTCGCGCACCAGGCGGGTGAACCGGGCGATGACCTCGATGAGGTGCTCGGGCAGGTCGGCGCCCTGGTCGGTGCCGTCCCACACAACCTCGGCTTCCTGGCCGATCAGCTCGAGCTCGTCCGACAGCGAGAGGGGGTAGTGGGTGCGGACCTCGGCACCGAACCGGTCCTTCAGCGGCGTGATGATCCGGCCCCTGTTGGTGTAGTCCTCGGGGTTCGCGCTGGCTATGAGGACGATGTCGAGCGGCAGGCGCAGCGAGTAGCCGCGCACGCCGATGTCGCGCTCCTCGAGCACGTTGAGCAGCGCCACCTGGATGCGCTCGGCCAGGTCAGGCAGCTCGTTCAGGGCGAACACGCCCCGGTTGGTGCGCGGCACCAGGCCGAAGTGGATGGTCTCGGGGTCGCCGAGAGTACGGCCCTCGGCCACCTTGACCGGGTCGATGTCGCCGATCAGGTCGCCGACGCTGGTGTCGGGAGTCGCGAGCTTCTCGCCGTAGCGGTCGGCCCGGTCCTGCCACGAGACGGGCAGCTCGTCGCCGAGCTCGGCCGCCAGGCGGCGGCAGCGGGCGCAGACCGGGGCGTAGGGGTGGTCGTTGATCTCGCAGCCGGTCACCACCGGCGTCCAGTCGTCGAGCAGCCCCGCGATCGTGCGGATCAGCCGGGTCTTCCCCTGGCCGCGCTCGCCAAGCAGGATGATGTCGTGCCCCGCGAGCAGCGCGCGCTCGACGTGGGGTAGCACCGTCTGGTCGAAACCGACGATGCCGGGAAACCGGTCCTCACCTGCGCGCATCCGCGCCAGGAGGTTCTCTCTGATCTCTTGCTTAACGGTGCGGTAGACGTGGCCGCTCGCCTTCAGCTCGCCCAGGGTGGCTGGCCTGCCGTTCGGAGCGCTTGCGTTGAGTTCCTCGCTACTGTGCTGCACTCTTACGACACTATGTCGGCTCCGTGCGTGCTCGCATCTTCGGATGACTACAGCGCGGTTAATGTTGCGTGGTGTGGCAACAATTTCCCCCCTAGTGCAGGCCGATGACATCGTCGCGGCGCGTGAGCTGCTCAGCGACGTCATCTCGACCACGCCGATGCTCTACTCGCGGGTGCTGTCCGAGCAGCTGGGCGGCCCGGTGTACCTGAAGTGCGAGAACTTGCAGCGAACCGGGTCGTTCAAGGTGCGCGGCGCGTACACCAGGATCGCCCGGCTGTCCGGTGCCGAGCGGGCCCGCGGCGTGGTGGCGGCCAGTGCTGGCAACCACGCGCAGGGCGTCGCGTTCGCCGCCGGGCTGCTCGGGGCCTCGGCCACGGTGGTCATGCCGGAACGGGCGCCGCTGCCGAAGGTGGAGGCGACACTCGGCTACGGCGCGTCGGTGATCCTGCACGGCTCTTCTGTCGAGGACGCGCTGGCCGAGGCG